>PLYV01000269.1 GCA_003151855.1 Limisphaerales bacterium | reverse complement strand
TCTTGCCGGAACCGGTTTCGCCCGCAATGACGACGACTTGATTCGCACGAATGGCAGCGACGATGTCGTCTTTCCGCGCCGTGATGGGGAGTTCCGGCGGATAGGAAACTTTCGGCACATGCGCTTTCCGCTCCTCGCGCAGCCGCACCGAGGCGATGACCTGCTCATGGATGCGGGCGAGGAGTTTCTCGTGCGTCTGCGGATGATGTTGGTCGCGCAACAGCCGGACCATCCGGCCCCCGAGCCGCACCCAGTCGGGCAACANNTGGCTTGGGGCAGGAGCTGGCGGATTTCTTCAACGCGCGGATCATTCATGCCGGGCCGCCAAGTGTAATGGACATTTCAGCGATGGGAAACTCTCAAGGATGACGCCATGATTGAGGCTCGCGCCATCCGCCAATCAAGCTGCTCGCGCGGCCCGGGGAAATTTTCAGCCGCCAGCCACCAGATCAACTACGGCTGCCAGGCTATGCCGTCGAGCACCCATCTGACGATGTGGGTTTTCCTCCTGACGAATTTTGTTCCGCCGAACGCCCAAGCAAACTTTGACGGGACCATGTCGCCAGCCCGCGAATTATTTTACCGCGTGGTTCAACTGCGCAGCCCTCGCCATGTTGAAATGTTTTCCGGTCAAATCTTCACCTTGAACTTTTCCCCGCGCTTCAGCGACTGCACAAAAGCCGCCATCAACTGCGGGATCAACTCCAGGTCTTTCAGGCTCACGACCTCGACGGGCGAGTGCATGTAGCGGTTTGGCAGGCTGATGAGCGCGCTCGCGATGCCGCCGCGCGTCCAGAAGATGACGTCGGTGTCCGTGCCGCTGGTGGCGGACATCGCCTCGTGCTGGAGCGGGATTTTTTTCTTCGCCGCGACTTCCTCCAGCCGCTTCACCACTTCAGGATGATTGCAACCGCCGTGCGTGAGCGCCGGACCGCTGCCCACCTTGATGTCGCCGTGCTGCGTCTTGCTGACGGTCGGATAATCCGTCGCGTGCGTCACGTCCACCACCAGCGCGATGTCCGGCTTGAGCGAATACGCGATCTGCCGCGCACCCAGCAGGCCGACCTCCTCCTGCACGTTGGAGACGGCGCAGATTTCGCAGTTCAATTTCACCTTGGATTCCGCCAGCAACCGCAGCGCCTCGGCCACGGCGAACGTCCCGATGCGGTTGTCGAACGCCCGTCCCACCGCCAGGTCGCCGCGCAGGATGTCGAACTCATCCGCCAGCGTGATCGGGTCGCCGACGCGGACAATCTTCTCCGCGTCCTTGCGGCTGCTCACGCCGATATCAATGAAGATGTCGTGAATCTTCGGCAGCTTCGGTTCGCCGTCCTGCCTGGTCAGGTGCGGCGCGACGTTGCCGACGACGCCCTTGACCGCGCCATTGCGCGTGTGGATGACGATGCGTTGCGCCTTGGTGATGGCCGCATCAATGCCGCCCATGCGGCGGACGTAGATGAATCCGTTGTCATCAATGTAGTTCACCACCATCGCGATTTCGTCCGCGTGCGCGGCGAGCATGATCCGCGGGCCGCCACCCTTGTTCAGCACCGCGACGCAGTTGCCGTAGGCATCGGAAAAGGTTTCATCGGCAAATTTCTTGGCGTAATCCAGCCAGACGCGCTGGCCGCGGGTTTCGTGGCCGGTGGGGCTGGGCGTGTTGACGAGGGTTTTTAGGAAATTCAAGGAGGCTTCGCGCATGGCGGCAGGCTAGTCGGCGGCGTGGAAAACGAAAGGGTAAAATTGCGGCGGCGGACGGGGGCGAGGCCACGCGTCCAACGTATGGCTGTAGCCTGACTATGACAATTCTCATATTGTAACTGTGGCGCGGCCTGTTAAAGTCGGCTTGGTTTTGGGGAACCTCGCCAACTCTGAATTGAACATGAAAACATCTGTTCCGATCCTGATTAAAAAGTCATCCATGCTAATCGTGTTGGCCGTCGTGGTTTGGCTGGGGCAGGTTCCCGCCGGGCTGCGGGCGGCGGCGTTCACGCCGGGAAACGTCGTGGTCTGGCGAGCAGGCGATGGATCAACATCTTTATCCGGCACATCCGCTCCTTTGTTCATTGATGAATTGACGGCATCTGGCACATTGGTGCAATCGATCGCGCTGCCGACGGCGACGGGAAGTTCTCCGCTCCTCAATCCAATCTCGGACAGTGGCTCGGCTTCTTCTGACGGCATGATGACGAGATCAATTGATGGCGGGTATTTAATGGTTCCTGGTTATGCCGCTGTGCCGGGAACGGCAAGCATTGCCAGTTCACGCTCGGCAACATATCCGCGTTGTGTCGGCATTGTAAAGTATGACGGAACCGTTGATACGACCACGACGGCGAATGATGCTTTCGATTCTGGTAATATGCGCAGCGCGTGCAGCACGGATGGAAACAGCATTTGGATTTCTGGCGACGGTAGCGGAACGGGTGGCGGAAATATATGTGTCCGCTATTTGACAAAAGGCAGCACGACTTCAACTGCAATTGCCGGCACTTCAGGCACTCTAAAAAACGGAAGAGATGTATCAATATATTTTGGACAGCTTTACATATCGTCCACCTCCGGTTCTTCAACGAGAGGTGTTTTAACGGTGGGTTCTGGAACTCCCACGACTGGTTCGCAAACACTCACACAACTATCGGGATTATCTGGAAGCACTTTATCGCCGATGCAATATGTCATGTTTCACGTCAATTCTTCCGGGTCGGGGGCTGATACCATTTACTATTGCGATGACAATGGTAATGCGGCGGGAGCAGCAATTTATAAATACTGCTGGAGCGGGTCAACTTGGGTGGCAAAAGGATCAGCCACTCTGGCAACTGCCGCCGGTTTGACGGCCATTCAAAGTGGAACGACGGTGACTCTGTTTGCGACTTCGGGTTCAGCCGCGAACAATTCACTCTATTCCTTGACGGACAGTTCAGGATTTAATGGCACATTGAGCGGGACACCGACCGCCATAGCCAGTGCTGGTTCTAACAAAACATGGCGTGGCGTGGCATTGGCACCGGTTAGCCCCCCGACCGTCACCGCCTCCGCCGCCACGGCCATCGGCACCACGGCGGCGACTTTGAATGGCAACGTCACCTCCGACGGCGGCGCGACTGTCACTGACCGTGGCTTCGTTTACAAGACCAGCGGCGGCGTCACCATCAGCGACAACAAGACGATGGTTTCCGGCACGACCGGCGCGTTCACGCTCACGCCGACTTTGAGCGCCAACGGCCATTATTATTTCAAAGCCTACGCCATCAACTCCGTCGGCACGACTTTGTCCTCGGAACTTAATTTCTGGACGCTGGCCAATACGCCCGCCGCCCCGACGGTGAACACTCCCAGCAGCAGCAGCCTGGATGTGGTGATCGGCAGCGGCGATGGCAATCCGTCCACGACCGCTTACGCCATCCATGAAACGTCGCAGAACGAGTATGTGCAGGCCGACGGCACGCTGGGCGCATCCGCCATTTTTCAAACGGCGTCAGCCTGGGGCACCAAGACGGTGACGGGCTTGAACGCCAGCTCGACCTACACGTTTGAAGTCGCGGCGCAAAATGGCGGCGGAACGCCCACCAGTTTCGGTTCGCCCACCAGCGGCACTACGAGCGCCGCCGCCACGCCCACGTTCAACCTGGCTTCCAGCGCCAATCCGGCCGGCTACCAGGACAGCGTGTCGTTCACCGCCAACACCATTTTGCCGGCGAATGTCACCGGCACGATTCAGTTCACCACCAACGGTGTCAATCTTGGCGGCGCGGTGACGATTAGCAGCGGCAGCGCGGGCAGCATTGCGGCCATGGGATTGCCGCGCGGCTCGACCAATGTCATCCAGGCCATTTATTCCGGTGACGCCAATTATGCGGCCATCACCCAGACGCTGACCCAGACCGTGACCAATCATCCGCCCGTCGCGGTTAACTCCAATTTCACCCGCAATGCCGGCATCGCCTCCCTGCGCATTGTCATCACGAACTTGCTCGCGGCCGCCACGGACGCGGATGGCGACACCGTCACTTTTGTTGGCACCGCCGTCAGCACCAACGGTATCAGCGTGTCCAGTCTTTCAGGAAATCTGTCGTATTATAATACCAATGCCGTGGATGACCGGTTCACCTACACCGTCACCGACGGGTTTGGCGGCACCAACACCGCGACCATCATCATCACCGTCAACACCAACGCCATCTTCGGCATGGCACAGGCTCCCAGCCTCGCTGGTGGCGGCCATACCGCCACGCTGAACTTTGCCGGCATCCCGTATTACGGTTACACCGTGCAGCGTTCCATCAACCTGACCGACTGGTCCGATCTCTGGACGACCAACGCGCCGGGCAACGGGGCGTTTCAATTCATTGACAGCTTCGGCGACAACCCGCCGGCCCAGGCTTATTACCGGCTGCGCTACAATCCGTAATCCGGCGCGCCGGCCAGGGGTGATTCATTTTTTCGATGCCGCGCGCAATTTTATCAATTCACGCCCGTTGAGCCTTTGCCTTAACGTGGCGGCATGAAAAGAATCAAGTTCCTCGTCACCTTCATCGTTCTGAAGCTCGGCCTGTTTTGCGCCGGGCTGACCGCGCGGCCGTTTCGTCCGGTCGAACCCATCCCCGCCGGCATCGTGGATATGCACTGCCACATCGCCGGCATCGGCGCCGGCGGGAGCGGTTGCTGGGTTTCGCCACGGATGCTGAACAACTGGCGGTTCGGCATTTATCTGCGCAGCTTCGGCGTGACCAAAAAGGAGGTGCTGGCGAAAGGTGATTTGATCATTGGCGATAAAATTTCCGCGTCGCTGGCGCAAAGCAAGTATGTCAGCCGGGCCGTCATCCTCGCGCTCGACGGCGTGGTGGACGGGCAGGGGAACCTCGACACCAACCGCACCGAGGTTTATGTGCCGGATGAATTCGCGGCCGCCGTTTGTGCGCGGCACACGAACCTGCTGTTCGGCTGCTCGGTGAATCCGTATCGCCCGGACGCGCTGGCACGGCTGGAGTGGGCCAAGGCGCACGGCGCGGTGCTGGTGAAATGGATTCCCAACATCATGGCCATCCATCCTGACGATCCGAAGCTGATTCCGTTTTACAAGAAGATGGTGGAACTCAACTTGCCGCTGTTGAGCCACACCGGCGAGGAAAAATCTTTTTCGCGCGCCTCGGCGGATCTGGGCGACCCGGAGAAACTGCGGCTGCCGTTGAGCCTGGGCGTGAAGGTCATCGCCGCACACATCGCGTCCGGCGGCAACTATCACGGCGAGCGCGGGCCGGACCGGTTGGCGCGGCTGATGCGCGAGTATCCCCATCTGTTCACGGACATCTCCGCGCTGACGAACGTGAACAAACCCGGTTGCCTGAAGGAAGCTTTGACGAAGCCGGAGTTCGCGGGCCGGCAGGTTTATGGCACGGATTTTCCGCTCATCAACACCGCGCTGGAATCGCCGTGGTATTCGTGGCACCTGTCGCTGCGGGAGAAATTGGAAATCTCCCGGACAAAAAATCCGTGGGATCGCGACGTGCTGACGAAGCATTATCTCGGCGTGCCGGCGGAAACCTTCGCGCGCCCGGCGGAGATGTTTAATAAGTCTTAATCGTAATCCTCATCGTAATCTTAATCGGTTTTGGTGGAGGATTATGATTAAGATTACGATTAGGATTAAAGACTTTGGCTGGCGTTGTTGAATTGACACGTTCGATGTGTTTCTCTAGCTTTTGCACGCAAAGACCCCGCCGCTTTGCCCCGGATTCACGTCCGGGGATTTTTATTGTTCAACGCGGCGCGGCTGGCAAAACAATTTATGGCAAACACAATTCTCGTTGGCGCCCAGTGGGGCGACGAAGGTAAAGGCAAAATCATTGACGTGCTCACCGAGCAGGCCGAGGTCGTCGTGCGCTACGCCGGCGGCAATAACGCCGGCCACACGGTCATCGTCAATGGCAAGAAGACGGTGCTGCACCTCATCCCGTCTGGCATCCTGCGCAAGGGCAAGTTGTGCGTCATCGGCAACGGCGTGGTGCTCGATCCCATCGGCCTCGTCAGCGAGATGGAAGGCCTCAAGAAAAACGGCGTCGCGGTCACGCCCAAGAATTTTGTGCTGAGCGAGACGGCGCACGTCGTGTTTCCGTATCACCGCGAGCTGGACGGCGCGCGCGAGACACTCAAGGGCAAGAACAAGATCGGCACCACCAAACGCGGCATCGGCCCGGCTTATGGAGACAAAGCCGCGCGCGTTGGTCTGCGCGTGAATGATTTGATTGATCCCGTGAAGCTCAAGGTGAAGCTCGAAGCGCGCATCAAGGAAAATAACGCCGTGCTGAAATCGCTTGGTGCCAAGCCGCTTTCCTTCAAGTCCGTTTTTGCGGAATACAATAAGGCCGGCCAATATCTCAAGCCGTTCGTCCAAAACACCGTCGTTCTTCTGCACGACAAGATGCGCTACGGCGCGGACATGTTGTTCGAAGGTGCGCAGGGCACGTTCCTGGACATTGACCACGGCACCTATCCGTTCGTCACCTCGTCGAACACCACGGCGGGCGGCGCCTGCACCGGTTCCGGCGTGCCGCCGCACCGCATGGATCTCGTCGTCGGCGTGATGAAGGCTTACACCACCCGCGTCGGCGAAGGGCCGTTGCCGACGGAGAACCAAGAGATTTCCGATCTGCTGCATGGCATGGGCCGCGAGTTCGGCGCGACCACCGGCCGCGCCCGCCGCTGCGGCTGGTTTGATTCCGTCGCCACACGCCACGCCACGATGGTGAATGGCATTGACGAAATTGCCGTCACCAACCTCGACGGTCTCGACACGGTGGAGAACATCAAGGTCTGCGTCGCGTATCGCCATGGCAAGAAGCAATACGATTACATGCCCAACGACGCGCAGGTGCTGGCCGAATGCACGCCGGTGTATGTGGAATTCCCCGGCTGGCTCACGCCGACGGACAAGTGCAAGAAGTTCTCGCAGCTCCCGAAGAAGGCGCGCGAATACGTGAAGGCGATTGCCGAATTGAGCAACGCGCGCCTGTTCATCGCCTCGGTCGGACCGGGCCGCGAGCAGACGATTTTTGTGTAAGCCGCGTTTCGCGGTCGAATTGAATGAGCACCGCCGTTTCCAACCTGAGCGCCGAAGCCACCGCGAATCTCCCGCGGCATGTCGCCGTCATCATGGACGGCAATGGGCGTTGGGCGAAGTCGCGTCACCTGCCGCGCATCGAAGGGCACCGGCGCGGCGCGGATTCGGCGCNNCGGGCGAACTCGGCATCAAGTATCTAACGCTCTACGCATTTTCGGCGGAGAACTGGAACCGCCCGAAGGACGAGGTGGACGCGTTGATGAAATATCTCGTCCACTATCTCAAGACCGAGACGAAGGACCTGAACAAAAATAATGTCCGGCTCGAAGTCATTGGGCAGATTCATCGCCTGCCGGACAACGTGCAGGAACATTTGCGTAAGAGCATCGAGACGCTTTCCAAGAACAACGGCCTGACGCTCATCATGGCGTTGAGCTACGGCAGTCGCATCGAGATCGTGGAGGCCATGCGGCAGATTTCGGACAAGGTGAAAGCTGGAAAACTGGAACCCGGCGACATCACGGAGAAAGTCGTCTCCGACCATCTCTGGACACGCAATGTGCCCGATCCCGATCTGCTCATCCGCACGAGCGGCGAGATGCGCGTGAGCAATTTTCTCCTCTGGCAGATTTCCTACGCGGAACTCGTCATCACGCCGACGCTCTGGCCGGATTTCAAACGGCCGCAGTTCTTCGCGGCGCTGGAGGAATACGCCAAGCGCAACCGGCGGTTTGGGGGAATCTAACCGGGAATTATGAAGGCAGAATGATGAATGATGAAACATAACGCCGGGCAAATTGTTTCATCATTCATAATTCATAATTCTTCCTTCCGAATGAACCCGTTGTTTCAAGTCATCCACGAAGATGACAACTTGCTGGTGGTGCACAAGCCCGCCGACCTCGTCTGCCATCCGACGAAAGGCGATGAATACTCCAGCCTCATCAGCCGGGCGCGGATTTATCTCAAGACCGATTCCGAGCCGCGCTTGGTGAACCGTCTCGACCGCGAAACTTCCGGTCTTGTGGTCATCGCGAAAAATCTGGCCACGGCGGGCGAGTTGGGAAAAATCTGGGAGTCGCGCGCCGTCCAGAAGGAATACCTCGCCATCGTCCACGGCCACGTCGCGGCGGAGCAGGGGATGATTGACGCGCCGCTGGGCAAGGATGAAACGAGCATCGTGGCCATCAAGGATTGCGTGCGCGCCGACGGCACGCCGGCGCAGACGGAGTTTTTCGTGGAGAAAAGATTTATTAAGAGTTTTTCGCGCGACGATTCCGAATTAAAAACTAAAAATTCAAAATTAAAAACTTTTCCTCTCCCATTCTCGCTTTTGCGGCTCCTGCCGCGCAGTGGTCGCAAGCATCAGATTCGCATCCATCTCGCGCACCTCGGCCATCCCATCGTCGGCGACAAGATTTACGGCGGCGATTCCGATTTGTATCTCGCCTTGGTCGAAGGTCGTTTGACGGAGGAACAGCGGGCGAGACTGATCTTGCCGACGCACGCGTTGCACGCGGGACGGCTGCAATTTCACTGGCGGGAACGCGACTGGGATTTTGCCACACCGCCGGAACCACTGTTCACGGATTTTCTGAAGGAGTGATCGGAGGCGCTGATTTCTTCGCCGGCGGCTTGGGCGGCGTGGGCACATTCGGCGGCTTGTTGAGCCGATGTTCCTTCAATTCGGCGTAGATGGATTGCGCGAGGCCGGACTTGATGAAGCCGACGGCCTTGGCTCCCTTGACGTTAAAAAACTTTTCCAGTTCCGCGCCGGTGAAATGCTGCACGACGGGATAATGCGTGAAATCTTTCAATACTTCCTCGCGGCTGGCCTCGGCGATGTCCGTGGTGATGAGAACGAAATGCAACTTGCCCCGGTTCGCGCGCAACGTGTCGCGGCCCACGAGCAGTCCGCGCGTTTTCAAAACGAATGGAAACAGCCGCTCAACCGGCCTGACAGGCGCGGCGGGCGCGGTGGGTTCTTCGGTTGGCAGTTCGCCGTCCATCACGCGATCTTCACTTTGACTTTGTGGCCCTTAATGCTCGCGCGGTTCAGCTTGGCGATGATGCTGTTGGCGTGTTCTTCCGCGACATCCACAAAGAGATGCTTCTCGCGCACATCCACGGTGCCGACGACCTTGCCGGGCAAACCGGTTTCGCCGGCGACAGCATTGACGACATCAATCGGCATGACGCCCTGCGTTTCGCCGAGGCTCATCCACAACCGCGTCTGACCGGCCGGCGTGGCGCGGCTGACTTTCGCCTTGGGCGCGGGCGCGGCAGCGGGCTTCGGTTTGACGAACAACTTTGATTCCGGCTTCGGCTCCGGGGCTTTCACTGAGGCCAGGATTTCCTCGTCGGAATAAGTTTTCACCGGTTCAGTTTTCGCTTCAACCGGCGGCTTGATTTCCGGCGGCGTAACCACCGTTTTTACCGGGGGCGGCACGGCGGCTTTTGCCGGCGCGGGAGCAATTGGTTTCGCGGCGGGCGCGGTGACGGCCTTCCACGGCGCGGCCTTGGAAATTTTCGGGTCGGCGAATTTGACGGCGGCGCGCGGCGCGCGTTCTTCAAACCGGCGCGGGCGCTCCTCGCGGCGGTCGTCAAAGCGTGCCGGCGGACGGCGGTCATCGCGACCGTAACCACCCCGGTCGCCGCGGTCATCGAAACGGCCCGGACGTTCTTCGCGTTGGGGCGGACGGTCGTAGTCCTCGGTCTTCGGTGCGGCCTTGGCGGCTTCGCCGCTTTGCAAAAGATGGATGAGGGCCGAGGCAATGTCGTTGACGGCAAAACCTTCTTCGGCCAGCCGTTCGATCAGGCGATCTTGTTTGATGAATTCGCCGCCGGCGAGCAGCGCTTTCAATTTGTCGGTGAAAACATTTTCGCGCGCCTCGGCCACTTCGTTTTCCGTCGGGATTTTTCCGCGCTGAATGCGGACGTTGGCGAAGCGCTCGATGTTGCGGATCTGAAACAATTCGCGGAACGGCACGAGCGAAATCGCGCGGCCGCTGCGGCCGGCGCGACCCGTGCGCCCGATGCGGTGAACGTAATCTTCCGGGTCATACGGCAGGTCGTAGTTGAAGACGACTTGCACGTCGTCCACGTCAATGCCGCGCGCGGCGATGTCCGTCGCCACGAGAAATTCCAGGCCGGACTTGCGAAACTTGTTCATCACGCGGTCGCGTTGCGCCTGCGTCATGTCGCCGTGCAGCCGGTCGGCCTGATAGCCGGCCGCTTCCAGATGATCCACGAGATCGTCCACCATGCGCTTGGTGTNNAGCTTGAGGTCGTAAATGTCAATCAACCGCGTGAGCAAATCCATTTTATAGCGGCGATCCACCTCGTAATAAACCTGGTCCACCGTCGGCACCGTCATCGCCTTCTGTTCGATCTTCACGTTCTCCGGCGCGTGCGAATATTTTTCGATGAGGTCGCGAATCGGGCGCGGCATCGTGGCGGAAAAGAAAACCGTCTGCCGTTCCTTCGGCGCGTCTTTGAGAATCGTTTCGATGTCCTCGCGGAAACCCATGTTCAGCATCACGTCCGCCTCGTCGAGAATGACCATCTTCACCGTTTCGAGGCGCAGGGTCCCGCGCCGCATATGATCCATCAGGCGACCCGGCGTGCCGATGACGATCTGCGCGCCCTGTTTCAGGCCGAAAAACTGGCGCTCGTAAGATTGGCCGCCGTAGATCGGCAGGCAGTTGATGCCGCGTTTGAAGAACGCGAGCTTGTGAATTTCCTCCGAAACTTGAATCGCCAGTTCGCGCGTCGGGCAGAGAATCAAAACCTGAACGGCTTTCACGTTTGGATCCACTTTTTCCACGGCGGGCACGCCGAACGCGGCGGTCTTGCCGGAGCCGGTCATGGACTGGCCGACGATGTCCTTGCCCGTCATCAGCACGGGGATGGCCGCCGCCTGAATGGGCGAGGCCTGTTCGTAACCCAGCTTGTCAATGGCCTTGAGCAGTTCCGGCGAAAGTCCGAGTTCGGTGAATAATTTTGGCGTCATGGATGTCTTTTCTACTGCGCTAATCATAACAGAAACACGGCGTGCGGCGAGCGCTAAATGGGAGATCCGTCCGCTGCCGCCCTTTGCCGCTGGTTTTTTGGCCAAAAGGATTTACTCTTTGTGTCCGATGCCCGAACCATTGACCAATTCCCAGATCCGCAAATTCAAGGCGGCGGCGCAACTCATGGACGCCTCCCTCAAGGTCGGCAAGGCTGGCTTGAGCGACGCGTTTGTCCGCACCGTTTCCGAAGAACTGGACCGGCACGAACTGGTGAAGATCAAGTTCGTCGAGTTCAAGGAGGAAAAGAAAACCCTCGCGCCGCTGCTGGCGGAAAAGACCGGCAGCCACCTCGTCATGCGCGTCGGCAACGTCATGGTGCTGCACCGGCCCAAGCCGGCGGCGGTGGAAGCGGCTGACTAACCCCGCTTTTATTTTATGCCAAAAAATTTGTTGCCTCTGTTGTTTTCCCTCGTGCTCGCGCCGCTGGTTCACGCGGCGGAACCGTATCATTTTCTCAAGGAGATTCCCGTGGGCGGCGACACCGGCTGGGACTGCCTGAATGTGGATTCGTCGGCGCAGCGGCTTTACGTTTCGCACGGCACGAAAGTGGTGGTCGTGGATCTGGCCAAGGATGCCGTGGCCGGCGAAGTCACCAACACGCCCGGCGTTCATGCCCTCGTGCCCGCGCCGGAATTCGGACGCGGTATGGCCACTTGTGGCAAAGAGGATCGCGCCGCCGTGGTTGACCTGAAGACGTTGCAAATCCTTTCCAAGCTGCCGACCGGCGGCAATCCCGACGTGGCCATTTATGAACCGGGGCAAAAGGAATTTTATTCATTTAACGGCCGCGGCCAGTCCGCCACGGTGATTGACGCCAAGTCCGCCCAGGTGGTGGCCACCATCCCGCTGGGCGGCAAACCGGAATTTGCGCAGGCCGATGCTGCTGCCGGTTTGGTTTTCGTCAACCTCGAGGACAAAAATGAAGTGGCCGTCATTGATGTGAAAACACGCGCGGTCATCCATCGCTGGCCGATTGCGCCCGGCGAAGCGGCGTCCGGCCTCGCCTTGGATGCGGCGCACCACCGTTTGTTTCTCGGTTGCGACAATCATCTGCTGGCCATGCTCGATAGCACCAGCGGCAAAGTGCTTGCCACCGTGCCGTTGGGCGAGGGCGTGGACGGCTGCGCTTTTGATCCGGCGACCCAGCTTGTCTTTGGCTCCTGTGGCGACGGCGCCACCACCATCGCGCGCGAAGACGGCGACACCTTGACGCCCGTGCAATTGTTGAAAACGGAAAAGGGCGCGCGGACGATGGCGATTGATCCTGCCACGCACAAAATTTACCTGCCCTCGGCCAAGTTTGAAGCACCCGCACCCGGCCAGAAGCGCGGAAAGATGATCCCCGGCACGTTCAAGATCATGGTCTTCGGGACTGATAAATAGTCTGCCCACTCGGTTGCCGGTTCAGCGCGCCGGTTCCGGCCGCAGAAACTATTTAGGCGCCGCCAGTCCGAGCTTGGCCTTGATCAATTCCAGATCGGCCTTGATGTCGGCGACATCCGCCATGATTAGTTTCTGCCGGGCGACGCCGGCGGGGTCCGTGGCTGACTGGATGATTTGCTTCTGCAATTCCAGGCTCAAGGTGCCGGTCAGCCGGCGCGTCTCGGCGTTCACGTTTTCCTCGATCCGGCTTTCCGAGTTGGTCACCGCCTCCTGCAGCACGGCGGTGCAGAGATACAGCGTGCCCATCTGGTTTGTATAACAGGCATAAGCCAGTTTGTTCTCCGCCGCCCGCTCGGTGTTGGCCACCGACAACAGCGATTCGATGTTCTTGTCCACGTTCAAGATCAGATACAGGGTGTTGGTGTGAAAGAAAAACGCCTGGTCGTGGCTCCGCTCAAAATAGAAATCATTCATCTTGTCCAGCGTGGGGGCCAGCGCCGTCAATTGCGCCTGCAGGTCCGCCAGCTGCTTGGCCTGGCTCTGCTGGAACTGCGCCACGTTTTGCGTCAGCGTCTCAATCTTCTCGGTGTTGAGCTTGGTTTGCTTGTTGCAGCCGCACAAGAGCAGCCCGGCGGCGAGCATGGGAAAAAGGTTTTTAATTTTCATATCAATTAAAGCTTCCGTTCACGCCGCCAGTTCCTGCCACAGAAATGCGCTCATGCGCTGGCCGTTCTCGAAGCAGTCCAGGTTGAATTTTTCGTCCGGCGAATGTGCGTTGTCGTCCGGCAGGCCGATGCCCAGCAGCAGCGTGTCCGCGCCAAGGACTTTTTTGAATTCGTTTACGATGGGAATCGAGCCGCCCTCGCGCATCAGAATGGGTTTCGTGCCGAACGCCTTTTCCAGCGCGCGCAACGCCGCCTGGGCCGCGTCGCTCGTGGGCGAAACCATGTAGGCTTCCGCGCCGTGGCCAGCGGCGATTTCCATGCGGACGGTTGACGGACAATTCTGCTTCAACCAGTCGCAGACAATTTTGCGGACGTGCGCCGGCTTCTGGTTGGGCACGAGCCGGCAGGTGATCTTGGCGCGCGCCCACGCCGGCACGATGGTCTTGCTGCCTTCGCCCTGATAACCGCTCGTGAGGCCGTTGATCTCAAACGTTGGGCGCGAACTGCGCTGTTCCGTCGGCGTAAAGCCGCGCTCGCCAAAAAGCTCCTTCGCCCCGAGCAGCTTTTTCAATTTCGCGTCGGACAGCGGATAGCGCTTGATCTGGTCGCGTTCGTATTTGGAAAGCGCCGCCACATCCTCGTAAAAGCCGGGAATCTGGATGACGCCGTGATGGTCGCGGACTTTCGCCAGCAGTTGGGCCATCGCCATCGCCGGGTTTTCCACCGCGCCGCCGAAGATGCCGGAATGCAGATCGCGCGCCGGGCCGTGCAGCGTGATCTCAAACGCGATGATGCCGCGCAGCGCGTAGGTCAGCGCCGGATGATTCGGCGCGGGCATGCCGGTGTCGGAAACCACGATGGTATCGCACGCGAGTTCCTGGCGATGCGCCTTGAGAAACCCGGACAGACTTTTACTGCCGACTTCTTCCTCGCCTTCCAGCACGAACGTCAGATCGCAGGGCAGGGGCGTGCCGGTTTTCAGGTAAGCTTCCACGGCCTTGAGATGCGCGAAGTTCTGCCCCTTGTTGTCCGTGCTGCCGCGCGCAAACAGATTCCGCCCGGTGATGCGCGGTTCAAACGGCGGCGTGGTCCAGAGATCCAAAGGCTCCGGCGGCTGCACATCGTAATGGCCATAGACCAGGCAGTGTGGCTTGCGCGATTTGTCTTCCGCTTTCCGCTTTCCGCCTTCCGCTTTTCTCCCCGGCGTTTTGGCGATGACGATGGGATGGCCGGCGGTTTCGCAGAGCCGCGCGTCGAGGCCGATGTTCCGGCAATGCGCCACGAGCCATTCGGCGCAGGCGACCAAATCTTTTTTGTGCTGCGGCTGGGCCGAGACGCTGGCGAAGCGCAGGTAATCGCAAAACTCGGCGAGAAACCGGTCTTGGTGTTGTTTCAGATAATCCAGAACCTTTTGCATGGCGATTAGCTAACCGGCTCGCGCCCCGTTTGCCAAGCAGAACGATGAAAATAAATGCCCTGACCGCCGCCGGTCCATGGCCGTCTGCGCCCCGCCAGGGAATGCCGGACGCAACCGGTCATGGGGGGAACACCCCATGGCGTGAATCTGGGCCGGGTCTTATCGTGAAGGCATGTCAACGATCTTATTAATTGTGCTCGTGGTGCTCTTGCTGGGCGGTGGCGGCGGTTTTTACTACTCCCGCCGCCGTTAGGCGGAGGCGGCAACGGCCGTCTTCCATTTTGCCACCGACCGCAGGGGTTTGCATTGCCCGGCGCCAATCGCCAATAAATATTTTTATGAAAAAAACACATTGGTTGATGGGTGGTTTGATCGTGCTGGCACTTACCGTCCGCGCGGATGATCATGTTTATGTCGCCCCGCCGGCCAGCGATTTCCTGGAGCTGTCAAATGTCGTCGGCAACGTGCGCGTGCTGGATTCCAAGGGGCTGGTGCTGGAGCGAAATCTGGTCTATCTGCCGCGCATCCCGCTGGCCGATTTGTCCCCGGCTCAACTCCACGCCCTGCTGGAAACCAAGACCGCTTATGCCAGCCTGACAACCTTCGCCTCCGTCCAAGGGACGAATGCGCTGGGCCAGGCCTTGGAACATCAGTTGCAACAAACCTGGCATCAGGGGCGGTCTCTTGCGGAAAAAATTCAAACGCGGCTCGAAATCCTGGATGATCTGCGCGACTACAACATTGAAATCGCCCTGGTGCCGGGCAGCCTGGCCGCGGCCGACCAGTATGCGGCGAATGAAGTCCCGATCAGCAACCAGTTGACGACCCGCGCCGCCACCGTGGCCGCGGCCGCCACGCAAGTGGAGGCGACCGCCGTGAATCAGAACAGCGGGCCGGCCGCCGAGGTGGCGGCGCAGCAGGCCCAGGAGAATTACCAGGACATGGCCGTCCGCGTGGCCCAGGCCAAGGATCAGGACGTGATTGCCACCGAGCAGATCGCCGGGGCCAATCAGCAGGTCACCAATCATCTGGCCCGCTGTGCCGTGCTGTCGGCCCGGCTGGCCGCCCATGGCTTCAAGGTTGCCGGGGTGCCGCCGTTTTGCCCGGTTCCGCCGCTGACGTTGTCGGCGGAAGTGAACGCGGAGCGGAAGCACAAATGAACTGCGATATTTTTAACGCCCAAGCGCCAAGTCTCCAAGACGCCGGGCTGCAATTGGTAGATGGAAGATAGCAGTTGGGAGTTGGCAGATGGGGAAAACCAAACCACTGTTGCCCCCGCCTCATCTGCTATCTCCCAGATCCCAACTCCTGTCTTGGCTGCTTGGCGTCCTGGCGTTGAATTTCCATTGCCTGGTTCCGCCTAAAATCGCTGGACAAAATCTTCAGCCGGCCTAATTTCAAGGCATGAGCTTGCAACTCAACTCCCAGCAATGGAACCTCGCGGGTTCCGACGGTATGAAGCTGTTTCTGCCCCGCCAGCACCGGGATCGCTCCGTTTATTTTCAGACTGACTGGTCATTCGTCCCGTCCGGGGCGGCGGTGGCTCCGATGCTGGTCGAGGCACCCAAGCTGCGGCTCCGCCTCATCGGGTGCGTGCCCGGCCTGCGTGACTGGCGCGACCTGGAAAATCTTTTCCTCGGCTACCACGAACCGGTGGATGGCAAGGAACCGGAGGACGACGTCCGCGGGCCGGACATCTGGATCTGGTTGCCCGGCGAAACCATGCCCCTGCGGTTTGGCCACTGGGAGACCGACCTGAAATTCAGCGAACGGCGCGGGTGCGAGTTTGAATTTTCCATGGAAGCCATCATTCTCAGCGAACGGGCGTCCAAATTCAGGCTGGACTGCGGTCTGAAGGAATTTTTCCAGCAGCCCGTGCCGCCGGATTGGGAACAGCCTGAATGGGCCAACGAGGTGGACGACCAGTTGAGCTTTGCCGGCCGCATCGAACTCCGGGAAATCCTGTGCAGCGTGCCCATCAACTGCGCGCAACCGCTCGACTGGGCCAGACAATCGGCCCGGCGCGAACTGGCGGTGGAAGAGTTCGGGACTTGCACCGTCCACGACCAGGACTGCCCCGGCAAATTCAAACTCCGCGACGTCACCAGCACCGGCCGCGTGGTGGTGCTCCCTTTGCCGGCCATAGATTAACACAGATGGACACAGATTCTTTGGCCACAAAAAGACGCAGAACGCACAAAGGTTTCTCCCGCTCTTGCCCCTCGCCCATCTGATGGGAGAGGGATTAAGGGTGAGGAATGAATTGGACAGGCGAGGGTTAAACAGGGAAAACAATTCAGCGGAAGGCCGGATGATGAGGCTGCTTCGATTTGACGGACGGTAAATTGGGTAGACAATCAAATGATTAAAACCAATAACCAGAACATCGTTAAGACCCGCCAGAAGTTTGACCAAACGTTTAAATGTGAAGCCGTCAACAACTGGCTGACCAGTGGCAAGTCGGCCAGTGTGGTAGCCGTGGAACTGGGGATTCTCCCCAACCGGCTGTATGCTTGGCGGCAGCGCTTTGCCCCGGCTGACGCTGGGGGGAAGGCGGCAGCCGGGGCAAAGCCATGCTCGGCTGCCGAGTTGCACACCCAGTTGGATGCCGCCCGCCGGGAGATTCGCCATTTGACCGAGCAGCGCGACATATTAAAAAAAACGTTGGGCATTCTCTCCGAACCATCAACGAACGCTATGCACGGATCCACGCGATGAAAACCGAGCACGCCATTCTGACTTTGTGCCAGCTATTAGAAGTTTCCCCCAGCGGCTTCTACGCTTGGCAGCAGCGCCGTGATTGCCCCGGTCCGCGGGCGGTGGCAGACCAAAAGCTCGCCGGCCAGATCACCACCATTTTTGCCGGCAGCCGGCAAACGTATGGCAGTCCGCGCGTCCAGCAGGCGCTCGGCCAACAAGGCTGTCGCCATGGCCGCAAGCGCATCGCCCGACTCATGCAGGCCGCTGGCTTGTGCGGTCGCCAAAAGCAGCGCTACCGCGTCCAAACCACCGACAGCAAGCACGACCATCCCATCGCGCCCAACCGCCTGGCCGAAGCCCCCAAGGCCACCGCTCCCAATCAAATCTGGGTGGCTGACATCACCTATATCGAAACCCAGGAAGGCTGGCTTTATCTCGCCGCCATCCTCGACCTTTACAGCCGCAAGATCGTCGGCTGGGCCATGAGCGAACGCATTGACACCGCCCTCGTGGCCGCCGCTTTAAGCATGGCCTTGTTACACCGGCAACCGCCCGCCAAGCTGCTGTTCCATTCGGATCGCGGCGTCCAATATGCCAGTGGCGACTTCCGCCACGCGCTCCAGGCCGCCAAACTGGTGCCCTCTATGAGCCGCAAGGGCAACTGTTATGACAATGCCACCATGGAAAGCTTCTGGAGCACCCTCAAATTGGAATTGGTTTATCGCACGCGCTTTGACTCCCGCACCCAGGCCCGCACCCAAATCTTCGATTTCATCGAATGTTTCTATAATCCAATGCGCCTTCATAGCGCCCTTAATTTCCTGTCCCCAGTTGACTTCGAAGCCAAAAACAATTAACCAAATAACCCGATTTTACTGTCCGTTTTTTCGAAGCAAGCCCAATTTGCCAAACCCCTCAAACATCAACAAATTCTTTTCTAATTTAAACACTTGATCTAGTTTATCTACGCAAAACCAAGCACGGAGGCGAAAAATCCACATCCACCCTTCAGCGACCAATAAATAGAGCCAAACCGGAGCAGCTTGACCAAGATAATCAGGGATTCCTAATGATCTGTAAATAGTTTGGTAGAATTCGGGCCTTACTGAGCAAGCTATTCCCAAAAGAGCGATTGCAAACATGGCCACATATCTTGATTTTTTCCAATCCCCTGCGACATAGTCTCTAACCACTAACAACTTAAGCACGTCTTTTACATATGTAGACTCGCGTCGCTGTAGCCTTTCACTTATTGAGTTGTTATAGGTGGCTTCAAGTCCGCGCCGCATTAGCCAACACCAACCGAACAAGTCCGCAAATATAAAAGCTAAAAGGTTAATCCAGAAAACAAGCGCCGTTCCATACTTTAATGAGCAAAGCAAGCCAATGCCTAAAAGACCGAGCGTCGGCGCGATAATATTCCCAATTTGCTTAACGCGCGCTTCATCAGTGATTACAACATAGCTCTTTTTTTGGAGGCTGACATCCTTAAGACTACCGCTAATCCACGAATACGCATACACCAAAATGGCCACTTGGTTTGCCAGCCCAGCAAAACGACTTTGTGCAGTTAAAGCCAAATCGAAAGCCGCACCCTTAACTAGCGCCCAAAATTGCGAAGCGGTGATGATGGCTAGGACTGTAAAACCAATAGATATACCCCCATCCACCCATTTTATCCAGTCCTCATAATGATCACCTGTTTCAGCTACCGTATCGCTGTGGGCTTTTTTCATAGCGTGTTATGACTAACAAATCAACTCTCTATTTAATAAGCAATGCTAGTTTATAAAATGCGAGACTTATGTATCTCAAAAAGACATTTGAAAAGCATCCCATACAGTTTTCGCTGCATCTGTTACATCCTTGGTAAGACCAAGTGCCAGAATAGTGGCTTTAGCGGTTTCGAGCCACTTGCGAATTCTATTTGGTTCAGGTGGCTCTTGTTCTTCCATTTCAGTCTGCGCTTTCCTAACACACTCTCTCGCTTCGGTAACTTTTTCTTTTTCTTCACCTTCGGCTTCCTTTTCCTCAGCATAAAGTGCCATCCACAAGTCGCTCAATGCAGCAACTTGGGCTTTCCGCTCATTGAACGAACTTGCAATGTGAATGCTTTGGTCTAATGAGTTTTCAATTAATCGGTTTCCAACTCCAAGTGCCGCCTGCGGTGAGTTTTGAGCCAAGTAACTTGATGCTTGGTTTGATGTTCCTGCCTGCAAATAGAAGTTTTGCGGTTGCTGTGCGCCTATTCCGATGCTGGGTATCTGTTTTAACAAGCCTGCGTAAAACTCCTTTGCAGTCTTCTCCAGATTGTAATTATGTTCAATCAAGCTCATACGATTTTTCAAACACGCAAGAACTAAGCCGTGTTCTTCTGGTGAGATGATAACGGGAAGATCGTCTAGTGCTTCGCCCCTCCGAACTCGTTCAATATATTCTCGTATATCCTTTCGCACTTGTCCTGATGAAACATTAATTCCAGTGCCATTGCCCTCCAACGTAAATTTGAAGGCAACTTTATTGGGAAAAGCGTTATCTATCGAAAAGTGAATCACATAACCTCGTAATTTCGCAAAATCTTCGAAGCCCTTAAGCAGGTCATGAAACATGCTCTTATTCGCATCTGGCATATCGAATATGATATAACCACCGGAGTTCGGACCAGCATTTTCAGAGTGAGAAGCCTCTCCTTTTTCGGGCTTTGTCCGGTCCATAAGCCTTGCCATAAGCTCCATCATTTGCTTTTGAGAATTCTGCTCCCGCATTGCTTGCATCTCCAATTGTTTTTGAGCGATGTTATCCTGTTCCCTCTGATTCATTGCCGTGCGTTTTTGCCAATGGAGAAAAAGATAGATTCCCATCATGCCCAATGTAAATATTAACGTAACTATTAAGATTGCCTCGGGGCTGATTTTATCCATAGGTCATTTTCAGATTGCGCAGTTAACTACTTTGCCGCCTTCGGCGTCTGCGTGGAGGCGACGAGTTGGCCGAGCAGTTCGGAGTTGCGCGGGATGAGCGTGATGTTGGCTTCGCCGGCAATGATGTTCTGCGTTTCCAGCACGGCGAACAGGGCGTGCGAGATGTCCGGGTCCTGCGAGATCTTTTTCAACGCCAGGCCCACGATCTGCGGGCGCATGGCGGCGGCCTTGGCAAACTCAATGGCCGCCTGCTGTTCGGCCGTGCTGGCGATGATGTTCACCTGGTTGGTGCCGTCCTGCTTGATGGCGGAGGTGACCTGCCGCAGCCGGTTCACGACTTTTTCCTCGATCTGCTTGATCATGCCCGCGTCGCGGAAGTGCACCTTGCGGATATAGACGGAGCCGAGGCTGTAACCCCATTCCTGCGATTGCGGGGAGACTTCCTTGCGCACGGTCAGGCTCATGGGATGCCGGTCCTGCAACATGTCGGCGAGCTTCATGTTGCTCAGGCAGCGGACGGTGGAATTGCCCACGTTGGCGGCCAGCGAGCCGCGCGGGTCGGCGTTCTTGAACAGGTAGGCCACGGGGTCGCTCACCACCATCTCATACCAGATGCCGATGCCCATGGGCGCGCCTTCCTCGGAATTGACGGGCGTGCTGCGGATGTATTCCTGGTCCAGCCGCAAATCGAGCGTGTGGCATTTGCCAAGGAAGTTCACGAGCGGCGCCTTGATGCCGAGCTTGAAGATCAGGATGTGGAGCCCAGGCTCATCGATCACGGCGACGACTTTGCCGAAGAGCATATAGACCTTGCACGTCCGTTCCTCGACGATGGTGTAAAGGCCGAACAAGCGCACGATGCCGAGGAGCACCGGCAAAAGGATGAACATGCCGATGAACGTGACGACGGCCGCGATGAAAAAATGCGCGACGGGCGAGTTGAGGGGATTGTCATTCATGGCTGGCCTCCGGTTTGTAGCGGCGCTCTATGAGCGCCGATGGAGTGTGAAAAAGTTGAAAAACGTCGGCGGTCACAGACCGCCGCTACAGCTTTTGCAGAAGTCTTAATTTCTTTATTCATGGCTGGCCTCCAAAATCACCGTTTTGGCTTCGCTGTATAATTTCAAACGCACATTGCGCACATAGGCGTCGAGGGCACCGGCACCATTCTTTTTCAGATCGGTCAATTGCTCGGCCAGCGCCACGATGGGTTGCACCTCGGCCTGCGCCTTGAGCGTCTCGATCTCCACGGCGCGCTTGGATTGCACAATTTTCTGGTCCGCGCTCGCCTGCGAGAGGCTGATGCTGGAGGAAACCTCGTTGTAAGCGGTGTTGATGGCCGCGAGTGCCGACTCGACCTCCGGCGGCGGGTCAATGCCGGTGATGAGCGAGGCGTCGAGCGCGATGCCGTAGCGCGCGGCGGACCCGGCACATTCCTTGTCCATATGGTCGTTGATGTCGGACAGGTTTTTGCGGAGGTCGTTGATGGAAATGCCGGTGACGGCGGTGGCGGCGAGATTGTGCAGCGCCTGCGGGTCGCCGGTCTTGGCCGCGCCAGCGGGCGCCTCGAAATTGGCGATGCGCTCGCGCAGCACGGAAACGAAATAGCCCATGACGTGGACGATGGGATGTTTGACGCCGAAGAGGTAGGCGTAAAGGTTGCGTTCGGAGACGTGCCAGCGGATCTGGCCTTTCAAGCCGGTGTTGAGCTGGTCCTTGGTGACGGCTTCGAGCATGGTGCCATCGGCATTGGCGGAGGAATTCTCCGGGTCGGTGGCCATGTTGATGGTCTGGGTGGCGACGGAGATTTTATAGACCCTTTCCCACGGCCATTTGAAATAGGGCCCGCCCGGCGGAATGACGCGCACCTGCGGATAGTTGTAGCGCTCCTTTTCCTCGGCATCGAGCGAGGCGGCGATGGGATCCTGCGCGGTGGTGGCGTCCCCCACCCTTTCGGCGCGGCCGAAGCTGGTCTTCACGGCGCGCTCGTTCTGGTTGACGGTGTAAAAGCCGGCGGCGAGATACCGGACGAGAAACCAGGCGACGAATCCCACCACAATGCCGAAGAATATAGAGCCCATAAATGATTTAGTTTCGATGCTAATACAATCGCCGGAAAAGATTAACAAGGAAAAACCAGTTACAAAAAAACCCTTTGTTTGGAATCGACCGACGGCGCCAGGCAAACAGGCAGGTCGTTTCTAAAATGAAATGAATGGATTAATCTCCGCCGGTTTTATTTCCATCTCCCCGTCGGCACCACAAGCTTTTCCAGTTCGATGGCCCATTGGCGGCAGAGCCAAAGTGGAATGAAACCAAACACGCCGAATGAGCAATCTATCAGCCGCCACCAGATTGGTATTCCGCGTAATCCTCCGATTATAAATGCATAGGGAATCACCAGCACACAGGCGATCAAGCCGAAATCGAACAGCCAGCGGTTGCGGACGGGATCACGCAATGCGCCGATGAACACCAGCGCGATGATAAAATGTCCGAACGCCAGCCAGTCCGTGCCGTAAAACAAAAAAGGATGCTGCAATTGGGTTTGCGCCAGCGCGTCGCGAACCAAGACGAGCCATTGCATCAGTTCGGATGACGGAGCCACGCTTGGATCAAAGGCCTTCACCAGCAAGTTCAACTCGCTGACCAGTGGGATTGCCGTCACACCGCTGATGACGAGTCCAACAATAAAGAAGCCCGTCATCCAGCGGATGCGCTTGTGGAGGAGTTGGTCCCGGCTCATAAACGATGGGTGTCATCTATTGGAATGCGATTGGTCATTTTCACCCTGCTCTTTCATACAATCGCCCCAGTGTGCGATAAAGAATTTTTTCTCGGTGGGCAGAAAAGTGTCCGCCCGGCCGAGCAATGGGCGCAGCGCCGTGCTCATTTGCAGCACGACCAGAACGAAAATGACCGTCCAGGTTTTCAGCCCGGCCCCGCTGCGGGCGTTGGTCTGGCGAAAGCCGGCATCCAGAAACCGCAGGCCGAAAGCCGTGGCCACGAACCAGAACATCAAATGCAAAAGGCCCATCCACAAAACTGAATTGGTGGATTGCGAAAACAACCAGGCCACCGGCGCGAACCCGATGAGCAATACCGTCATCAAAAGCAACAGTCCCGCAACGAGGCCAAAAATTTCACCAAGCCGGGCGGTCGAGCCGCTTAGGCCGGCGAAAATGTAGAGGCTTGGCAGGCAGATCAGCGCGGAGATGAGCAGTCCGCCGGTGAATTTGATGGGCGCAGCCCACCACTGTTCAGCCCCGGAAAAGGAACCAATGATCAGGCCGTAAACCAGACCGCAAATCAGGCTGGCGAACAACATCCCGCCAATGAGCCGGCCGGCGCCGGGTTGGCGGAGTTGGAACAACAACCGGCGCGGCTGACGCAGCACGGCTTCAATGACGCCGAAGATGTTTTTGATCGGGACACGTTCCGCCGGGTCGTCGCCCAACGCGCGCGGCCCATTGATCACTGGCGGGATTTGCGGTGGCGGCTCCGGAGTGTTTTGCGGTGGCTGATTGGTTTCATTCATAATGTGTTTTTGTTTGATGGTTCAGTCGTGGAAAATTTGGAGCACGGTGTGAAAGATGTTTTCGTAAAAGTTTCCCGACAGCGCGATGTCGGTCCGGAGGAATTGCACCGGCAAAAATGGCGCGCCGATAAACGGACGGAGAATCCACGAAAGCTGGCTGCCTAAAAACAGATTCACCACCAGCCAGCCAAACAAAACGCGCCCGGCAATCTTACGATCGCCGTGGGCAAGATCCACCAGCAGCCGCAGCAACCGGGCATTGCCGACGATGCCGGCGAACGCGATGACCACCACATGCGTCAGCTTGATGAACCCATAGGCCGCGCTGTGCGTGGCGTCCGTCGTCAACGGCGGCGCATTCCAGACGAGGAAGGCGACCAGCGGCGAGAATGCGCCCAGAATCGCGGCGGAAATGGTGAAGCTCATCAGCACCGCCCGCAGCGACTGTGACAACGTGAGGTTCAGCCCCAGCAGCGGCGCGAGCATGGCGTTCAACAGCGCGTTGCCGAGCGTGGTCAGCAGAATGATGAGCGGAAATTTGATGGCGACGAACAAGGCCTGTTCCGGCGAGCGCCACCAGCCCATCGCCGCGCCGTAGCAGCCGGTGCCGATTACGATGACGGCCAGCGCGCGCAGCAGACGCAGCGGTTCGCCGCCGTGCAGCCAGCTTCGCAACGACTCCGCCTCGCCGCGCAGCAGGATGGTGATTTCCGGCTGGCGCGCGGTTAGTTGTTCAGATTGCGGGTGCATTCAAATTCTCCCGTCGGTTCGGCGTTGGCAGCTTTTACGCGCTGTCGCCTATACAACTGCCAGCCGGTTTTCATCAAAGGCGCGGACATCAATACCAAGGCGATGCCAAACCACGGCCAGTTGAATCGTTCCGGCAACACCGTGCGAATCGCCTCCAGCCCGCGGTGCGCGGCGACCATGGCGTCCGTCATGAAAACATAAAGTGCGAGCGCGACCCCGGTGAAATTCAAAAGCCACACACGCCAATTGGACAGCGCCGGGGTGTGAATTGGTTCAAATTGACTGGCCAGCGTGCCCCACAAAATCATCAGGGTCGAAATGAGCACAGGCGCCAGCACCGGTCCCCACCACGGCATCGGCAGGAGAAAGAGAACATCCCAATCCAGCAACGAGTGTGGCCAGCCGCAGATCATTTTCAGAAAGACGTAATAAAAAATGTCCCACACGCCAAACGCGATGACGGCGTAGCCCAGCCGCGCCCGCCACGTCCTGCCGGCCAGCCAGCCGACGGCGAATAGCATGACCAGCGTGGCAAATTCCCGTGGCAATTCCACCGACGCAAATCCGCCGATGACCGGCAGAGGGTCCGTTTGATACGGCTCGATGCGGTCAATCATAGTGCGCAGGTAAAAGACCACCGCTGATTCAACCCACGCCATGGCGATGGCAAAAATTACAACCAGCCACCAGCGCTGCCAGTCCGATTTTGAGGCTAAAGATTTCATTTCACGAGTTGGGCTTGATTGGCTTGTGATTCGACCTGCTTCGTTGAAGCTCCCGTTGGTGCGGCCGGTTTTCGTCTGGCCGTCCTTGTGTTTGGGTTTGAAGAATTGGCGGCGGACAGCTTGATCAGGCGTTGCTCGACTTCGGCGATGATGGAATCCGGCGTTGAAGTTCCCGCCGTGACGCCGACCGTGTCATCCGCGTTAAACCAGTTTTGGAGCAGGTCATCCGCCGTCTGGACGTGATGCACGCGCGCACAAAATTGTGAACAGGTTTTGACGAGTTCGTGAGTGTTGTTGCTGTGCGCGCCACCAATGACAACGACCACGTCACACTGTTTGGCCAGATCTGCGGCGGCATGCTGCCGTTGCTTGGTCGGCTGGCAGACCGTATCCATGAACCGCACCTCCGACTTCGGAAACCGTTCGCGGAGCGCTTGCACCAGTCGCCGCACCTTCTCAATCGGCTGCGTCGTTTGCGCCACCACGCCAAAACGCTCTCGCTCCTTCAAATGGGCCACCTCGCGCTCGTCCAGCACCACATCAAACTGGTTCAAATCCTCCGTCATGCCGCGCACTTCAACATGATCACGCTTGCCGATGATGACCGGGTGAAACCCTTCGCCGACCAACGTGTTCAAGCTGCGGTGAGCCAGATGAACCAGCGGACACGTCGCCTCGATCACTTGCAAGCCGCGTTGAAGAGTTTCGGCCACCTTGCGGTTCGAGGCGCCATGCGCGGTGATCATCACGCGCGCCGTGACCACTGATCCGGCATCGTTTTGAAACTGGATCCCCTTCGCCCGCAGCCGGGCCAGGACGGTTTCGTTGTGGACCAAGTCACCCAGGACGGTCAGCGGCTGTTTGGCCGTCTCCAGCAACGCCAGTGCAATGGCATCACGAACGCCAAAGCACATGCCCAGATGTTCCGCTCGAAGAATTTTCATGATTTATACTTTGTGATACAAAGTGTGAGACTGTGACCAGAGATATCTGTTCAAAGAATTTTATTTTGGTTTGCTCTGCCGGACAATCTGGTCCAGCAGGTCAATGTATTGGGCGAAGGCCTTGCGGCCGGCCGCCGTGAGCGTGCAGGAGGTCAGCGGGCGGTTGTTCTGGTAAGATTTGGCCACGGACACAAAGCCTTCCTGTTGCAGCGTGCGGATGTGCGTTGTGAGATTGCCGTCGGTCATGTCCAGCAGGTCACGCAACTCCGTGAAGGCGAGTTCGGGTGCGGCGGCCAGCGCAGACATGATGGCCAGCCGCCCTTTCTCGTGGATCACACGGTTGAGCTGGGGGAAAAGATCCGGGTTCACACGGTGGGTGTTTTCTGCTCCGTAAAGTGGAGATAAACGCCGTAGGCAAGGTGGAGACCGCCAAAGATTCCACCCATCAGCAAATTCGGTCGCCAATGATCCACCCCCAAGTTCATGGAGCTGATGAGAACACAGCCGACAATTATGAAAAGCCAGCCCAGCCAGCGAATACCCCGAGGCATAAAAAAGCCAGCAGCATGGACGGCGCAGCCATAAAACAACGCCCAGAGGATGACTAATAATATTTGAATCCCCTCCCCCCAGGAACCAGAGCTGAAAGCCAAGAAGAGGCAAGCCATCACCAAACCGACAAAGAAAGCCGGCAATAAAGCCTGACAAACGCGGCGGGTCGGTGGCGACCAGAATGGTTCGGAATCCTTCAACGCCTGACGGCGCATCAGCAGCAAGGCCCCGGCCAGTGAAATAATGGCTGTGACTAGCCACAGACAAACAAATCCTCGATTGCTTTCGATTCGGCAAAGCCACCCAGTCAGCCCGGCGGCGATGCCGATGATGCCCACTAGAATCATGATGGGTGCCAGCGCCCGGCGGTAAAGCGCGGACCGCTCCATCAAAATGCGGATGGTCTGGAGATTATCAGCGGCCCATTTTGTTTCCATACATACACTTTGCATTGCAAAGCATGAATTGCAAGCGGAAAAACTAGCTGCTGCTAGCCCCCGTCAATCCTCCGGCCGCTCGCCGCCAGGTGCCATCTTTACCAACTTGGGCATAAACTCGCCCAGCACCGCGCGAGGCTGAATTCAGCGATTCCGAATTACCCTTGCCGCTCACAACGAAACCCGGCGTGGCCATCAAGCTTGGAATGATGCCTAATATCCCCTGCCCGGCGGCGGCGCGCCTTTGCGATGCACAATGGAGAATTTGCGCCCTAGGTTGGCGGCGACGGTCTGTCTGGCGGGAAAATTGCCGTGGCACTGCCGCAATCCGCGCGCACGCGGCGCTTGCGCGAATCAAAGACTTTCTGTAAACAGAAGCCGGCGGATTGCAGCGTGGTGCAGAGTCTTGCCTGCACGCTCCCAAGCAAATACCTTGGCCCCGTCAAGTCAGAGTCATCCACCTTGACGCACGCAGTTGATAATTAATTTACGATGCCGGTGTGGCGAAATGGCAGACGCACAGGACTTAAAATCCTGGGACCTTAAAAAGTCGTGTGGGTTCGAGTCCCACCACCGGCACCAATTTGAATAATCACTTTTTGAGCGGCGGGATGTTTAGGATGGTTTACAAAACCGGTCGCATCACGCCGCTACGCTCGTCATGCAATTTCGCCGTGTCCAAGCCATCCAACACCAGCAGGCCTTGCAGCGATGAGATTAAATCCGACTTGCTCCACGACCAAACGATTTCGCCCGCGCTGTTAAACTCCAGCAATTGCATCCCGGAATTTCCGAAGCCGTGGCCGTGGCCCTGCCAGTTCGCCAGCACGATGTTCCCGTTCGCGAGCAGCTGGAACATCGCGTAGAAAAACGGGCGCACTTTTTCCGGCACGGATTCCTTGCCGCCAAATTTGCGGAGGATTTTCCCATTTGCATCCAGTTCCACGACGAATGCGCCGTAGCCGGCGGTGACCATCAGGTTGCCATTTGGCAACCGCAGCGATTTCCACGCGTGAAAAAAACCTTCCACTGGAAATTCACGCAGATACGTTCCGTCACGCGAGCCTTCACGGATGCGATCGTTGCAAGACATGAGATACGTCCCCTGCTCCGTCTGGCGGATGAGCCGGACATAATCGCCGGGAAAAATCGCGCGATGGATTTCCCGGTCGTTGGCGTCGAGTTCCAGCACCACCACGCCTTTCACTCCAGGAATGTCCACACCAGCAATGAGCGTGCGGCCGTCCGGCTGACGTCGCACCGCCGTGACCCCTTCCAGCGATTTGAACTCCTTCACAACACGCCCCAGCGCAATGTCAAACTCCGTGTAGCCGTGATGATGACCGATGAGAATTTTGCCGCCGCCGATCAACTGCATGTCGCGCGCCGCCGGCTGGCCGATGGGCACGAGCCAGTTTTTAGATTGGTCGCGTTCGTCAACGTGCAACAAGGTCGCGTGGCCTTCGTCAATCGCGATGAATTCGTGTTTAATTGGCGTGCTCATTTTCCGAAATATAAAACCACCGTGGAACGCGGCGCAACTTTGACCGGCGCGGCCAGCGACAAACGCTTTTGCGAAACCAATTCTTTCGGTTCCTTTAATACGGCGGCCGGCACCTTCAACTCAAAGGTCTTGTCCGTCGTCAGGTTCATGCCGACGAGATAATCGCCGTAACACAGCGTGTAAAAATCACCCTTGCCGGCATAGACACTCTCGTCGCCGGGCTTGAACTTCACATCGCCGGGAACCTTGGTAATAGGCAATTTTTCGCCCGCGTGCGCCGAATGGATTTCCCCCGGATATTTCGGCCCGCCGTTCGCGAAACCAAAATTGATGTGGTCGGGCCGCGTGTAAAATTCGCCGCTCGGAGTGAACTGCACGTCCTCGTGGACAACGGCAATGCGGTCAACCGTCGGCGTGGTGAAATGGATGCGTGCGAGAAAATTCACCGCGTTGCGCGAACGCCAGTAGAGCGAGGCGTAGAAAATCTCATCACCGTTTTTCACCGCGACCACGCCGTCCTCCTCGTCGCTGAATACGAAATCCGACTGACCCGGCGTCATCGGCAGACGGTTCGTGCTCGGCGGCTGCGCCCTGAGGAGGTCGTAATCGTCCGGCACATCGAGCAAACCGGCGGTGACGCGCAGGCTGTTGTTCTGCGCCATCTGCCGTTCGAGCGAAATGAAAAACTGTCCGTCATCAAACATCTGCTGCGCGTGGCCGACCGCGTCCGCATCCAGCGTGGCCGCCGCCGCGTAAATCGGCGAGGCGTCCCACGTCGCGCGTTCGGCATAAGCCACGTTGCCGGGATAATGCCCCGCGTCGCGCCAGCCGACGAGCGCCTCAATCCGCATCGCACGGAAACCGTTTTCGTCCACGCCGGGATAGCGGAACACGGCGCGGGCGTCGGCGATTTTTTCCAACTGCGCCTTGATTTTTTCATCGCCGGGCAGGCCGGGCACGGGGCACGTGGCATCGTAGATTGAAGCAACCCAGTCCAGCACTTCGCCGTAGTAACCAACGTAGCCGAGTTCCTTCGTCAGATGTTTCGCCGTAAGCTGCCAGTAATTTGTGCCCATGCCCCAGCCGTGGCTGTCGCCGCCCGAATCACTGTCGCGCCACGGTTCGAGCGCGAGGGCCTCGTAAAGATAGCGGCGCGCTTCCGCTTCGGCCAGCGCGTCCGCCGGATCAACAATTTCAAGGCCGCGATTGGACAAATAAATTTCCATGTCCGTGATCATCGTCTGGTTCGTGTAAAGCCGGCGATGCTGCCGGTGCCAGTCGCGTCCGGCCACGAGCAGTTGCGCCCACGCGGCGCTGCGGGGGATATTTTTACCACCGTCGGAAATTTCCGCGTTGAGCTGCGGCTTGACCGGTTCGGCCAGCAGCGAAACCGCGTGCCCCGCCGGGCCAAACTCGAACCATCCGGGATTGGGCGTGGCCGGATCGTTATGCGCCAAATCGGGATTTTTCCGCCACGCCACAAACAGCGCGTCCATGCCGCTCACGACCTGCGCGACGACCTTGGGATTTTGAAACGCCGGCGTCCACTTCACAAAATACGCCCGCGCCAGAAATTCCATCTGCATCTCATTGAGCGGCCGCGCGGACTTGAGCAGGTTGCTCACCTCGCCGTTCACACGCGCCTTGAGCTGGTCCAGCACCTCCGCGCCGGGCGAAGTGCGCGGCGGCGGATTGTGCGGGGCAATACCTTGGCCTTCGTCCGCTGACGGAACTAAAAAACCGTCCGTATGCGTGTAGATTTTGTAAATGCCGCGCGTCGGGGCGGTCATCGGCGATTGAAATTTTTCAAACGTGCTGGCATAGCCCCACGTCGGGCCGCTGCTGCGGATTTCAAAATTCAAATTCGTTTTGCCCAGCGTCATCCCCAGCGGCAGCGGCGTGGTGTTGTAAATAAAACGGCCGGGGAACGCCGCCTCGCCGCCGCCGATGTCCAGCAGATCAATATCGCCGAGGTGGCGGTAGCCAATTTGTTTTCCGGCGCAAAATAAAATCAGATCATCCACCGTCGCGTCCGAACCCCAGAGCCGGACGGTCGCATAATTTTGCTTCACCGGGTCAACCGCCAGCGTGAACATCATGCGCCCGCCGTCCCAGCCCGGCGTCGCCGGTTCGAGCAGCCGGCGCGCGGACTCGCCCAGGCCGCCGGTGATTTTTTCATTGCGCGCGCCGGCAAATTTGTGCGCCGACTCGGAAGCGGCGTCACCAAATTTGATCGAATCAAGAGCCTCACCGGCGTGAATGAGATTGGCGGCCAGCAAAACTGGCGTGAGCCAGGCAGCCGCAATGGTGGATTTCATCGGGTTCATGATGCGAAGTATATTTCCATTCCAAAACAAAATGGAGGTTTCCCAGTAAACCGAGGTTTCACTAATCTTTCAGAAAAACCAACTGGCGCGGAGCTGCTCCAACGGGCGGGTTTCAAAAAACTCAATAAACCCGGCGCAGGTTCGAGGGCAGGATGCCGAGTTCGTCGCGGTATTTGGCCACGGTGCGGCGGGCNNTTGAAGATTTCGGCGATCATGTCCTTCACGCTGGTGTTGGAAACGTCGCTGCCGCTGGCGGTCTGCAAACCGGCGGTGAAGAAAAACTTCATCTCGAACACGCCCTGCGGCGTCTCAATGTATTTGCCGGAAACCGCGCGGCTCACCGTCGTCTCATGCACGCCGACGACTTCGGCGATCTGCGCCATCGTCATCGGCTTGAGATGCGCCACGCCCATGTCCATGAAGTCGCGCTGGCGCTTCACGATTTCCTTGCCAATGTTGCAAATGGTCGTCTGGCGCTGGTGCAAACTCTTGATGAGAAATTTTCCGGCGCGGATTTTTTC
>PLYV01000238.1 GCA_003151855.1 Limisphaerales bacterium | reverse complement strand
CGCTGAATTCCCGGCCCGCCGTGAACGCCTGCGCGGACAGTTTCATCGGCCCCGCCGCGATGGGCGTGACTGTCATCTCGCAGATGAACGTGGGCTTGAGCGTGCCCTGCACGCTCGTCACCGCGACGGACAGGTGCTGCGATCTCCGGTCGGTCATCAGACCGTTGCCGTTGAGTTGGATTTCGCGGAGCGCCTCAATTTCATTGCCGTTTCCCGCCGGCAGCAGGACGCGCAGGCGGAACGGCTGGCCGAGAAAAAGATTGGTCGCCGAGGCTTCCAGCATGAGCCGCCGCGCCGGCAGCCCGTTGGTGGCACCGGTGGAAACCTTCAGGCTCGTCGCCGGAATTTCCACCGCCTGACCGGCGACTTTCACGCTGAAATTTGTCACGGTAAAATCTCCCGCCGTCGCCGGCCCGGCTTCGTAGAGAAACGTCGTCAACGGTGTGAACCGGCTACCGCTCATTCGCGAGATTTCGCCGTGCGTGACCGCCGTCAGGTTTAATTCTGCTGGTGCGGAAATCTTTTCCGGCCATCGAATCGCGGATTCGCCCGCGTCCACGGTCACGCGGTAAAAGGATTTTTCGCCAGGGTGCACCACCGGCGGGTCGAATTCCGCCGTGACCGCGATTGTTTCCGCTGGCGAAACGTCCACCGGCGGTTGCTGGACTTGAAGCTGCGCCTGCGCCGCCGGCGGAATCTGCAGCGGCGTCTGCGCGTATAGCAGCAAAGTTGTGGTCAAACTAAAGCAGAAAAAAAACACCACCAACCAGCATCGGACAGCCAACAGCCATTTTCCGACGACGCGCGAACATCCAACCATTGAATATTGAATGCTGGATGTTGAATGTTCGATGTTATCCATTTTTGATTTCACCAGTTCCGTCCTTTTTTATCCTTCGGCGGCGCGCCCTGTTGGTCGCTCATTGCCAGCCGGCGCGTGCCGTCGAGCGAAAGGCCGTCGAGGATCTGCCCCGCTGCTTCGGGCGACAGCGGCACCTGCATCTGGTCGCCCGCGTGCGACTCGCCTTCCTGCTGGCCGGCGAGCGAATCCGGCTGCACGCCATCCTCGTCGCCGTCATCGCCGGTCGTGCCGGGCGGCGCGTCTGGCGCGGGAATCTGGCCCTTGAGCTTGCCGAGCAGTTTGCCCAAATCCTGCTTTTGTTTGCCCAGCGCACCCAGCATTTCCTGCATCCGGCGCAGTTCGTCAACCAGCTTCGCGATGCGGCGCTCCACATTTTCCACATTGCGTGCCGCGTTCGTGTCGGCGAGGTTCAACTCCGCCGCGCCTTTGAAATCGTCCGCCGCGCGCTGCCATTTTTGCAAGGTCTTCCCGTAGGTTTCCATCGCCGCCCGCACGGCCTTTTCCGCGCTGCGCAGCTCGCGCTGCATGCCGCGGCCTTCGAGATAGGCGGCCATCATCTTGTCCAGGTTGTTTTCTGCCAGCGCGGATTCCGCCGTGTGGATCGCCGGGTCGGCCGCCGCCAGCGCCGCGCCGCCGCGCGCCGAGGCTTTTTGCGCGTCCGGCCCTTTTTTCAAAATCTCCGCGCCCTCCGCAAACCGCGCGTGGCCGAGGTTGAAAAGCGCCGGCGGCTGCACGCGCTCGTCCTGCGCGGCCAGCGCGGATTGAAACAGCGTTTCCGCCTCGGCAAATTTATTGGCGGCGAGCAGCCGGGTGCCCGCGTTGTAAAAATCGCGGGCGGTTGCCGGCGGCGGAAAATTTGTTTCGGGTGACGCCTGTGCCGGCTGGCTGAGCAGCAGCAGGGGAATCACCAGTGCCATTGCCGAAATGGCTTTTCGCCGCGTGCCGAGGAGCGATTCCGCCACAAGCAGACCAAGCATCGCCGCGACGAACCAATGGAAACGATCCACGCCATTTTTTGCGGATTGTCGCAGGCCGCTGGCGGTGTCCAGCGCGTGCATGGCGGAGCGGGCTTTCAGCAGGCCGTCGCCCAGCATGCCGAGCGGGAAATAGCTGCCGCCGGTGGCCTGCGCGATTTCGCGGAGCGTCGTTTCGTCAAGCTGGCTGCGGACAATCTCGCCTTGGGCGTCATGCACCAGCTCCGGCTGCCCGGCGGTGTTGCGCGTCTGGATTTCCTTGCCCGCCGGCGTGCCGACGCCGATGGTGAACACCACCACGCCGTTCGTCGCCAGCCGTTTCGCGGCGGTGATGCCGGATTTTTCCAAGTCTTCGCCGTCGGTCACCAGCACGACCATTTTGCGCCGCGCGTTTTTGTCCATCGCGCGATACGCCTCGTTTAGCGCGCGACCGATGTCCGTGCCGGGAATCGGGATGGTTGTTTCATCAATGCCCATCAGCGTTTCCTCAAACGCATCCGCGTCAAACGTCAGCGGGCATTGGATGAACGCGCTGCCGGCGAACGCCACCAGCCCGACGCGCCCGTGGCTCTGCTTCCGCACAAAATCCAGCATCGCAAATTTCGCGCGTTGCAGACGGCTGGGCAAAACGTCGGTGGTCGTCATGCTCAAGGAACTGTCCAAAACAAACACGACATCTTCACCGACGAACGCATTGGTTCTTTCGGTGCTGCCCCATTGCGGCCGCGCCAGCGCGAGGCCGGCGACGGTGAACGCGAGCAGCAGCAAAAGTTCCTTCAGCCGCCGCCGCGCCGGGCTGTGCGACGCGGTGAGTTGTTCGACAAAATGCGGCGACGCCATTTTTGCGAGCTGTTCGCGGCGTGCGCCCGCCGCGTGCCGGTGCAGCAGCGCGAGCAAAACCGGCGCGACCGCCGCCAGCCAGAGCCAGCGCGGTTCGGCAAAATGGAAATCGGCAAAGTTCATGGCACGCGGCGGAATCTCGTGTTCGCCAAAATTAATTCCACCGCCAGCCAGCCCAGCGCGGCGAGCAGCGGCCAATGAAACAGCGGTTCGTAAGTGGCAAACCGGCGCAACTTCACCTCGGATTTTTCCAGACGGTCAATCTGGTTGTAGATGTTTTGCAACTCGCGCCGGTTGGTGGCACGGTAAAACCGTCCGCCGGACAAATTCGCCATTTTGCCCAGCACGGAATAATTCGCCGGCTGGAGCAGCAGCGTCGGGATGACATTGCCGTTGGCGTCGAGCTTGAAATCGCCCGTCAGCGGGTCAAACGCCGGCATATTGCACGGCTGCTCGATGCCGATGCCGATGGCGTAAATTTTCACGCCGAGCGCGGCGGCAAGCTGCGCGGCGGGCAGAGGATCGAGCTTGCCCATATTGTTGTCGCCGTCGGTCAGTAGAATCATGATGCGGCTCTTGCTGTTGGGCACGGCCTTGAGCCGTTTGGCCGCGACGGCGACAGCGTCGCCGATGGCAGTGCCGAGGTCGGAAATGATGCCGATGTGCAGCCGCTGAAGATTTTCAATGAGCCAGTCGTGGTTCAACGTCAGCGGACTCGCCAGGTAGGGCACGCCGGAAAACGCGATCAGCCCGATGCGGTCGTTCGGGCGCTTGGCGATGAAATCCTTCAGCACGCCGGACGCGCAGGCGAAGCGCGACAGTTTTTCCGCCGGTCGGCCCATGTCAATCGCCTCCATGGACCACGACAAATCCAGCACGAGCATGATGTCAATGCCCGGCGTCTCGGTCTCGACGTGGTAATTGGCCAGCCGTGGCCCGGCGAGCGCGACGATGCCGAGCGCAACGGCGAGCAGTCGCAGGAAAAATAAAAACCGTCCCGCCGCCGAACGCGCTTTGGCACCGGCCTCGCGCGCGATCTCCGCGCTGGAAAAAGCCAGCGCCGACAGCCGGCCGGTTTTGCCGCGCAACAAGGCGTAAACCGGCAGCAGGCCGAGCAGCGCCAGCACCCACGGATATTGAAATTCAAATTCGCCGTTCATCGAGTTTGCGCGGACGCGGCGCGGCGCGGCTCCAACTGCGTGATGAAGTCGAGCGCTGTCTCCACGGCGTCAAGGGCAGCCGCGTTTTTTTTTGGAGCAAACTTGCGGGCGTCGCACTCGCGGAGAAAACCGGAGATCTTGCCGGCCAGTTCCGGGCCGATTTTTTCGTGCCGCAAAATCTCCGCCGTGAACTCGCTGGTCGTCAACGTTTCGCCGCGCATCTGAAACACCGCGCCGATGTAGCGGCGCAGGATTTGCGAGACCTCGCTCAAAAGTTTTCCGTCTTCCGGCTCATCCAGCAAACGGTTCAACGCGGCGCGGGCGATATTTTCCGGCGGCTCGACGGCCGGTTGCAGCCGCATCAGCATTTTCCAGAGAAAAAGCGACTGCGCGAGGATGAGCAAAAATCCGCCGATGATGATGGCTGTTTGATGCTGCTCCCAAAAAGTCGGCGGCAGCTCGCCGTAAGCCGGCGCGAGCGTGGGCAAGGCGTTGGTGTCGGTCTGGGCGGAAGCAGACAACACGGGAAAAATGAAGGACAAAAACATCCAACATCCAACATCCAACAACGAACATCCAATGAGACGGCGGGTGGGCGAACGCGTTGGGCGTTGGATGTTGGATGTTGGTTTTTGGTTGTTCATTTCAAATTTCATCCGCGTCGCCGTCCCCGGCGGATTTCAAAGAACCGTTGCAGCACGGGTGCGAAAGGTTCGGTGGTCTTGAGCCGCAACGTGTCCACGCTGGTGCGGATGAGTGAACGATCCAGTTCCGCCAGCCGCTCCACATTTACGGCGGCAAAGCGCTCGCGCACCGGGCTGCGGGCGGAATTCAATTCCAGCAGTTCGCCGGTCTCGGCGTCTTCGATGGTGAGCAAACCGGCGTCCGGCAACTCGCTTTCACGCGGATCGTGCAGATGCAGGCAGACGACATCGTGGCGCGTGTTGGTGAGACCGAGTTCCTGAATGACATCGCGACCAGTGTTGTTTGGTGGGGCGAGGCTACTGACGAGCCGGCTCGCGGGGACGCTTGCCCCACCGACTTCTCTTTTGGCCACTGCGGCATCGGAGTGCAAAAAGTCCGTCAGCAAAAATACAATCGCGCGGCGATGGAGAACGTGGTTCAAAAAACCGAGCGCGCTGGAAATATCCGTGCCGCGTTTCTTGGGCTGGAACATCAGCATTTCGCGGACGATTCGGAGAATGTGCCGTCGCCCTTTGCGCGGCGGGACGAACAATTCCACTTCGTCCGTGAACAGCAGCAGCGCAACCTTGTCGCCGTTTTTGGCCGCGGACAGGGCGAGCGTGGCGGCGATCTCCGCGGCGAACTCGCGCTTGGTGCGGCTGGCCGAGCCGAAGCTGGACGACGCGGACACATCCACGGCGAGGACGGCGGTGAGTTCGCGCTCCTCGCGGAAGCGTTTCACGAACGGGCGGCCGAGGCGATGTGTGACGTTCCAGTCAATGTCGCGCA
>PLYV01000150.1 GCA_003151855.1 Limisphaerales bacterium | reverse complement strand
CCGGAAATTCTCCTGCGGCAGGGCGAGTTGTTCCGCCAGATGGGGCTGGAAAGCCTGGCGCTCGCCAAATTTTACGGCGTGATGACGGCCGCGCTTTCACTGAAGGGCGACCAGCTTGATTATTACCGGCGACTTGTCCTGCAGGCGCAGATCGAGATTGCCGAGACGTTTTACCAGATGGGCCGGTATGCGGACGCGGCGGAATTTTATTCGCGCCTGCTCAAGCAGCCGGATGGCGCGCTGAACCGGCCGCTGGTGCAGTTCCGGTTGACCCGTTCGCTCGCCGCCACCGGGCGCAATGAGGAGGCTGTGGGCGCGGCGCAGGATTTTCTCGCGCATTTTCCCGATGATTCCGAGGCGCCGGAGACGCGTTATTATCTGGCGCAGGCGCTCAAGGCCGAGGGGCAGAGCGGCGAGGCGCTGCGGCAGGTGCTGTTGTTTCTGCAGGCGGAAAAAAAATCGTCGCAGGGGCATCCCGAAGTCTGGGCCTACTGGCAGCAGCGCGTCGGCAACGAGATCGCCAACAGCCTTTACAAGGAGGGCGATTATGTGAAGGCGTTGGAAATCTATCTGAACCTGGCCAAACTGGATTCCGCGCCGGCCTGGCAACTGCCGGTCAAATATCAGGTCGGTATCACTTACGAACGCCTGTTGCAGCCGCAAAAAGCGGTCGAGATCTACGCCGAAATTCTCGCGCGCGAAGCCGGCGTGGGCACGAACGCCACCCCCGGTTTGCAGGCCGTTTTTGAAATGGCGCGCTGGCGCACCGGTTTCATTCAATGGCGGGAGAAGGCGGAGACGCCCCGCCTTTCCTTCGCCGAATCCACAGCCATGGACAGCCGTTCCGCCACCAACAAAATCACCACGCAATGAACCACCAGCCAACCGCCGATTTCACCGAACTGCTGACCGCCGAGCTCCGGGCGTTTCTGACGCTCTGCGAAGAGGCGCTGGCGCTGGCCACCCGAGAGAACCAGGCCTTGTCCGGCGCGCTGGAATACCAGACGCAGGAATTTTCCCAGCGTCGGAACAACTTGCTTCCCGCCATCAAACAAGCCACGATCAGTCTGGCCGGTCGACGAATCGCCTGGCAGCAAACACATAAAAATCAACGTTATGCGTGTGTTAGCGTCAATTCGTTGCTCCAGTCCGTTCAGGCTGTGCTCATGAAATTTTTCATTCTCGACCGCGAAAATCAGCAGGCCATGCTCCGGCGGGGACTGGTTCCGGTGCGGCATCTGCCGCCGGCGGCGGCCCAACGACCGCACTTTGTGGCCGGCCTTTATCAAAGACATGCCATCGCTTGAGCTTTTGTGGATTTGCCGGTCGCCGGTTTTCGTTCGCGCCGGTTTCAAATTAGGCCCTTAATATCGCAATTTTGGTAAAGCAGATTTTGCTTCATCCATGTCAAAATTAGTTTATGTCCATTGAAAAAGTTATAGTTCTGGAGGACGATGCGGTAGTCCGCAACAATCTGGAAAACTATCTTCGGCGGAAGCATTACGATGTGGCAACTGTCGCCACCATCGCCGCCGCGCAGGAATACCTGAACAAGGACAATTTTGACCTCATTTTTCTGGATGTGCGCCTGCCGGATGGCGACGGCACCGACCTGCTCAAGCAAATCCAGATGCGCCCGCAAAAGCCGCTCGTGGTCATGATGACTGGCTACGGGTCGGTTGAGTCGGCGGTCGTGTGCATGAAAAACGGGGCGTTCGACTATCTGATCAAGCCCTTTTCCGTCGAGCAGATCGAGGTCATACTCCGCAAGGCGCAGGAATTCACCCAGCTCGTCAAGGTCAACCAGTTCTTGAGCCAGGAAACGGATGACGGCGAGGTGGAGCTGCTCGGCAACAGCCCGGCCATGCAAAATCTCCGTGCGCTCATCCGCAAGGTTGCGCGCACCCAGGCCACCGTCCTGGTCCAGGGCGAGAGCGGCACCGGCAAGGAACTCGTGGCCCGCGCGCTTTACAACGTCAGTTCCCGCGCCAGCGCGCCGTTCATCAAGGTCAACTGCGCCGCCATCCCGGAGAACCTGATTGAAAGCGAATTTTTCGGGCATGAACGCGGTGCCTTCACCGGCGCGATGAACAAGCGCGAGGGACGTTTTGAACTCGCCCACGGCGGGACCATTTTGCTTGATGAAATCAGCGAAATCTCGCCGAGTGTCCAGGCCAAGCTGCTCCGCGTGTTGCAGGAGCGCGAGTTGGAACGCGTCGGCGGCAATCGCACCATCAAGGTGGACGTGCGGGTCATCGCCACCACCAACCGCAACCTTGAACACAGCGTCGAAAAAAAGGAATTCCGGCAAGACCTGTTTTTCCGCCTCAACGTCGTGCCGGTGCAGGTGCCGCCGCTGCGCGAGCGCGCCGAGGACGTGCCGCTGCTCGCCGAGGAATTCATGCGCCGCTTCGCCCGCAAGCACGGTGTCCACATCAAGGGTTTCACCGATACCGCCACGCGCCTCCTGAAAAACCACACCTGGCCCGGCAATGTGCGCGAACTGCAGAACGTCGTCGAGCGCGCCGTCATCCTGTGCGAAGACAGCGGGATGCTGGAGCCGGAACATCTGGGCCTCGGCGGGGCGGTCCAGCCGTCGTCGGCATCCGTTGTCGTTCACGGCGCGCTTGAGCCGGTGCAGCAAACAAGCGGGTTTCCGACGCTGGCGGATTTGGAGAAACACCACATCTTTGCCGCGCTCGACCGGTGCAGGGGCAACCGCACCCACGCCGCCAAGCTGCTCGACGTGAGCATCCGCACTCTCCGCAACAAGCTGCACGAATACAACGGCACCGCGCCCAAGTCCGAAGAAAACCCGGAACTCATCGGGGATGATTTTTGAGGGCGCGGCAAATTCCGCCGCTTTTTCATTCGGTTGACAAACTTGCCTAGCGGCGCGCGTTGCGCCGGTAACTTTTTCCCACCGCGCCGGTCGCGTCTTCAAAAACGCTGGTTTTTCAACATTTTTTGCCGATGGCATCGTCGTTGCTTATCCCCCTGCGGAAAGCACTATGATCGAAGCCCTGTTCAACCAGCCGGACTACCTCGCCGCGAAAAAAACGCTGGACGCGGTGGCGTTGCGCCAGGAGGCCATCGCCGGCAATATCGCCAACCTCGAAACGCCCGGCTACAAGCGCGTGGATCTCGCGCCGTCGTTCCAGCAGGCGCTGGAGCGCGCCAGCGGCAGTGGCGACGCGCCGTCGCTTGCCAGCCTGAAGCCCTCGTTGGCCGTGGACACTACCGCACCCGCCGTCAGCCCCGACGGCAACACGGTTAATCTGGAAAAAGAACTGATGCAGATGAACCAGAATGCGCTGACCCATTCGTATGAAACGGAACTGGTCAGCAATATGCTGGCGCGGATGCGCCTGGCGATCACCGGTCACTCCTGATTTTTATGATCCAGTTACTCAGCGGAGTCCAAAGCACCGCCGCCGCGCTCGATGCCGAGCGCACGCGGCTGAATGTGATTTCCGAAAACATCGCCAACGCCAACACTGCGCGCGGCGTGGACGGCAAGCCGTATCAGCGGCAAGTCGTTGTATTTGAATCTGCGTTGCGGCAGGCGATGAACAGTGACGGCACCCAGCCGCCCGCGCTGCAGGTGGCGCGCATCGAAAAAGATTTGCGCCCGCCGCTGGAAGTTTATGAGCCGGGCAATCCCAACGCCGACGCCAGCGGCATGGTCGCCATGCCGAACATCAACATGCACGAGGAAATGGCCGACATGATTTCGGCCTCGCGCTCGTTCGAGGCGAACCTCGCGGCGGTCAAGAACGCCCGTTCGATGGCGCAGCAGACGCTGGCCATCGGCAGACATTGATTCCGAAAATAATTTTCCATGTCACCCCTTTCGGCGATTCCACCCTCGATGTCCGGCATGGCATCGCGGTTGGAAACATTTTCGCCGGAGGTGATGCCGCTGAAGCCGTCGGAGACCGCGTCGCCGGGGCAAATTTCCTCCACCCATCCGTCCGGCGATTCGTTCGCCTCGCTGCTGGGGAAAATGGTCACCGATGTCAGCGCGCAGCAGAACGACGCCCTGCAGTCGGTGCGGGCGGTGCAAGGCGGGCAAAACGTGCCGTTGCACCAAGCGGTCATCGGGATGGAGGAAGCGAACGTGTCTTTTCAATTGATGGTGGAAGTGCGCAACCGCCTGCTGGAGTCCTACCAGGAAATCATGCGGATGCAGATTTGAATTTCATTAAATGAACCAGAACCTTTCCAAACTCCTCGGCCAGTTGCGCGACATCTGGAGCCAGCTTGGTGCCGCGCAGCGCGCTACGGTGGGTGCCGCGACGTTGGTGCTGGTCGCCGGGTTGGCCGCGCTTTCCATCTGGTCTTCGCACGCGGATTACGGCCTGCTTTATGGCGGGTTGGCGGATGGCGAGGCCGCCAAGGTGATCGCCGTGCTCGACGAAGCCAAGGTTCCCTACAAGGCCAGCGGCGGCTCGATCCTCGTGCCGCAGGACAAGGTTTACGCGATGCGGATGCAACTGGCGGCCAAGAATATTCCCCAGGGTGAGGGCGTGGGCTTCGAGATTTTCGACAAGCCGAACTTCGGCATCTCCGATTTCGTCCAGCGCGCGAACTACACCCGTGCCGTGCAGGGCGAGCTTTCCCGCACCATCAGCCAGATTGACGAGGTTGCGGCGGCGCGCGTGATGATCGTGCTGCCGGAAAACCGCCTGCTGCTCGACAAAGACAAGTATCCGACCGCGTCCGTTTTTGTGCGCGTGCGCGGCAACACGCAGTTGTCGCCGTCGTCCATCAACTCCATCCGTTTTCTCGTGGCGAATTCCGTGGAAGGGCTGAAGCCGAACCACGTCACCATCATTGACAACCTGGGCAATTCGCTTTCGGAAAATTCNNGAAAAAGTCCTCGGCCCCGGCCAGGCGATCGTGCGCGTCTCGGCCGAGATCAATTACGACACGCTGTCGCGCACCGAGGAAAAATTCGACCCGGACGGCCAGGTGGTCAAAACCCAGACCAAGAACGACGAGAACAACGATTCTTCCACCTCGACCACGCCGTCCGCGCCGGTGGGCATTTCGGCGAACACCAGCACGGCCACGAATTCGGCGGGCCTCGCCGGCGGCCCGGTCAACAACATGCAGAATCACAAGACCACGTCCACCGTCGAATATGAAATCGGCAAGGTCACCAGCAGCACCTCGCAGGCGGCCGGCGGCGTCAAGCGCCTCTCGGCTTCAGTTACCGTCGCGGCGCGGATGGAAGGCACGGGCGCGGACCGCAAGGTCGTCGCCCGCACGCCGGAGGAAATGGACAAGCTCCGCCGCGTCATCGCCGGCGCGGTCGGCGTGGACGCGTCGCGCGGCGATACGATGACGCTGGAAGAACTGCCGTTCAACGACCAGTTCGCCACCGATGTGACGCGCGAGCTGGACGTGCAGCAGAAGCATGATTTCTGGTGGGAACTCGCGCGCAATTCGGTTTATCCGGCGCTGGGCCTCGTCGCGCTGCTCGTGCTGCTCCGTTTATTCAAGCGGACGCCGGTGCAGGAGATTCCCATCGGCGTGCCCGTCGGCCGGCTGGTGGCGCGGTATAACGGCAATGGTAATGGCAATGGTAACGGCCATGCGCCGCGTTTCGGCGAAAGCTTTGAACCCCAGCCCGGCGTCGTGACTGTGGATGTATTGAACAAACTCATCAAGGAAAACCCGGTCAACATGACCCAGGCCATTCGCGAGTGGATGAGCAAGGGCCAGGGCCGTTCGTCCGAACAAAATTAATCATATGGCCGCCACACTTGAAGCCCCTCCTGAAGCCGCAACGGAAAATGCCGTGTTGAACAAGACGCAGAAGCTCGCGGCGCTGCTGGTCATGCTCGGCCCGGAAAGCGCCGGGCAGATTTTGAAGCAACTCCAGCCGCGCGAGATCGAGGCGATTTCGCGCGAGATGGCGCGGTTCAACCTGATCACGCACCGGCAGCAGCAGGAGATTTTGATGGAATTTTCCGAGGTCGCCGTCGCCGCCAGCACGAGCATTTTCGCCGGGGTCGAGGTCACGCGCAACACGCTGGAAAAGGCGCTGGGCAGTTTCAAGGCCAGCGACGTGATGGGCCGGGTCGTCTCCACCCGCGCGCCGCTCGGCGCGATGCAGACCATCGCGGACATGGATCCGCGCCACATTTTCAATCTCATCCGCGACGAGCAGGCGCAGGCCATCACGTTCGTCGTCAGCCATCTTTCGCCGGAAAAGGCCGCGCAGGTTTTGGCCCTGCTCCGCGTCGAGCAGCGCGACACGGTGATTGACCGGCTCGCCACGCTCGCGCCGACGCCGGTGGAGGTCGGCGAAAAAGTCGTGGACGTGCTCAACGCCAAGCTCGGCGTCAAGCAGACCCGCGCGATGGCGCAGACCGGCGGCATCACCAGCACCGCCGACGTGCTCAACGCCATGGACAAGGTCGTCAGCCGCGAAATGCTCGCCAGCATGGAGTCGCGCAACCCGGAATTGTCCACGGCCATCCGCAAGAAAATGTTCACCTTCGAAGACCTGCTGCTGTTCGCGCCGCCGGTCATCCAGCGCATCATGCGCGAAATTGAAATGCGCGACCTCACGCTCGCGCTCAAGAAGGCCAGCGAACCGCTCAAGCGGCTCATGCTCTCGAACATCTCGCGCCGCGCCGCCGAGTCCGTGCAGGAGGAACTCATGTTCCTCGGCCACGTCAAGCTGCGCGACGTCGAGGCCGCGCAGTTCCGCATCATTGACGCCGTCCGCAAGCTGGAAGCCGAGGGGGAAATTGACCTCGACGAAGCCCGCGCCCTGGAAAATGAAATGGTCTGATTCCATCCCGTTCCGCCAACCGCTCCGCGAGGTGCGCCTGCTCGTGCAGGTGCCGACGCAGGGCTGGAACGATTTTCTCCGCGAGCGCGAACAGGCCGCCTACCAGCGCGGCCAGCAGGAGGGCGAACGCGCGCTGACCCAGCAGTTGATCCAGCATCAAGGCGATACCGGAAAACTGCAAAACGGCGTGCTCCAGTCGCTGGCGTGTGCAATTCCGCAGGTGGTCCGGGAAACGGAAAATGCCCTGATCCAATTGGCGCTCGACGCCGCGCAAAAAATTGTCGCCGGGCTGCCCATCAACGCCGAGATGATCGAGGCTGTCGTGAGCGAGGCGGTCCGGCAGGTCGAAGGCTCGGCGGAAATCACCGTGCAGCTTCACCCGGAGGATTTCAAGCTGCTGCGGATGCATCAATCCGCCGTGCTGACCGGGCTGCCGGAAAGCGGCCCGCTGCATTTCACTGGCTCGGCCGCCGTCACGCGCGGCGGCTGCCTTGTGCAGACGCGGTTCGGTGTGATTGACGCGCGCCGCGAAACCAAGCTGGAACAGCTCCGCCAGACTTTGAGCGCATGATGACGGCCATTCCATGTTCCTCGACCCGGCTGCAAAACGCCGCCCGACGCGTGCGCGAGGCGCGCGTGACGGAAACCTGCGGTCGGGTCGTGCAACTCATCGGCCTCGTCATCGAATCCGAAGGCCCGCTCGCCGCTTTGGGCGAAGTGTGCCGGATTCAATCCGCGCGGCACGACGGCGAGACGCTGGCGGAAGTTGTCGGTTTTCGGAATCATCATTTGCTCCTGATGCCGCTGGGCGAAATCCACGGCATCGCCCCCGGCGCGGAAGTTGTCGCCACCGGCGCGCCGTTGCGCGTGGCCGTCGGCAGCGCGCTGCAGGGCCGCGTGATTGACGGCCTTGGCAATCCGCTGGACGACCTCGGCCCGGTCATCGCGGAACATTCCGTCGGCCTGCACCTGCGCCCGCCGCATCCGCTCAAGCGCCACCGCATCCACGACGTTTTCCAGACCGGGATCAAGTCGGTGGACACGTTCACCCCGCTCGGCCGCGGCCAGCGCCTCGGCATTTTCGCCGGCAGCGGCGTCGGCAAATCCACGCTGCTCGGCATGATGGCGTCGCAGGCCGAGGCCGACGTGAACGTCATCGCGCTCATCGGCGAACGCGGCCGGGAAGTGCGGGAATTTCTGGAACGTGATTTGGACGAGCGCGGTCGAAAAAAATCCGTTGTGATTGTTGCCACGTCTAACGAGTCGGCGCTCAACCGCGTGAAAGGCGCGTTTCTCGCGCTGGCCATCGCCGAGCATTTCCGCGACGCCGGCCAAAACGTCCTGCTGATGATGGATTCGGTCACGCGCTTCGCGATGGCCCAGCGGGAAATCGGCCTGGCGGTCGGCGAGCCGCCGACGACGCGCGGCTACACGCCGTCGGTTTTTTCGCTGCTGCCGCAACTGCTCGAACGCGCCGGCGCGGGCGAATCCGGCTCGATCACCGGCCTGTTCACGGTGCTGGTCGAGGCGGACGACATGAACGACCCGATTGCCGATTCCGTGCGCTCGATTCTGGACGGGCACATTGTTTTGTCGCGCGACCTGGCGACGCAGAATCATTATCCGGCGATTGATGTTTTGGAAAGCGTGAGCCGGCTGAACCGTGATTTGTTGAAGCCGGAGCAGTTGAGCCTGACGGCCGGCGCGCGCGAGCACCTGGCGGTTTACCGGAAAAATCAGGATTTGATCAACATCGGCGCGTATCCGGCGGGCAGCAGCCCGGTGATTGACCGCGCCATCGCGTTGCACGAGCCGCTAAACAAATTTTTGCGGCAGGGCGTGAGCGAGGGTTTTGGCGCGGCGCAAAGCTGGCCGCTGCTGGCGCAGGTTTTGGCAACACCGTCGCCGGCGGCAAAACTGCCCGTGAACAAAAAATAATTTTGCGCGATGAAACCGTTCAGATTTTCACTCGAATCGTTGCGGACGCTCCGCAAGCAAAAGGAGCGCGTCGCGCAGCAGCATTACGCCCGGGCGCTGGCGGCCGGCGATGCGGCGGCGGCGCAGTTGGCGGACGCGAACCGCGAGCTGGCCGCCGCGTGGGAAATGCTCGTGACCGAACTCGGCGACGGGGCCGCGGCCGCGCACATTCTGGGCCGGCGCGCCTGGTGCACGGCGTTGGAAACCCGGCGGAATGAACGGCAGGCCGCGCTGGAGGCGGCGCGCCGCGCGGCGGAAACGGCGTTCCGGGAATTGCTCGTCGCCGCGCGCGACCGCGAGGCGCTGGACCGGTTTTGCGAAAAATCGCGCCGGGCGCACGCACGCGGGGCGCAGCGCGAGGAGCAGAAAAACTTTGACGAACTGGCGGTGCAGATGCGCGGCGCGGACGGGCTGCTGCAACTGGTCGGCCACGAAAACTAAATTCAACCATGATCCGTATCATTCAATCCTTCTGGTTTGCGGCCCTGATCGGCGGCGTGCTGTATCTGGCGACGACTGTTTTAATTTTGAACCCGGCCCAGTTTGCCGGTTTGCGGCCGGCGGTGCCGACCGACCGTTCCGCCGATGACGATCCGTCCTGGCGGTTCCGCAATCCGGAATTCAATCAGTGGGTGTCGCAGATCAAGGAGGAAAAGGACGCGCTGGCGTTGCGCGAGCAGCAGTTGAACGAGCTGCAAAACCGGCTCAATGCCGAGCGGCAGGACATCCTGACGGTGACGCAAACCGTCGCGCAGTTGCAGGCTGATTTTGACCGGAGCATCGTCCGTTTCAAGGCACAGGAGGTGGAGAACGTGAAGCATCAGGCCAAGCTTATCGCCGCGATGTCCCCCGCCGGTGCCGCCGCGATGATCGCCGAAATGGCTGACGACGACGTGGTGCGCATCCTGTTCACGATGAAGACCGACGTGGCCAGCACCATCCTCGACACTTTGAGCACGCGAGGCAAGGTGGAGGCAAAACGCGCTGCGACGATCACCATGCGGTTGCACCAAGTTTTGCCCGCGACCACCAACGCCACCGCCTCAACCGCCTCTTTTTGATGCCACAGCTCGCCAATATTTTCCCGGCGGCGGGCAACGCGGCGTTCGCCGAAGATGAAAAATCATTTGCGTCGCCGAACGCTGGTCAGGCCGGCGCCGAGTCGTTTGATGACGTGATGTCGCGGGCGCAGTCGCCGGCGGAGGTAAATGTGACGGCGACTCAAAACCGCCGGCAGCGGACAAGTTTAGCCGGCGCGCAAAAACGGAATCCGGCTGATTCCAGCCAGCCGCCGGCACCGGTTCAGGCCGGGGAAGATTCGCCGGCGGATTCGGCGGATCCGCTCGCGACCGTGAAGACAAAAGCGGGCGCGAAAGCGGATGATCAGCACGGCCAATCCGCGGATCCACTCGCGCCAACCGGAGCTGGGGTCGTCGCGGATGCGTTGCCAAACCCGGCGATTCCTCTGCCCGCGCAGCCGTTTTCGGCGTGGTCGTTGAATCCGTCCGCGCCGGCGGCACCGGCGAAATCCGCCGCGAACAATCCGGTGGCGACCGCCGCCTTGCCGGTTGGCGGGGCGGAAAAAACTGGCGCGGCACCGGTGAAAAATTTGCTGGCACCGAAACCGGGTTCGCAAACCGGCGGTTTGTCCGCCGTTGCGCCGAAACTTTCGGTTCCGGTCGGAACCGCAGCCGGCGCTTCCGCTCCGCTGAAAATGGAGGCGGTGCCGGCGGGTGATGCGCAGCCTGATGATTCCATCGTTCTGCAAAATCCGGCGGCTGCCACAGTCACGCCGTTTGGCATGGCGGGAAAAACCGGCGCGGCACCGGTTCAAAATCTGCCGGCATCAAAACCAGATTCGCAAATCAGCGGTTTGTCCGCCGCCGCACTTAAACTTTCCGTTTCAGCCGGAACCGCAGCCGGCGATTCCGCGCCGCAGAAAAATGAGGCGGTGCCGCCGGATGCTGCCCAGCCTGATGATTCCATCGTTTTGCAAAATGCGGCGGCGGAAAATCCGGCGGCGGAATCCGCCGGGCACGCGCCAGTGAAGCCACATGGCACACCCGTTGCTAGACAAGATGTGCCGATGAAAAAAACGGAACAAACGAACAAAGTTGCCGGGCAGGCTGAGAAAGTTTTGCCGGGGAACGTGGTTTCGGCGGCGCCGGAGAAAGTTTTGCCGGGTCGCGGTCTTTCCGTTCCTGTGCCGGCACGCGGCGAACGGCTGGAGGCGAATGTCACCAACCTGGCGGTGACACCGGATCGCGCGGCTGGCGGCACAACGCCAACGGATGAGCCGATGGCGGCGGCAACTGTTTCGGATCACGCCGCGCGGTCGCTGGATCGCACGCATGAGCTGGTTTCGCTGCACGCGCTGCGGTTGGTGGACGCCAAGGCGGATTTGCTGCAGGTGGTGCTGAAGCCGGACGCCGGCACGAAGTTGTCGCTGGAATTGCGGCAGCGCGGCGGCGGCATCGAGGCGCAGGCGGTTTTGCAGTCGGGCGATTTTGCGCACTTGAAGCAGCACTGGCCGGAGTTGCAGCAACGGCTGGAGCAGCGCGGCATCAGGCTCGCGCCGCTGACGAACGATGAAAATTTCTCCGGCGGCGGGAGCCAGGGTTTTCAAAACCAGCGCAATCAGCCGGTGGAGCGGGAGTCGCTCTTTACCGGGGCGGTCGCCGGATTTGGGCTGTCGCGGGGAATGACGGCCAGGCCGGATGCGCCGGTGGTTCACGCCGCCACGCCCGGCGGCTGGCAAAAGTGGGCCTGAACCAAATTTTATTTTATCTAAATTTATGCAAGTCACCTCCGCAACCTCCGCCACCGGTGGCATCAGTTCAATGGATTCCCTCGCCACCAGCGCGCAGACGCTGAACCAGAAGGATTTTCTGCAACTGCTGGTGTCGCAGATGGTGAACCAGGATCCGATGAACCCGCAGTCGGACACGCAGATGGCCGCGCAGATGGCGCAGTTCACGGCGCTCACGCAAGCGAGCGCGTCGTCCGCTTCGCTCGCCATGATGCAGGCGGACAGCCTGCTCGGCAGCACCGTGACGTTGCAACTGGATTCACAAACCTCCACCAGCGGTGTCGTGCAGGGCGTCATCCTGCAAAACGGAACGCCGCGGATCATGGTGAACGGCGCGACTTACGATTTGAACCAAGTGGTGGCGGTCACGCCGACGACCACGGCCGCAACCACCGCCCCGACGCCTGCTCCCACCAATAATTAACCATCAACCATCAACCGCGTTACAAAACTATGCTTCTATCACTTGATTCCGGCGTCAGCGCCCTGGACCAGTTCCAGCAGAACCTGAACGTCATCGGCAACAACATCGCCAACGTGGACACCGTCGGCTTCAAGGCTGCGAACATGGAATTCGCGGACACCTTGAGCCAGACGCTCGGCTCCAATTCGGCCGGCTCGATGCAGGTCGGCAGCGGGGTGATGGCCGCCGCCATCACCAACCAGTTCACGCAGGGTTCCATCACCAGCACCGGCGTGCAGACCGACATGGCCGTCAACGGCAATGGGTTTTTCCTCGTGAAAGACCCGTCCACCGGCGCGGATTATGTGACGCGCGACGGCGAATTCACCATGGACAACAGCGGGTATCTGGTGACCAGCTCGGGCATGCGCGTGCAGGGTTATACCGACGGCGGCCTGACGACCCAGGGCGACATCAAGATTGACAACACCGGTGCGCCGGGCGGCGACACTTCCCCGGTGCAGAGTTATACCTTTGGCGCCGATGGCAAGCTGACCGTGCAACTGGCGGACGGGACACAGTTCGCGCGCGGCCAGATATTGCTGCAAAATTTTTCCAACCCGGAACAACTGGTGAAGGTGGGGAGCAATCTGTATTCCGGCCTGACCAACGCCGGCGGGCTGGCCGCGCCCGTGGCTCCGGCCAGCAACGGCCTCGGCAGCCTCGTTTCCGGCGCGTTGGAAATGTCGAACGTGGATCTTGCCGGGCAGCTCACGTCGCTCATCACGACGCAGCGCGCCTACGAGGCGAACACCAAGGTCATCACCACCAGCGACGAAATTCTCCAGGATCTGATCAATCTGAAACATTAAACTTTTATGGCTGACGACCGCACCAATTCCGAACCGGCGGAGAAGACCGCCGCCGCGCCCGCGCCCGCCGCCGGCGGGTTCAAGGCGTGGTTGCCGCTCATCATCGTGGTGGCGCTCATGCCCGCGCTCGCGTTTGGCATGACCAAATTCGTCCTGCTGCCGCAGTTGCAACAGGGGCTGGGCATCAATGCTGCCGCCGGCAATGCCGTCGCCGCTGATGTCAAGGCCAAGGGGAAAAAAGACGGCGCGGAAGCCAAGCGCGAATCGGTGGCGATGGACAAGTTGCTCGTGAACGTCGCTGGCACGCAGGGCGCACGCTATTTGCTCTGCAGCCTCTCTGTCGTCGGCACCGGCGCGGATTTCAAGAACACCATGCAGGAGCACCGCGCGCAGCTGATTGACATGGTCAGCAACACGCTCACCGTGAAAACGCTCGCCGACCTGGAGAAGCCCGGCGCCCGCAACCTCATCCGCACGGAACTGATCAACGGCTTCAACGGAATTCTCGGCGACGACGTGGTGAAGGAGATTTACTTCACCGAGTTTGCCATCCAATAAAAAACCATGAGCGAAACCGCCAATCCTCCGCCCGCGCCCGACGCCGGCGACGTGTTTGTGCTCACCGCCAAAGGCGGGCGCGAACGCCGCAAGACCGGCGAGATCCGCGGTCACGATTTCCGGCAGTCGGGTTTTCTTGCCGCAAGCGAACTGCGCCGCATCCGCCAGCGCCACGAGCAGTTCATCCGCTCGCTCGCCGCGCGGCTGGCGATTTTTCTGCGGTTGGAATTTTCGTTGCAGCTCGCCAAGGTCCACATCGTTAGCTACGAAAAGTTCACCGCCACGCTGTCCAGCCCCACGCACATCACCTTGTTCAAAACCGACCCGCTCAAGGGCGTCGGCCTGCTCGTCATCACGCCGCGCCTCGGCCTGACCCTGGTGGACCGGCTGCTCGGCGGCCCCGGCCAGCCGGCGGAGGAAAAACGCGACTTGACCGAGATCGAAGTCGCGCTCATTGACCAGGTCGCCACGCTCATTCTCACCGAATGGTGCAACCACTGGCCGGAGATGCGCGACCTGCGCCCGGCGCTGCTCGGCCACGAAAACAACAGCCATTTTTTGCAGACCTCCCTGCCGGAGACGGCGATGCTGATTTTGACGATGAACGGCGGCATCGGCGAACCGTCGGAGCAGATTCAACTGGTGTTTCCGTATGCGACCATCGAGCCGCTCATGCGGCTGCTGATTCCGTCGCTGCCCGAATCCGACCAGTTGCCGGCGCGCAGTGCCAAGCTGAAGTGGAATTCCGAGTTCGACGACATGCCCGTGCCGGTCATCGCCGAATGGCAAGGCCTGAAAATGTCCGCCGGTGCCATCACACGGCTGCGCCCCGGCGACGTGCTTACGCTTGATCCGGCCTGCGCCGCGCAGGTGCAGCTCCGGTTGGGCCAGGTGCCAAAATTCACTGGCCGCGCCGGCACATCCGACGGCAAATGGGCCGTGCAGCTCACCGCCGCCGTCAACAACCCGAATTGATTTTAATGAACGCCATTGCTGAAAATCCCTCGAACCTGAACATCGTCCTCGACGTGCCGGTCAGCCTCACCATCGAACTGGGCGGCTGCCAGCTCCCGATGCGCGAAGTGCTCCAGCTTAACATCGGTTCCGTCGTGCAGCTCGACAAGCCGGCTGATGCGCCCGTCGAATTGAGCGTCAACGGCAAGCTCATCGCGCGCGGCGAAGTCGTCGTCATCGAGGACCGCTACGGCGTCAAAATCACCGAGGTTCTCGGCAACATCGCGGTGGCGTGAAAATATATTTTCCAGTTTTGCCGCTTCCGAAAAATGCGGTGGCGGGAACCGGTTTGAAAACGGCGGTTTTCGTTTCTGCATTTTTCATTCTTAATTCTGCATTTGCGGAATCTACGAACTCCATCGCGACCCCGCTCACGGCCCCCGCGTTGCCCGACGCGGGCCTTTCGCTTCTCCGTGTGTTCGGCGCGCTGGCGCTGGTCATCGGCCTATTTCTCGGCGGTGTCTGGCTGGTCAAAAACTGGCAGCGGCTGTCCGTTCAGCGCGGCCGCGCACCGAAGCTGAACATTCTGGAAACGCGTTCGCTCGGCGGTCGCCATGCGGTGTTTGTTGTCGGCTATGAACAGGAGCGGTTTCTGATCGCGTCGTCGCCGGCGGGCGTAAGCTTGTTGAGCCACCTGCCGAACGCGGCGGAAGACGAAACGCCCGCACCGGAAAAAACCACGCCGCCATCCTTCGCGCAGGCGCTGGCGCAGGTGATTAAAGGAAAATGAAAGCGGGACTGAAAATTGCCGGCGTCATTTTGTTTTTGCTGTTCATGGCGGTGGCCGCTCCGGCGCAGACAAACACCACGACCGGTTTTGCCCCGATTCAGATTTCCCTCGGCAGCGGCAATGCCACGCCGGACGTGGACACGGGCGTCAAAATCCTCTTCACGCTCACGCTGCTCACGCTCGCGCCCTCGATTTTGCTGCTGATGACGTGTTTCACGCGCGTGGTCATCGTGCTGTCGTTCGTGCGCAGCGCCCTGCAATTGCAGGGCGCACCGACGAACCAGATCATCATTGGCCTGTCGCTGTTCATCACATATTTCGTCATGGCGCCGGTTTGGGAGAACGTCAACCGCGACGCGCTCGTGCCATATCAGGCGCACACGATCACCGGCGACGTGGCGCTCGACCGCGCTTCGGGCCACATCCGCACGTTCATGCTCAAGCAGACGCGGCCGAAGGACGTGGAATTGTTTGTCTCGATGGCGAAGCTGCAGCCGACCGATCCCAACCAGTTGCCGCTGCGCGTGGTCATTCCCGCATTCATCATTAGCGAGCTGCGCACGGCGTTCCAGATGGGCTTCCTGATTTACGTGCCGTTCATCCTGATCGACATCGTGGTGGCAACGGTGCTGATGAGCATGGGCATGATGATGATGCCGCCGATGACGATTTCGCTGCCGCTGAAACTGCTGCTGTTCGTGCTGGTGGACGGTTGGTCGCTCGTCGTGCAATCGCTCGTCCGCAGTTTCGCCATGTGACCTATGAATCCCGAATTTGCCGTCGAGCTGCTCAAGACCATGATTTACCAGGCGCTCGCCATCGCCGCGCCCATCCTGATCACGGCCATGATCATCGGGCTGTGCATCAGCCTGTTTCAGGCGGTGACGACGATCAACGAGCAGACGCTCACCTTTGTGCCGAAGGCGCTGGCCGTCATCGGCATCCTGCTGCTGCTGCTGCCGTGGATCGTGCGGTCGCTGATCGAATTCACGACCAGCGTCATCCAGAAAATGCCGCAGATGGTGCAGTAAATTCTCTTAATCCTAATCGTAATCTCAATCGTAATTCCAAACGGTGAAGCGATTAAGGTTAGGATTACTATTAAGATTACGAGCGAATGGAAACGGACTACTACAACTGGCTGTTTGTGTTTCTGCGCGTCAGCGCGTTCCTGCTGGTGCTGCCGTTTTTCACGATGGCGAATTTCCCGGTGACGCTGCGCGTGGCGCTGGGCGCGCTGGCGGCGCTGCTGCTCGCGCCGCTGCTGCCGCCGTTCGCAGCGGGGCGGCTGGATTTCTTCTCGCTGCTGGGCGTGATGTTTCAGGAAGTCAGCATCGGGCTGCTGCTCGGGTTCCTGGCGCGGCTGATTTTTTTTACGGTCGAAATCGCCGGCACCGTCATCGGCACGGAAATGGGCCTGAACATGGCGTCGGTCTTCGACCCGGTTTCCAGCCAGCAGTCGCCAGTGCCGGCCTCCATCCTCGCGTATCTGGCCGCCATGGTGATGCTCACGCTGAACCTGCACCACTGGATGCTGCTCGGTTTTGAGCGGACCTATTCGGTGCTGCCGGTCGGCTCGGCGCACCTGAACGCCGCGCTGTTCGAGATGCTCGTGGCGCGGACGAACGACGTTTTTACCGTGGCGCTGCAGATTTCCGCGCCGGTGATGGCGGTGTCGTTCGTGGTGACGCTGGTGTTCGCGCTGCTGGGCCGCGCGGTGCCGCAGATGAACGTGTTCGGCGAAAGTTTTGGTTTCCGCATCGTGGCGGGGCTGGTGGTCTTCGGGTTCACGCTGCAAATCTCCGCGCAATATGTGCGGAATTATCTCGACCGGCTGCCGGATGATTTGCTGGCGGTGGCGCAGATGCTCGGAGGCGCGCGATGAGCGAGCAGACCGGCGAAAAGACAGAGCAACCGACGCAGCGACGGCTGGAGGACGCGCTGAAGCAGGGGCAGATTCCGCGCAGCGCCGAGGTGCAGACCGTCTGCGTGCTGATGGGCGGGCTGGCGGCGTTGATGTTCGCCGGCCGCGAAATCTGGCAGACGCTCGCCGGCTCGACCGTCCTCATGTTGAGCCATCTGCATGACACGGAATTGTCCGCGAACTCGCTGCAAGGCTACGGCGTTTCGGGCGTCTGGCTGTTGTTCAAATGCGCGGGGCCGGTCGTGCTCGGTGCCGGGCTGGCGGGCCTGGTCGCGGGCGCGATCCAAAGCCGCTTCAACACCGCGTCCGAAGTGCTTTCGCCCAACTGGGCACGCCTCAGTCCGCTCGCCGGCTTTAAGCGGCTGTTTTCCACGCGGATGTTCGTGCCCACCGGCCTTGCGATTCTCAAGCTCACGTTCATCGTCGCGCTGACGTGGTCGGAAATCCAAAGCATCCTCGCCGACCCGGTTTTCACCTCGTCGGTCAGCGTCGGACGGCTGGCGGAATTTCTCGCCGGTGCCGGCCTGCGGATTTTGTTCCGCGTCGGCGTGGTGCTGCTGGTCATGGCCGCCGCCGATTATGGCTACCAGTTCTGGCGCAACCAGC
>PLYV01000273.1 GCA_003151855.1 Limisphaerales bacterium | reverse complement strand
GCTTGCCGCCGGCGCGGATGCATTTCTGGGTGTCCGCCGCGCGTCCGGGCGTGTAGGGACATTTGGTCTGGCCGAGGAAGATGGGCACGAACTGGTTCATGCCGGCGGTGGTGAACAGCAGGTTCGGCGAGTCCGGCATCAGCGAGGACGACGGGACGATGGTGTGCGACTTCGACTTGAAAAAATCAAGGAACGACTGGCGGATCTGGGTGCTGGTCATCATGCAAAAACGGGTGGAAATACTAACAGAAACGGGCGAACGAAAGCGAGTGGAAGTTTAGCCCGGTTCCTAATCTGAATCCTGCGCTTAATCGTAATCGGCTGGTTGGTTGGATTAAGATTAGGATGACGATTATGATCAGGACACTACCGAAGCTCAACCGGCCTGGCCAAGACAGCGGCGGACGGCGTCAATCAACTGCTGGGTCAGGTAGGGCTTGGGCAGGAAAGTCATGCGGTCGCTTTCGCGGAAGCTGGGCGCGGTGAGTTCCAGGCTGAAGCCGCTAGTGTAGATGACCGGCAGGCCGGGCCGCTCGGCCAGGATACGCAGGGAGAGTTCGCGCCCGGTCATGCCGTTGGGCATCACCATGTCGGTGAAGAGCAGATCAATCTTGCCCTTCTGCTCGTGCCAGAGCTTCAACGCCGTCGGGCCGTCCGGCGCGGCCACCACGTGGTAGCCGGCGCGCGTGAGCGTGAGGATGGCGAGGTCGCGCACGCCCTCTTCGTCCTCGGCCACCAGAATGGTGTGGACCACCGGCCCGGTTGCCGCCGGCAGGACCACCGCCGGTTTTTCCACCGCCGCCTCGACGACCTTGTCCGTGGGCGGGATAAAAATGCTGAACGTGGTGCCTTTGCCCGGCTGGCTGTCCACGGTGATCCAACCCTTGTGCTGCCGCACGATGCCGTGAACGACAGACAGTCCCAGGCCCGTGCCACGGCTCTTGAGCTTGGTGGTGAAGAACGGTTCAAAAATCCGCGCCTGATGCTCGGGCGTGATGCCCGTGCCGTTGTCGGTCACGGACAGGCAGACCATCGTGCCGGGCCACGCGTCGGGATTCAACGCGGCGGTCTCCTGAGAGATGCTGACGATATCCAGCGACACGGCGACCCGCCCCCCCTTGGGCAGCGCGTCGCGGGCGTTGAGGACGAGGTTGGTGATGACCTGCTCGATCATCGCGGGGTCGGCCTCGACCGGCGGCACCGCGCCAGCGATGTGCAAATCGAGCTTGATGCCCGCGCCGAGCGGGCGCGCCAGCAGGGCCACGACATTCTCCACCACCGGCGCGAGCAACAGCGGCTTGGGGAACATCATCTGCCGGCTGCTGAAGGCGAGCAACTGCCGCGTTAACACCGCCGCGTTCATGGCGGCGGACTCGATGCGCGACAGGTCTTCCCGGTGGGCGGCGGGCAGGCCGGGGCTTGCCAGCAACATACCGGCGTGACCGGTGATGACGGTGAGGATGTTGTTGAAATCGTGGGCCACCCCGGCGGCGATCTGGCCGATGGCCTTCAGGCGCTCGCTGCGCTGCAATTGTTTTTCGAGGCTCAGGCGCTCGGTCACGTCCTGACAGAGCGAGAGGACGCCGGCCACCTGGCCGTTCGCGTCCACCAGCGGCGTGTTGAACCATTCGCAGGTGATGACGCGGCCATCCTTCGTGATGTTTTCGTTGATGTTGTGCGTGCCACCCTTGTTTTTGAGCAGTTCCACCCAGACCTGGTCCGTATGTCCGCGCACCGACTGCGGGACAATCCTTGAAAAATCCGCCTGGCCGACCACCTCGCCGGCGGCATGGCCGAAAATCTTTTCCGCCGCGGGATTCCACGCCATCACCCCGCCTTGGATGTTCCATTCGATGCAGCCCAGCGGCATCTGCCGGATGATCAGTTGCATCCGCTGCTCGGCCTGCCGCGCGCGTTCCTCGGCAACGATGCGGTAGGCGATGTCCGCCCGCAGGAGCGCGATGATCACGCCGGAGCCGAGAATGAGTGCCAGCAGCAGGGCGACCAGCGTCTCCGCCGCATGGCGATCCTCCGCGATGTCCTTGAGCCAGACGCCGGCGTCGAAATCCACGCCCAGCACGCCTTCGACGTGACCATCCGGCGCGTGCAACGGCACGAACGCGCTGACCCAGGTGCCCCATTCGTCCGTGATGACTTCCTCGTCGAAAATTGTCTCACCCTGAAAGGCTTTTTCCAAACCGGGATCGGCCTCGTCATACACCTTGCCGATAGGCGTGCGCTGCTCGCGTTCACCCTCGAACTTCCCGTCGTGGTTGTAATCGGTCTCGGAATCCACGATGAAAATGTTCGTGCCATCGGTGCGTTTCCGCATGGTGTAGATGTCGTGCGCGTAGGGATTGAGCTTCTGCCACCGGATTTCTGCGTCAATCATCGCGAGATAGGACGGGTCGTTGGTCGCCGCGTCGGAGGGGAGCTTGTAGTGGCCCATCTGCTCCAGTTCGTAGGCGTAAGTCGGGGCGAGCGCGCTGACCTGCGCCTCGTCACTCTTGCGCGCCTCATCCCCCGCCCGCTGCGTGAACCCCCCGCCGGCCGCCAGCATCACGGGAAACAATACCCACACCGGCCACCACAACCGCGCCCCCGGACGCAACCGTTTCAACACGAACACCGACACGACCAGCACCAGCAGCGCCATGAAGATGAACAGCAGGTAGTCTGACTGCAGCCAGAACCATGAGTTGGGGTTGGCGTCCATCATGCGTGGCACGAAAGGCGCATTGACATTGGCGTCATCAAGGTTGGCATCATCACGCAGAAATCTGCCGCGATGCTAGACCAAGCCCGGCGGACAGGCGAGCGAAGTTTTTTGCGGGCGGGCTTTTTTTTGTTACCACGAGGTCAAACCCGCCGCGCGACCGTTGACCGGCACCGGGCGTCGGCGAGATTTTCCCAAAAGCGTTCAATGCAGCACCAGCCGGTAGTAACGCGCCTTGAAGGTGCCGGCGTCCGGGTCGGCGACCTGCACCCAGTTGTTGGAAGTGGCGATGCCAGTCTGCTGGATGGTCGTCCAGGTTTGAAGGTCGGTGGTGGCCTGCACTTCATACCAGTGACCCGGCTCCACGGGAAAATTGATTTGCGCCGGACCACCGCCCCGCGCGCCCCGGTTCAAGGTCAAAACGCCGGCGGGAATGTAGCTGGCTTCACCGGAAAAGGCGCTTTCGTCCCCGTTCGGGCCGTAAAGCGTGGTGGCGGCAAAATAATAAGTGACGCCCGCAGTCAGATTGGAAAGGGTGACGCCCGTCACCTGCCCGACGGCGACCTTGTGGGTGTAACTGCCGCTGGTCGTGCCGTAATATACCGCGTAACCCGTCACGTCCGGGTCGGGACTTGCATCCCAGCTCAAGGTCACATTCGCGGCGGCGGCGCGATCCAGACCGGCGAGCCAGGCAATTAGAATGAACAATACGGAAACTACGGGCTTCACACCTTCCCCTAATGCACGCGCTATGCCAAGCCGGCATGAATTGAAAGATTTGCCCCACCGCGAAACGCAAATCCGTCCGTCCGATTTCAGGCCGTGGAAAATTTTTGACGCACCCGCGACAATCTCAACGAGATGGGCATGGTATCGAAATTTTTACCAGTCACGGGCTGGGCAAAAAAAATTTACCGCCCGCCACCAACCAAAGAAATGGGACGACCGTTTCACCACTTTTATTGCGCGGCCAATGTCCTGCCCTGTCTTGATTTTAATACGACCAGATGCGCCATAAGACACCCCGCGGAAAAGCACCGGCGGACAAGAGCAAAAGTCATCCCTTCTGCGCTTCCTTGGCCCAAGCATCCTTCAACGTGATGGTGCGGTTGAAGACCAGCTTGCCCGGCTGCGCATCCAAGTCCAACGCGAAGTAGGCAAGTCGTTCAAATTGATAACGCTGCTCGAACGTCGCGTCTTTCAAAGACGGTTCGCACTTGGCCGTAATGACTTCCAGCGAGTGCGGATTGAGATGTTTCTTGAAATCGTCCTCCGCCCCCGGATCAGGCACGGTGAACAGCCGGTCGTAAAGGCGCACTTCGGCGTCCACCGCGTGCGCGGCGCTCACCCAATGAATCGTCCCCTTCACCTTGCGGGCGGACGTCGCGCCACCCATCTTGCTGTCCAAATCGGCGGTGCAACGCAACTCGGTGATGTTGCCGGCGGCGTCCTTGACGATTTCGTCGCACTTGATGATATAGGCGTATTTCAACCGCACTTCGCCGCCCGGTTTCAGGCGGAAGAACTTCGGCGGCGGCACTTCGGCGAAATCATCACGCTCGATGAAAAGTTCGCGGCTGAAGGGAACCTTGCGTTTGCCGGCGGTTTCGTCCTCGGGATTGTTCGTCGCGTCGAGTTCCTCAACCTTGTCGGCGGGATAATTCGTGATGACGACCTTGATGGGCCGCAGCACGGCCAACCGGCGCAGCGAGCGTTTGTTCAAATCATCGCGGATGGCGAATTCCAAAACGGACACATCCGTCAGGCCGTTGTATTTGGTGATGCCGATGTTGTAAGCGAAATTGCGCAAAGCCTGCGCGGTCACGCCGCGACGGCGGATGCCGCAGATGGTCGGCATGCGCGGATCGTCCCAGCCGGTGACGAGATTTTCGTCCACGAGCTGCATCAGCTTGCGCTTGCTCATCACCGTGTAGCCGAGCGCGAGGCGCGCGAACTCATATTGATGCGGCAGCGGCCGCGGCAGCTCCAGACTTTCCAAAATCCAATTGTAAAGCGGCCGATGCACCTCGAATTCCAGCGTGCAGATGCTGTGCGTGA
>PLYV01000012.1 GCA_003151855.1 Limisphaerales bacterium | reverse complement strand
ACCATGGCTTTACTGGAATATCGGCGTGGCAATTACGAAACAGCGATAGGCTGGTGTCAACGCTGCCTTGCCAATCCCGTGTATCATCCGCCCACGACTGCTGGAGCGCGTTTAATTTGGGCGATGTCCTGCTGGCACTTGGATGACAAATGGCAGGCGCTGGCTCAATGGAGTTTGGGGCAGGCGCTGGTCGCCGCCAAGTTTGATCAAGGTCTTGACCGGGGTGATGCCCTGGAAGGATTCTGGTTCGATTGGGTGATTGCGCGCCTGCTGACGCGGGAGTGCGATCAACTGTTTGTGGAGGCCGACCGTTCATTCGTCCCGACCTCCGTGTTTCAGCCCGGCACGAATGACTTGATTATGACTCGCATGCTGGGAGACTGGCATGCCCTGCATCAGGACTGGCGGGGAGCGGAGGAACACTTCCGCACGCTGCTCAAAATGGATCGGTTCGACTGGTGGGGCAACGTCATGACGGATTACCTGGACTACGGTGTCATGGCGGTGGAATTGGGTGACACCACGGACTACGAACGCTCCCGCGAGCAGGCCATCGAGCGGTTCAAAGGAACCGACAACAAATGGATCGCTGAACAAGTCCTGAATAGCAGCTTGATCCTGCCCGCCAATAGCAATCTCATGGCTGCCTTGGAGCCAATGGCAGAATTGGCTGCCAATACCTCGACAAACTCCGGCGCCAGGGATGCCTTCGCACAGCCCGCCAAGAGTTCCATGTCCTTGGCCTTGTTTGAGTATCGGCGCGGACAGTATGCCAAGGCTGCCGAATGGTCCGGTCGTTGTCTGGCGTATCCCGATTGCTTGCCGCTGCCAGGCACCACCGCCCGGATCATCCTGGCGATGTCGCTCCACCAGCTTGGAAAGTTTGAGACCGCCCGTTCCGAGCTGGGCCTTGCCCAGGCCAGCATCCAAAACGGATTCAAAACCAACTTGAACCAATACAACTGGCGTGACTGGCTCTTTGCCCGCATCCTGCTTCGCGAAGCCTTGCAACTGCCGGGCGGCTCGCTGAAGACCAATCCTGAATAGAGCAAGAGCGTCCCCATTTCACGGTAAAAGCCGGCGTTTTACGCGGCTGAAGTGCCGCCCCGGTGCAACGCCGGCAGTTTCTCGACCGCCGTGCGCCGGAAATGGGGAGTTGCGCGCCGCCATTGAGGACCTCAATTCCACGTTTGTTATAGAACTGAATCGCCTTCTTTTCCCGGCTTGGATTTTTATTAGTTTCTTTTGGCGAACTTTTGAGGTGTGCGTCGCATTAGTGATTGCACCCATGTATCCGATCATGACATTTGATCTGCCGCCGCAGGCATTTTTCTGCGCATCAAATGTCTATGCCAGACGCAAACCCAACCTGACCGGGGCGTTTCCAGACGAAACACCTCATGCGGCAGGCTCAGGGCAAATCCTAGGAAACCAATGAAACAACCCCTCCAGCCCTCGTCCTCGTGACGCGCCGCCCAATGCAGATGCCCCCCCTGCAACCACAATTCAAGCCAAGGATGAATGCAAAAGTCAACGCATCCGAATAATTGCCCCCCAATAGTTAAAATATGAGAAAAAATCGCATAGGGTTTATTTTGTCAATGTGCCTGCTGGGAGTTTTAGTGGGTTGGCTGCTGGAGCACCGCTCCTCCAATCCGCAGGTGGCAGTTCCTGCAAGCCAAACGGCTCCCAGCTCGGCTCCTGTTGCGAAAGCGGTGGCGCAACCAATGCCGCCGCGCGAATCATCGAGCGCAGTCCGGGCCGAACCGCCCCAGCCAAAGCCCGAAATCCGCCAGGCCACCGTGGGCTTGTCGCTTACCAATTCGGACAGCCCCGTTAACTCGCAGAACTTGGACGAGAATCGGGATTGGGCCAGAAGCTATCCAGCCGATGCGGCGGCGTGGCTGGCGAGCGCGCCGGACGGCACGCAACGCGTCGCCGTTGCGGAAATCGTGTGCCCGCAACTGGCGCAAACCAACGCGGCAGCCGCCGTGAAGCTGGCCGAGAATTGCCTGGGCGAAGGCACCAACGACTCCGCGCAATATCTTTTGGACAACACGGCGCAACAGTGGGCCGTTCAGGATATGCAGGCCGCCAGCGCCTGGGCACTGGCCAAGCCGGCGGGCGAGCAACGGGACCGTTTGCTGCAGCGCATTGCCATCGCCGAGTCGTCGGACAATCCGGCCGACGCGGCGCGATTGATCTCCGAACAGATGGCGCCGGGACCAACCCAGAACGAAGCGGCCATCAGTGTGGTGTATCAATGGGCGCAGACGGACGCGAAGGCGGCGATGGCTTGGGCGGAGTCTTTTCCAGCCGGCGATTTGCGCGACCGCGCCATCAAGGAAGTGAAGAATGTCACTGCGGTTTTAGCGGGCAACCCGCCCATGAACTGAATCCGCAGATGCCAAAACGATTTGAAGCGAACCCTTCAAAACCAAACAACAAACAACAACACACCACCACCACCAACAACAATACATGAAAACAAGAAACATCCTATTACTGGCCGTAGGCACAGCCTTAATGGCTGGACTGGCATCCACCGCCCAGGCTGTGGACTATAAAACCTACGGCGCCTGCTGGGCGTGGAACAACAACTTTAATGACCCCAGCGGCGGCATCCACGATTCTTTTGGCACCGGCAGCTATCCGGAGGAGTCAATTAATTTCAACTTCGGCAGCCAAAGCCTCTATGGTTATCCCGCAGTCTGTCGCGGGTGGCATTACGGCTGGAGCGCGACCGGAGATAATCTGTTCCCGTTGCAGTTGTCGAAGGCGAACAATATTCCATGCAGCTTTTCCTACCAGTCGGGCGGATCGGGCATGCAGGGTGATTTTGCCTACGATACGTTCCTGCGCTGGGACAACGCCAAGTCCAGCCCCCAGTGTGAAGTCATGGTTTGGGCCGGGCACAACTCCTTCCCGATTGGCAACTGCACCGGCTACAATGTCCTGAATATTAACAACATTTCATGGGATATTTGGGAAGGATACAACTCGTCCGCCGGCTACTATGTTTACACGTTCGTCCCCGACGGCTCGGTCGTCTGGCCGGTAAACAGCCTGCCGACGAGCGGCAGCTTGAATGTTGACTTGAAGCCCTTCTACCAATGGCTGAATGACAACCGCGGCGGCAGCGGTTATATCAACAACAATATGTATCTGGATGTTGTGGAATGTGGCTTCGAGGTGGTTAATGGCAATGGCTGGTGCTATTTCAACGGCTGGATTGATGCCAATACCGGCAGCAGCGGCCCAAGCACCGGCACTTATTATTATATGCAGAACCGCACCTCCGGTCTGGTAATTGACAGTAAAGGTTCCACCAGTGCCGGCTCGCAGGTGGGACAATGGTCCAAAGCTAACAGCTCCAACCTGAAATGGAGACTGGCAGCCTCGGATTCCGGATATTACTACATCCAGAACCAGACCACCGGTCTGTATCTGGACGGCGGCGGCTCCACGGCCAATGGCTCCGCAGTGAAAGAGTGGGGTTATGACAGCAGCGCCAACCTGCAATGGAAACTGGTGTCATCGGATTCTGGAAACTACTACATCCAGAACCGGGCCACCGGCATGTATCTGGACGGCGGCGGGGCGACGGCCAGTGGCGCCGCATTGAAACAGTGGAGCTATGCGAACAGCTCTAACCTCCAGTGGTCGTTCCAGTAAGCCTAGAACCCAAAACAAAAGTTACTCATCGGGGCAGACCTTCGGGTCTGCCCCGTTATTGAGCCGTCACAAAAAAGTAATTGAAGAAAGCAGCGCAAACATTTTTGAGGAATACCATGAAATTAAATCCAACGAATTCCCCATGCCGGAAGGCCGCGCTTGAGCAAGCAGGCCGATGGCATTCAATGAAACGCTCCGTTTTTGGAGCTGGTATTCTGGCCGCGCTGTGCGCCATGCCCCTGAATTCGGCGCGGGCGAGTTTCAGCAATGTTGAGTGTGGAGATTACTACGGAAACGCATCGGTCTCCGGCTCCGTGAACATTTCTGGCAACAATTACGCCAACAACTCTTCCGTAAGCGTCACGCTTAATAATTTGTCGAATTCCAACGGTGATAAAAACGTGGCGGCGGCGGTTCTGGAATATGAGCCTAATGTGGGCTATGGCGTGGGGGTGGTAAACGTCTCCAACGGATCGGGTGCCACTATGCAAGGAATCACCAGCGATAGCGGCAGTTGGGCCGCTGGATTTTGGTCGGATCAGATTTACGGCACCACCTATGGGCCGGAACTGATCGTTGACAATCACGGCACCATGAATGGTCAGGCCAACAATTCCGTTGGCAGTGCTTTCGGTTTTCATAATTACAATCTTTATGGGGGGCTGAACCTGACCAATGAATCCGGTGCCACTTGCAGCGCCACGGCGAAAGGCAATGCCGGGGGAATTGACTCCTATTGCTATTATGGTGCCATTAACTTTGTGAACAATGGGACGGCCACCGGCGCTTCCTCTGGCGTTAATGTAGGTTGTGTCACGCCAATAGGTCTTAATCTATACACCTTTGATACCACCAATCGTGCGCCAATTTATTGCGAAAACAACGGATACATTTCGGGCTCCGCCACCGGTGGCCAGACGAATTCCCCTTTCGGGGCAAGGGTTTGGGCGCAGGGTGGCAGCATGAGGCTGATCAATCGCGGGACGATTAAAGGCACCACTTGGGGTGGGGGTGGATTCAACCAAGCCGTCGGTGTTTATTGCGGAGGCAATGTCGGCGATGATTGGGTGGTCAATACCGGCCAGATGATTGCCGAGGGGGGGCCTGGTTGGGCTTTAGGTGTCGAGAATGATGGCTCTAATAATGGCAACAGTCCCTACATTGGCACCATCAACATCCTAAACAGCGGGGTCATCTCCAACGGAGTGACGTCTGGACAGGCAAGTTCCGGTATTTACGGCGGAATCGGCGTGGTGCTCTGGGTGTCCTCGGGGCCGACGTATCTGACCAACACCGCCACCGGGACAATTTACGGCGGCTACATGGGAATATGGGCCGGCGTTTATGGCGGCCCCATCACCATTTACAATTCCGGTAACATTTACGGCGGTGGCGGCGAGGCCATGCATTTGGGTGACGGCAATGACACGGTGTATCTTACCGGGTCGCCGACAGTGACTGGCGTGATGAATGGTGGCAATGGCAACAACTCGCTGGTATTCAACATTAACGGCACGCTGCAATACGTCAATGGCAACGCCGCCAACAGCGGCAACAACCTTTCATCTTATGGCCTAGGCACGTCGGGAAGCATTGTGGTTTCCGGGAAGACCTATTCCTGGCAGAATTTCAACGTGTCCGGCACCGTCGGCGGCCCAAGCACCGGCACATATTATTACATGCAGAACCGCACCTCCGGTCTGGTAATTGACAGTAAAGGTTCCACCAGTGTCGGCTCGCAGGTGGGACAATATGCCAAAGTAAACAGTGCCAACCTGAAATGGAGACTGGCAGCCTCGGATTCCGGATATTACTACATCCAGAACCAGACCAGCGGTCTGTATCTGGACGGCGGCGGCTCCACGGCCAATGGATCCGCAGTGAAACAGTGGAGTTATGACAGCAGCTACAACTTGCAATGGCAACTGGTGGCGTCGGATTCTGGATACTACTACGTCAAGAACCGGGCCACCGGTATGTATCTGGACGGCGGCGGGGCGACGGCCAATGGAGCCGCATTGAAACAGTGGGGTTATGTGAACAGCTCCAACCTGCAGTGGTCGTTCCAATAGCCTTAAGTTAAGCGAATCAAAACAAAACCCAGGGCGGCAACGGTAGACACCGTTGCTGCCTTTGATCGAAACCGTGATATGGAATCATTGAAGCAATTTCTTGATGCCGCATTACCCCAAACCAACAAATAACAGGAAAGGAAAAACATTCAACATGAAACATTCATTCATTCAATACTGTGCGGCGGCCTCCGCCCTGTTTCTGGCCATCGCCAATGCGCCTGCGGATCCACTGCCTTTCTACGGTAATTACTACCTGCACGATCCGGGCACCATGGTGAAGGATGGCTATAGTTATTTTATCTACGGTGATGGCAATGGAATTGGTGGCATCACCTCGACCGACTTGCGGAACTGGTCGCAAGTCACCCCTGTCTTTCCTTCCGGTCCGCCGTCGTGGACCACGAATTCCATTCCCGGCGGAACGCCCAATTATTTTTGGGCGCCGGACACAGCTTGGTTTAACGGCCTCTGGCACATGTATTATTCCTATTCTCAATGGGGCACCATCAATTCTGTCATCGGCGTTGCCACCTCGCCGTCCCTGGTAAATCCCTCGTGGTCGGACCGTGGCAAGGTGGTCAAATCCTATTCTCCGGGCACGGCGGACACGGATTCAACGGGTTACAACTGCATTGATCCCAGCATTTGTGTGGCCGCCGACGGGACGGTCTGGATGTCCTATGGCTCTTACTCCTCCGGCATTCTCGTCACGCAAATTGACCCGGCGACCGGCATGCGGGTTTACGCCAACTCCATCGGCACCCAAGTGGCCAACAACGCCTCCGGCGGCGGTTGGGGCAGTTCCGAAGAGGGATCGTGCATTTATCAGAACGGCGGTTATTGGTATCTGTTTGTGAACTGGGGCGGTTGCTGTAATGGAATTTACAGCACCTACAACATCCGCGTGGGCCGCGCCACCAGCCCCACCGGACCCTATTA
>PLYV01000113.1 GCA_003151855.1 Limisphaerales bacterium | reverse complement strand
TGTTGTTCAACGAATTGAGCTGGGCGCTGTAATAGCCGAGGCTCTCTTCATTGGAACCAATGTTCGCGCGATCCTTGGCGAGCTGATCAATGGCCGACTTGACGTTGGTCAAAGCCGTCTTGGCATTGGCCGCCGTGTCGATCGTGCTGGTGGTGCCGTCCGTCACGGACGTGTAGCTCACGGCGCCGAGGTTGACGCCGAGGTTGCTGAACGTGTTGGCATCGCTGTCGGTGGTGACGTTGAGCGTGTTGCCGTTGAACAGGCTGACGCCGTTGAAGTCCTTCTTGGCGACATCGGCGATGTAGGAACCCAGAGTCGAAAACTCCTGGTTATACAACGCCCGGTCGGCGGTGGACTTCGTCACGTCCTGCGCACTGACGGACAGTTCGCTCATGCGGCTCAACGCGTCGTTGACCTTCTGCAGGTAACCGTCCTGCGTCTGGTTGAACGAGATGGCGTTGCCCACGTTGTTGTTCGCGGCATTGTTACGTGCCATTTGGGCGTCCAGCTTCATCGAGACAGCAAGACCCGCACTGTCATCCGCCGGCGAAGTGATCTTCGATCCGGAGGACAGGCGTGCGAGCGACTGACTCAACTTGGCGCTGGATTCTCCCAGCAGTTGTGCCGATGCGAGTGATGATGTGTTTGTGTTTATGACCATAACTGACTCCTTCCATGAGTCACCCCTTGCGGGGCTTTACTGTTTACACGGCATCCCTGCCGTGGGGCGGGCCATTAGTTATAAAGGCGCCCACCCGGTTTTCCTTCCGGCAGTTTGCGGCCGCCGGGCGCCGTTCCACCTTCAAGTATCGGCGTTTGGCGCAGACACTTAAGGGGTGAAAGTTTCAGGGAACAATTCCTGCCCGGCAGCCGTCCGTCCGCCGGTGTGTTTGGACCGGTTGGACGGGGTGTGTGGGCAGGCAAAGAGACAGTCACGAACCGCCACCGTGCCACCTCGCCCGAGTGCCGACGGAAAACTACAGACCCGGAGCGGTTGCGACCCGGGCTGACCGTGTTTGTCTCCCGGCTGAATTTTCCGGCGACGACTGTGGGCGTGGTTTTCATTTTGGCGGTGGCGTTTGAAATTGGCGTTGGTGGCGGTTCGCGCTGTTTTGGCATCTGGCTCCTTCCCCGGTGCGGACTTTTTTTGTCCTTGGGCGGAGCCCGGACGGCTTTTGCGAGCCGTCCGGGTCCGCTTACCTGGCGGGAAGCTGGGAATTAACCCAAGAGCTTGAGGACCGATTGCGGCAGCGAATTGGCCTGGGCCAACATCGCCGTGCCGGATTGGACGAGGATGTTGTATTTCGCGTAGTTGGTGCTCTCCTGCGCCACGTCCACATCGGTGATGCGGCTGTTGGCGGCCGAGAGGTTGTTCTTCAACGAATTGAGCTGATCGTTGTAATACGTCAGGCTTTCGATGTTGGAACCAATGTTCGCGCGGTCGGAGGCCAGCTGGTTGATGGCGGCTTTCACGTCCGTCAGGGCGGTAGAAGCGCCGCTGAGCGAGGTGATGTCGTCCTTCGTGGCCGTGCTGTAGGTGGTGTTGCTCAGGTCAATGCCGACCATGCCGAAGGTGTTGGCTTCGCTGTCGGTGGTGACGTTGAGCGTGGCCCCGTTGAACAGGCTGACGCCGTTGAAGTCCTTGGTGGCCACGTTGTCCACGTAGCTGCCGAGGGCTTTGAACTCCTGTTGATACAACGCGCGGTCGCCCGTCGTCTTGGTGACGTCCTGGGCGAGGACGGCCAGTTCGCTCATGCGGCTGAACGCATCGTTGACCTTCGAGACGTAACCGTCCTGGGTCTGGCTGAACGAGATGGCGTTGCCGACATTGTTCGACGCCCCGTCAATGCGGGACATTTGAGCGTTTAACTTCATTGAGACAGCCAAGCCCGCACTGTCGTCGGCCGGCGAAGTGATCTTCGATCCGGATGACAACCGTGCCAGTGACTGGCTCAACTTGGTGGAGGATTGCATGAGCAGTGTAGCACTGCCCTGCGCCGACAGGTTTGTATTGATTACCATAACTAACTCTTTCCGTGAGTCGCCCCGTGAGGGGCATTTGATTTGCGCAACATCCATGTCGCGGGTGCTTCAATTAAAGGGCGAAACACCGTTTTCCCCGCTGGCTCTTTTTGGCTGCCAACCGCCATGTCTTGCGACGCCTCTTCATCGGAAGGTTCCCGCAACACTTGAGACGTTTTTTTATTCCCGGAGTTTTTTTTTGCCTCCGCGCAATTTTTCCGCCACAGTTTTCCTGCTCCCATAATCCTGTGGAAATTTCCATCCAGAAAACATTGAATCCAGCCGCCGCCGGTTTTTCCACGACCGGCGGGGAATCATCGGCCCAGCCGCTGGAGGCGTTGCTGGCCCGGCTGCCCGGCCTGGTCTATCGCTGCCGCTACGACCCGGCCCGCACGGTGGAATTCGCCAGCGCCGGCAGTCACGCGCTGCTGGGCCTCACGCCGTCGGAATTGATTCGTGACGGACGCGGTTTGGCCAGCTTCATTTGCCCGCAGGATTGCGAACGCGTCCAGCGCGAAATCGCGGAAGCGCTCGCGCGGCACGACACGTTCGTCTGTGAATACCACCTGAACCATGCTGGCAACCGGAGACGCATTCCAGTTTGGGAACAGGGCTGTGCCGTGCGGGACGGCAAGGGGCAAGTCATCGCCCTGGAAGGTTACATCGGCGATCTGGCTGGCAGTGCGCGGCCCCAGCGGGATTTCCAGAAGCAACAGGCTTGGACCTTCCAGTCCATCAACCAACTCGCCAAAGGCGTCGCCCACGATTTCAACAATGTCCTCGCCGGCATCATCACGGGCGCGGGGTTGATCAAAATGGAAGTGGCCTCCAATCCGGAACAACCCTTCGGCGATATTCTTGAGCAGATTTTTGACAGCAACCGTCGCGCGCAGAAAATGCTTTGCCTGTTGATGGAATTCAGCCAGCGCCAGCCGGCGGAACGCACTTTGATCCCGCTGCCGTCGGTTGTTGAAGAATCGTTGCAAACGCTGCGCTCCGTTATTCCCGCCACGATTGAAATCACCCATGTCATCGAGCCGGAATGTCCCGCCATCCTGGCCGACGCGGCGCAGATCCGCCAGGTGGTCACGAGCCTCTGTGCGCAAGGCGCGCGTTCGCTGGCCGGACACAAAAATGGGCGGATTCAAGTGCGGTTGGATACCTGCGACGTGGGCGCGGAGCTGGCGGCGACGTCCGGCTTGCGGGCCGGCCCCCATGTGCGGCTGGCGGTCAGCAACAATGGCGGTCAGCGTAGCCAGGCCGTGCTGGGCCGGATGTTCGAGCCGTTTGCCTGCAAACAAGCCGACGGCCACAACAGCGGATTGGAACTGTTTGCCGCGCGGGAAATCGTCCACGCGCACGACGGGGCGGTGACGGTGGACCTGGTGCCGGGTGGCGGTTTCGTGTTTCACCTTTATTTCCCCATTCCGGATTCCCTGTAAGCCGAATCCAGGCAGCCGAGCGGCTCCGCTTCGCTTTTAACCCGAATTCCGAAGCGGGCCTTGGCCAACAGTAGTGGGACAGTCATCTTGCCTGTCGAGTTGAGGCTTCGGCCACACGGAAGTTTTTTTCCGGCACCGCGCGGAAAACGACCGGCAAGATGCCGGTCCCACTACCGTCGGCAGTTTCCATTTCGGAATTCGGGTTGAAGCTGGTTCGGCCCGCCATCCGCCTCAAACCGGCACCGGGATGAATGGGCGGCCATTAATAGCCGGCGTTTTTTTTAACACCAACAGAAATTTTCCTAAAGTGACCGGCAGTAGTTGCCGATGGCGGAATGGTTGCCGATGGCAGGCAGAATCCGAAGCCTGGCTTTTTCCACACCAAAACCAATCCATCAAAAAATGAAAAAAAACAAACGAACTGACACGCAGAAAGTATGGTTGACCGCCGCCCTCGGCGCGGCGGCGGCTTGCGGAGCTTCCGCCTATGAAGTGCCCCTGTCCTTTCTTGGCACCAACATGCCGCCGCTGGAATTTCATGGCTTCGCCAGCCAGGGTTTTTTGTATTCGAGCGATTACAATTATCTGGCCAACGACACCAAGAACGGTTCGTTCCAGTTTTCGGAAGTCGGCCTGAATGTTTCCATGAACCCGTTTCCACGCACGCGCATCACGGTGCAAGGATTTGATTATGACGTGGGCAACGTCGGCCAATACGATCCCTTCCTCGACTACGCGCTGGTGGAATACACTTTCAATGATGAGGTGGGCGTCCGCGCCGGGCGGATTCGCCGGCCGTCCGGCATTTACAACCACATTCAAGATGTGGACCTGGCGCGCACCTACGTTTTGCTGCCGCAAGGCGTCTATGACGCCCGGTTCCGTGACTTCACCGCCAGTCTGGATGGCGTGGATGTGTTTGGTGACATTTCGCTGGGCAAGGCGGGCAGCCTGGCTTACGAAACTTATGCCGGCATGGTCAGCATGGCCGGCAACAGCGGCATGGCGCGTTACATCCAGAACAACCTGCCGCCGACGCCGGTCGGCCAGTTTAACAGCATTGATTCAACTCCGGTTATGGGCGGACAATTGTGGTGGAACACCCCGCTCAACGGCTTGCGCGCCGGGGCCTCATTTGCCTACCTGTCCAATTTCGGCTATCACGTCAACGTTATGCAGCCGTATGGCCCCGGAGCGATGCACTGCGTTGGCAACGTTCCCATCCAGCAATACTCCCTGGAATATATCTGGAAAGACTGGACCTTTCAGGCCGAGTATTATACCTACGATTTCACCGGTCACTTCTATGTGCCCGCCTACGGCAACCTGTCGGTCGGAGCGAATTGGGATAATCCCGATGCCTGGTATTTTGGCGTTTCCCACCGCTTTAACAAACTGATTGAAGCGGGTGCTTATTACACCCAGTTTCATATCCGCCCCAAGAATCCGATCCCGTGTTCTTTTCAAAATGACGCCGCCTTGAGTTTGCGCTTCGATATCAAGGACTGGTGGATATTCAAGGTTGAAGGTCATTACATTCAAGGCACCGCGCTGTTGCGCGACAATGCCGACAATTCAAACCTCGGCAGCGACCGCGGCTGGTTTATGCTGGCGGTGAAGACCACGTTTAGTTTCTAACCCAACCAACTGAAATGAAATTAAACACCTGTCTTATCATGAAATCAACATTTCTTAAACTCGGCTGGCTTGGTGTGGTTCTGACGGTCGGTTCGTTTCGTGCGCTCGCGCTGGATGGCGCGGTGGTGATCGCCAACTCCGGCGTATCCGCCGGCAGCCTTTCGGCCGATGCGCTCAAGGACATTTACACCGGCAAGACGAAGTATTGGGATGGCGGCCAGGCGGTCATCATCGCCGTGCTGCCGGACAAAACGGATGCCGCGCTCCAGCAGGCGTGCGGCATGGACACCAGTTCGTTCAAGACCTTCTGGCAGCGGCTCGCGTTTTCCGGCCGCGGCCAGGAACCGAAGAAAGCCGCTGATGCGGCGGCCTTGGTGGCCCTGGTGGCCTCGACCAAAGGTGCCATCGCCATTGTGCCGGCGGATGCGGCCTTGGACGGCGTCAAAAAAATTGAAGTCAAATAATTCACATTCCCATCTGGCGGGCATCGGGCGTTCGCGCCCGATGTCCGCCGCCATCAGCCATGAAAGCCAACCGCAGCACTTCCATTAAAAGCAGCTTCCGCTTTGTCGAGGCTCTGATCGTGTTGCTGCTCGTTTTTCTACTCGTTCAGGGAGCGGTTTTATGGCGGTTGTGCCAGCACGGCAACCAAGCCTCGCAGGGCCTGGTGCAGAAGGGTTTGCCCAGCCTGAACCTGCTGGCGGAGTTGTCGGAAAACCTGGCCGCCTACCGCCTTCATTCCTACGAACTGATGTTTGCCCAGGACAAAGATCGCCCGGCGAAAACCGCCGAAGCGGACGCCGCCCAGCAGCAGGGCGGCAAGCTTTTGGAAAAACTCAAACTGCTTTACACCGATGGCCTGGGCCGGGAGCGCGTGACCACGCTGGAAACAAGTTTTAATGATTATGTGCAAACCGTGGGCCGGCTGCGCAATATCCTGGACAAGGATTTCCCTGGAGCCATGAAAATCATGGATGCGGAAATTCCGGAAAAAGTTGCCAGCTTGACCGCGGCCGTCGCGCAACTAAAAACGTATAACACGGAAGTTGCCAACCACAGTGTCGGGCTGACGGTGGACGGCTTTCAAGCCATCCGCAAATACACTCAATGGCTGGGCGCGGCCAGTGTGATCTTTGCCGCCACTATTCTGGTGCTCGTAATCTTTAATGCCGGTCGGACGTGCCGTGCGCTCAACCGAATGGTCGAAAGCATGACCCGAAGCACGGCGCAAGTCAGTCAGGCGGCGGCGCAAGTCTCCGGCTCCAGCCAGACGCTCGCGGAAGGTTCCAGCGAACAGGCGGCCTCCGTTGAGGAAACCAGCGCGTCGCTGGAAGAACTGGCGAGCATGACCCGGCGGAATTCGGAAAACGCGCAGCAGGCGAACGACCTCGCCCGCGCGGCGCGCGGCGCGGCGGACAAAGGCTCCAACGATATGCAGCAAATGAACCAGGCGATGCAGGCGATCAAGGTTTCTTCCGACGACATTGCCAAGATTATCAAGACGATTGACGAGATCGCGTTCCAGACGAACATTCTCGCGCTCAACGCGGCGGTGGAAGCCGCGCGCGCCGGGGAAGCGGGCATGGGCTTTGCCGTCGTCGCCGACGAAGTGCGCAACCTGGCGCAGCGGAGCGCCAAAGCGGCCAAGGAAACCGCCGGCAAAATCGAAGGGGCCATCGGCAAGACCGCGCAGGGCGTGGAGATCAGCAGCAAAGTCACGGCGGCGTTGAATGACATTGTGGCCCAGATCCGGCAGGTGGACGAATTGATCGCCGAGGTGGCGGGTGCCTCCAAGGAACAGACCCAAGGCATCGCGCAGATCAACTTGGCGGTGAGCCAGATGGATACGGTGACGCAATCCAACGCCGCTAGCGCGGAAGAGAGCGCCGCCGCCGCCGAGGAACTCAACGCGCAGGCGGTGACGATGAAGGATTCGGTGAATGAATTGCTGCAGCTCGTCGGCGGTGGGGAAAACCGCCCCGACCGCACCGGGCCGCCCGCGCCCAAGGCGTGGAAAAAAACGTTCGTGAAAATTTCCGCCGCGCATAACGGCCACGGCAATGGCCACGCCGCCCAAACCCTTTCGCCCGAACGCGAGCCGGCGGGTTCGTCCGTCGCGCCGCGTCGGGGCGAAATCCCGATGGATGGCGACTTCAAGGACTTTTGACCGGCAACCTAAGCCGGAATGATGCAGTTGATTGGGGAGCGCACGCGGCCCGCGTGCGGTTTTCGCGGCCCGCCGAAAACTTCGTTCCACCAGATTTTCCACACCGTTTGGTGAGGGGCAAAATAGTTAGACGAAGTGTTTGGCGGACCGCCAAACACCGCCGGCCAGCAGCCTGCGCTCCCCCTTCCCACCAAATCATTTCGGCCAAGCCGAATCCATGCCGGCAACATTCAACGCCAGGACGCGCCGGCGTGCCGGCGCGAAGATTTTCAAACCCATTCCGTCGGCTGGAAACTTATTTTGTTGACGGGCTACGGCTTGAGCGTTTCGGCGTCGAAATCAATTAAAGTTCCCCCCCGGATGACCGAAGATTGCATTACCGAATGAAATATTATTGCCCCGTTTTCATGTGCCATCTGCGCGCCGCTTCCGGGCGCAGGTGCCGGGCGGGACGGTGACACCCGATTTTTCAAATCTATGGCCACTCAACAATCAGAAACCACCGCCAGCCGGCAGTCGGCCGGCAAGTATCTCACCTTCACGCTGCACGACGAGTCCTACGGCATTGATGTGCTGAAGGTGCGTGAAATCATCCGGCTGACCAACATCACGGCGGTGCCCCAGATGCCCGCCCATGTGCGCGGCGTCATCAATTTGCGCGGCAAAATCATTCCGGTCATAGACCTGCGGCTGAAATTTGGCTTCGCCGAGGCCGCCAGCACCGAACAGACCTGCATCATTGTCGTGCAGGTGAAATTGCCGGACGGCAAGGCTGCGCAGATGGGACTGGTGGTGGACGGCGTGGAAGAGGTGGCCAACATCGCCGGCGCGGACATCGAGGAGACGCCGGATTTCGGCGGGCAGATTTGCACGGATTACATCCTCGGCATGGCCAAGGTCAAGAACGCGGTCAAGGCGCTGCTGGACATTGACGGCGTGGTGGGGGCCGACGCGTTGCAGCACGTCAAAAATATTGCGGCCACGGCCGGATAAAACTTTAAGCATTTAAGGCCGAACCAAGCCTCGAAAACACCAACGAAAGAAAGTCAATGAAAACCTCCCCAAAAAGCATATTTGCGCGCGTATTTACAACGTCATTCATCTTCGCCGCCGTGCTGGTTGCGTTCGGCATATTCACCGCTTTCACGCTTTCCAAGGTGCAGGTCGGCGGGCCTCATTTTACGCAGATCGTGCAGAGCAAAGACCTCGTGGCGGACATCCTGCCGCCGCCCGCCTGCATCCTAGAGGCGTATCTGCTGACGTTCCAAATCACGGCCACGATCAACGCCAGCGAGCGCGAAGCCTATGTCACCCGTCTGGGCCAGACCGAGAAGGAATTTTATGAAAGCCAGCAAGTCTGGCGCGACGCGCTCCCCGAATCGCGGATGAAGGCCGCGCTGGTGGTGGACTCGGCCAAACCCGCGGAAGACTTTTTCAAGCTCGTGAATGAGCGGTTTCTACCTGCGGTCAAGGCGGGCGACCTGGACGCGGCCCGGCGGCTGATCGCTTCGGAAATGCACGACCGCTACGTCCTGCACCGGCAGTATCTTGACGAGGTGGTCAAGCTGGGCGACCAGTTCGGCACCGACCGCAAACCGGCGGCCGCTGCCGTAGTTCGCCGGAACACGATTTTTTGGGGTGTTCTGGGCGTCGCCGGGTTGTTGATCGCCGTCGTTTTCAGTTTTATTTCCATCCGCCGCCTCACGCGAACCCTGCAGGAACCGGCGCTGGCCAAGGCCGGATAAAATTTCAAAAAATTTGAGGCCAAACCAAACCTCGATAACCCCAACAAAAAAAATTCCATGAAAACCTCCCAAAGAAGCGTGTTTGCACGCATGCTCGTAACCGTCATCATCTTCGCCGTCGTGCTGGTTGCGCTCGGCTTGTTCACCGCCCAAACCCTTTCCAAGGTGCGGGTGGGCGGGCCATATTATACGCAGATTGTCCAGAGCAAAGACCTCGTGGCGGACATTCTGCCGCCGCCCGCCTACATCCTAGAGGCGTATCTGCTGACGTTCCAAANNCCAGCAAGTCTGGCGCGACGCGCTCTCCGAATCGCGGATGAAGGCCGCGCTGGTGGTGGACTCGGCCAAACCCGCGGAAGACTTTTTCAAGCTCGTGAACGAGCGGTTTCTCCCCGCCATCAAGGCGGGCGACCAGGACACGGCCCGGCGGCTGATCGCTTCGGAAATGCACGACCGCTATGTCCTGCACCGGCAGTATATTGACGAGGTGGTCAAGCTGGGCAACCAGTTCGGCACCGACAGCGAACAGGCGGCCACCGCCGTGGTTCACCGGAGCGTGATTTGGGAGATTGTCCTAGGCGTCGCCGGGCTGTTGATCGGCGTCGTTTTCAGTTTTGTTTCCATCCGCCGCCTCACGCGAACCCTGCGGGAACTGGTGCTGACCATGAACGACGGCTCGCAACAGGTCGCCTCGGCCTCCAGCCAGGTTTCCGGTTCCAGCCAGTCGCTGGCGGAAGGTGCCAGCGAACAGGCGGCTTCAATTGAAGAGACCGGCGCGTCGCTGGAAGAAATGGCTGCGATGACCAAGCGCAACGCCGAGAACGCGCAGAAAGCCAACGAGCTGGCCAAACAGGCCCGCACCGCCGCCGACAAAGGCGCCGGCGACATGCAGCAAATGAACACGGCGATGGAAGCCATCAAAGTTTCCAGCAACGACATTGCGAAGATCATCAAGACGATTGATGAGATTGCGTTTCAGACGAATATTCTGGCGTTGAACGCGGCGGTGGAAGCCGCACGCGCCGGCGAAGCGGGCATGGGTTTCGCGGTGGTCGCCGACGAAGTGCGCAACCTGGCGCAGCGGAGCGCCACGGCGGCCAAGGAAACCGCCGACAAGATTGAGGGGGCCATCGGCAAGACCGCGCAGGGCGTGGAGATCAGCAGCAAAGTCACGGAGGCGTTGAATGACATCGTAGCCCAGATCCGGCAAGTGGACGAGTTGATTGCCGAGGTGGCGGGTGCCTCGAAGGAACAGACGCAGGGCATCGCGCAGATCAACTCGGCCGTGGGGCAGATGGACAAGGTGACGCAGGGCAACGCGGCCAGCGCCGAGGAATGTGCCGCCGCCGCCGAGGAACTCAACGCGCAGGCGGTGACGATGAAGGATTCGGTGAACGAACTGTTGCAGCTGGTGGGCGGCCAAGGTCAGGCATCCACCGCCAAAGCCGCAGCTCCGGTTGCCCGCACCCACGCGGTTCACGCCGCCGCGCCAGCCGCCCGGAAGTCCGCCCCGGCAAACAGCAACGGCAACGGACATGCCCATGCCGCGCCGGCCCTGGCCACCGAGGGAAGCCGCCGGAGCGAGATTCCGATGGATGGCGACTTCAAGGATTTTTGACCGGGCACGACTGCTCAAAATTCCACCGAAATTTTATTCAAGCCGCTACCGAATGTGCCGATGGCATGATTGCAAAGTAGTTTTATGGTCCACTTGACGCCGGCCTTGGCCGAAAACGTGGGCCGGATTGAATGGTTGAATCGAATCAAATTATGTCCACGCCAACTGCGGAATGCCCGGCCGACGCCCAGAAGCTGGCCGGCAAATACCTCACCTTCACGCTCGGCCACGAATCCTACGGCATTGATGTGCTGAAGGTGCGCGAGATCATCCGCCAGACCAACATCACGGCGGTGCCCCAGATGCCCGCCCATGTGCGCGGCGTCATCAATTTGCGCGGCAAGATCATTCCGGTCATAGATCTGCGGCTGAAATTTGGCTTCGCCGAGGCCGCGAGCACCGAACAGACCTGCATCATTGTCGTCCAGGTGAAATTGCCGGACGGCAAGGCTTCGCAGATGGGCCTGGTGGTGGACGGCGTGGAAGAGGTGGCCAATATCGCCGGCGCGGACATCGAGGCGACGCCGGATTTCGGCGGGCAGATTTGCACGGACTACATCCTTGGCATGGCCAAGGTCAAGAACGCGGTCAAGGCGCTCCTGGACATTGACGGCGTGGTGGATGCCGGCGCGTTGCCGGGCTTTTAAAACCTTGCGGCCAAGGCCGGATAGAAATTTCCCATCGCAACCCTTTCACAACAAACCCGGTTAGTTTAGCAAACATATGAAAAAATGGACCATTAAAAAACGGATCAGCTTCGGCTTTGGTGCATTGCTTCTCGTTGCCTTGGCGTTGGGCGCTTTTACCAAATTGCGGGTAAATGCGATCAACCATCATTTCACCGAGGTCGCGGAGGTCGCCCTCCCCAGCATTAATTTCTTAACGGCGGCGAACGCCATTGCGCTGGAAGACCAAGGCATCATCTTCAAGCACATTTACAGCTCCAGTGATGCGGAAATGGACGCTTTCGAGGCCACCATGCGCACCAATGCAACCGAGGTGGCCGGCCATTTGGATGGCTACCAAAAACTTTTGTCCGACGACCAAGCGCGAGGACTGTTTGAAAATGTGCTTGCTTCCCAAACCAAATATTTGGATTTCAGAAAACAGATACTGAAATTGAGCCGCGCGGCGACCAACGCCGCCACCTCTTCGGCACTGGCCGCGAGAGCAGCCAGCGAACTTGATCCGCTGGCCCAGCAATACAACAGTGCGCTGACGGCTTGCATTGCCAAGCAACAGAAAGATGTCAACGCCGCCTGCACCGCCGTGGCAGCGACTGTGCGCGACACAAACGTCGGAATTTTGGCCGTTCTGGCCGCCGCTCTCGGAATTGGTTTGGCGCTGGGAATTTTTATTACCCGCAGCACCGACAGTGTGCTGCGCGGAGTCAGTGTCAGTCTCAATGATGGGGCTAATCAAATTGCTTCTGCCTCCAGCCAGGTTTCCGGTTCCAGCCAGTCGTTGGCGGAAGGCGCGAGCGAACAGGCGGCTTCGATTGAAGAGACCGGAGCGTCGCTGGAAGAAATGGCTGCAATGACCAAGCGCAACGCCGAGAACGCGCAAAAGGCCAACGAGTTGGCCAAACAGGCCCGCGCCGCCGCCGACAAAGGCGCCGGCGA
>PLYV01000290.1 GCA_003151855.1 Limisphaerales bacterium | reverse complement strand
GGATTTCGCTGGCGGAGCTGGAGCGTGGGAAAAATTTGCTGTTTTGTTTCCTTAAATCGCTTCCCTGAACGCCGGGGATTTTTTATTGTCCACGCTTCATGGCTGTATCCGAAAAAATCCAGACGGTTGACCACAAGCCGCACGCGGCGTTCTTCCGCCAGAGCGGCTGGCTGATGATCGCCAACATCACGGGCGGCATGATGACGCTGGGCGTGCATCCGCTGAACAAGCTCATCCCCGACTCCGAATACACGGCGTTTGGCGTGTTGCTCATGGTGGTATCGTGCCTGCCGACCATGCCATTGCAAATGGTGCTGGCCCAGCAATCGGCGCTGGCGCTGGCGACCGGCCGCGAGCGACAACTTTCAGGCCTGATCCGGCAAGCTTGGCTGTGGACGCTGCTCGTTTGGGTGGCGGGAACGCTGGCGGTGCTCATCTTCCAAAAACAAATCGTCGCCGGCTGGCGGCTGCCCTCGGTGGCCGGCCTGCTGGTCACGCTGCCGCTGGTGCTGTTTTCACTGTGGACACCGATGTTCGGCGGCGTGCTGCAAGGTCGGCAGGATTTTTTCTGGCTGGGCTGGTCATCCATTTGGGGCGGCGTGGCCCGGTTGGGATTGGCCGCGTTTTTTGTGGTTGTGCTGGGCTGGGGGGCGGCGGGCATGATGGCTGGCGCGCTGATTGGCATCGGCATTGGCGCGGGCATCGCCATCTGGCGGACACGTGATTTATGGTCGCTGCGCCCCGAAAAAATTGACATCAAGAATTTGCTGCGGCAGGTGGTTCCCTTGTTGTTGGGCTTCGGCGCATGTCAGTTCATGTTCACCTCGGATACGATGTTTGCGAAGGCGTATTTCAGCCCCGACGCGATGAAACCCTATGTGGCGGCGGGCACGATGTCGCGCGGACTGCTCTGGCTGGTGCTGCCGCTGGCGGCGGTAATGTTTCCCAAAATCGTCCATGCCAACGCAAAATCGGAGAAAAGCAATCTCTTCGGCATCGTGGTGATTGGCACCGCGGTGATGGGTGTCCTAGGGATGCTCGGCCTCTGGCTGGCCGGGCCTCTGGCCGTGAAAATCCTTTACAAGCCCAGCGATCTGGCTGGCACGATGGCGCTCATCCCTTGGTATGCGGCGGCGATGGTGCCGCTGGCGCTGGCGAACGTGATGGTCAACGATCTGCTGGCGCGCGGTCGGTTTGCCGTGGTGCCGTTCATGGTGGCGCTGGTGGCGACCTACGGTTTCACGCTGCCGGTGATGTTGAACCATTTTCCGGGCCGGCTCGAAGTGGTGCTGCAGACGCTCGGCGCGTTCAACCTCCTGCTCTTTGGCGTCTGCGCGTGGTTCACCTGGGTGGTGAAGGGAAAACCAGCGTCTGCGGGCGTTCCACCAACCTAGCCGGTGGCTAGGCATAAAATGTTCTTGGCGTCTCCGAGCGGCTGCAAATTCTGCGCTTGCGGCAACCAAAGATTCTCTGATATGTTTCACGGCTCTTGACGGCGCGGTTCAGGACAATAGCGGCATCGGGCCGGGTTTGGTTCCGCATCGCCAGCGTGATTGCTTGGCAATCAAGGCTGCACCCATAGCTCAATTGGATAGAGCNNAGGTTATAGGTTCAACTCCTATTGGGTGCACCACTCCTAAACCGTTGTAAATAAATGAGTTTGCGAGTCCTCCAAAAATCTTCTGAATTCCTGAAAAAAGCGCTTTAGTCCATATTTTAGTCCACGACTATCCGCGCCCGAAAAAGGCTTGTTGTATCGCGCCAAACAAAAAGCGAATACAACATGAAAACGAAGCTCAAAAAATCAGCGGCGGCCGGCGCTCAATTCGAGCGGGTGGAATCGGGGATTTTCCGATACATCCCATCCGGCGTTTATTACGAACGTCCCAAAATCAACGGGCGGCGCACTTGGCGCTCGCTCGAAACCGCCAATCTCAAATATGCGCGTGAAGAACTTCACCGCCGCCGTTCCGGGATGGTTGAGCGGGAGGCGCAGCAGGCCAAGAAACCCAAAGTGACCGTGGGTGAAATCGTCCGGCGTTATGTGCAGGACGGCTACCCCGACCGCCAGAAACAGCCGCGTCAGGGCCGGACGCTCCAATGTGAAAAGCGCAACAGCACCGTGCTGCTGAAATACTGGGATGCGTTCACCGTGGACAGCATTTCCCTCCAGCAGTTGGATCGCTACCACGAATGGCGCAAACGGAATATTGGTCGCGGCAAGGGCGACCGGGCCGTGGACATGGAATTGAACACCATGAGCAACGCGATGCTCTGGGGGATGCGTTGCAACCTCATCCAGCAGCACCCCCTGTCGTTCCGGCGACCGCGCTATTGTTGCGCCAAGAGCGTCAAGCACTGCCGGGATTTTATGCCGCATGACACCGAGGCGATGCATGAAATCGGCGCGTTGCTGTTCGCGGACATCCGTTCGGAAACCTTGGGCTGGCAATTTATTTTCGAGGCGTTTACCGGTCTGCGAACCTGCGAAGCCTTGCAGTTGCGGACGGATGCCAAACCGTATGAAGCGGGCTGGGTTTCGCCGGACGGGAAATCCGTGTGCGTTCGCCGCGCCAAAAATCAGCAGTCCGTCAATCCACTCGTGCGGGTGCATGATGGATTGGCCGCATGGTTAAAAGCCCATCGCGAATGGAAACAAAACCGTTATCCCGATTCGCCCTGGTATTTTCCCAGCTACCGCAATCCCGACACTGCCCACAGCGATGTCGGGGCGCTGGGCCAGGCTTTGCGACGGCACGAGAAAACCATCGGCCGGAAAATCACGAGCCACGGAATGCGGGCGTTTTACGTCACCGTTCGCCGGTCACATGGAATCCCTGACATTCAGATTGCGTGGGAAATCGGCCACACCTCCGCCGGGAAAACACTGGCCTCGGTTTATGGTGGCGTCCCACCGCATTGGCTGATGGACGACGGTCCAAAATTGCAATGGCTGCCGGCCAACGGCCAACCGGCATGGGAAGCCATCAATTCAAAACCAAAAACGCCTCCACATCCGGCTCAAAAAAACGGCGCTCCCGGCGCGTGCCCTCTCCCAGCTTCAAAAACTTGTAGCGCAGCCTGCCCGGAACAGGTTCGTCCGACCACCGAATCGCGCGCCGTTGAATCGAATCCACCGACACCGAAATCTTCCGGGCGGCCTCCCGTCGAGATAACCAAATATTCATATCCTGAAACTCCTTTCACTCATAATTAAATTGAAGTTTGACGCATTTTTATGAAACGAAACAATTCTCTCTCCACGCTGTTTTTGGCGTTCTGGATTGGTGGTCTGATTGGCCTGCTGATTCGCCGGCACCGCGAACGGCAGCTCCGCCGTGTGCCACCGCCCGTCATTAAATCGCCACCAGTCATCCCGCTGCCGGTCTTGCATGATGAAAACGGCCTGCCGCCGTGGCACTGGAATTGACCAGTCGGGTTGGTTCAAGGCCAATGTCCATTTAGCGTTGACCTGAATTCAGGCGTGACCACCCCGGCCGCAGTCACCGCAGTAACCGCAGCAAGTCATTTCTGACATTTTATAGATAACCATTGTGATACTTAAATTTTGTCGGATTGGGTTGCTGCGGGTTGCTGCGCTGCCATTTCAGTTGTGCCGAATCATTTTTCGGGCTTCAGCCTTTTTGCCATGCCGAGTTGGATTTGTGCTTGGCGACGCTCCGCTCCATTCATCCTTAACGGCAGACCAGCAGCGCCATAGCTGGATTTTCATACCCGCCTTCCTGACTCGCTCACCGTAGGCGCATCCTTTCATCTGGTTTTCCCACGGGCGCGAATTCACGCACTCCCAGGGCAGCTTGTGTGGTTTGTGCGGGCTATCGTTTTCGCTCATTGCATCTTTCCTCCGCCTCCCGCTTCTCCGTTCCAGTTGCTCCGCGCACCGTTCACGCCATCGTGCCTCTGTCATTCCGGTGCTGGTGCTCCACTGCCTTGCTCTCCGTCACTTGCGGCTATCGCGGCCTGTGTCATCGGGTCGTTTGTTTTGAGTCCCTTGTGAAAAACAAAACGCCCCGATAACCGGGGCCACTAGAAAGACAAAACATATGAGCAAACAAACGAATAAACCCACAACCGAAACCCCCAACAAGCCCGCCCATGAAATTCGCGTGAATGGCATTCGCGCAACCATCTGGGCCAACCAGACCGAAAAAGGGGTGCGCTACAACACCACGTTCGAACGTTCCTACAAGGACGGCGAGGAATGGAAAAACTCCGACAGCTACGGACGCGAAGACCTGCTGGTCTTGGCCTACATCGCGAAGGAAGCCTTCCGCTGGATTGTCAGCCAACCCTCGAAATAAATCCCAACACGGCTGGCGGTCGAACAGGCCGCCAGCCCCTTAATAAAATGATTCTCACTTCACAAATGAAATTCCCGCTCGGCCAGGTGGTCATCACCCCGACCGCGTTGGAAAAACTCAAATCCGATGACATCCTCAATTCGCTGAACCGCCACGTTCTCGGCGACTGGGGCGAACTGGACGACGAAGACCGGCAAACCAACGACGAGGCGTTGCAATCCGGCGACCGCCTATTGTCGGCGTATCGCAGCGACGGCACGAAATTCTGGATTATCACCGAGGCCAGCCGCGAGGTGACCACGGTTTTACTGCCGGAGGATTACTAAGCCGGCATTCACGCCTCCCGCGAGAGCGGGAGGCATTTTGGGTAATTTTTGCAAAGTTCTGAAACCACAGGCGGCCAAAATGTTGACTGAGGCTACCCCGGTCTGAAATCATCCGGCGTCGCTGGCACCAAAATAAAATGCCGCCGCGCAGCCACCATGAAAGAAATTCTCAAATATTACGAAGACGGTTTGGGGGAGGATCAATGCGACACCAAACTTTTTTTTGAAGTCGAGGGAGACAAGCCGCATTCATTTTCGGAACTCAGGAAAAAACTTGAAACCAACGGAAATCCATTCTGTTTCAATCCAGACCCATTGATAGACAAGGACACGCGCGAACGGCGAGGACACTTCACACTTTGGCAAATCGAGAAAGTGCCAGACCGACGGTTGATTCCAGGGATTGTTTTTGACAATGCGGGCGTGAAGCAACTTTTGGTTCACCATAGTTGGACCGACTCCCCCGAAACCACCAAAACATTTCGCGACCATTTGCATTACAAGCTAAGGCATTTGGGGTGTGGGCCGATCCAGACGACCCTGATTCATTCCTCGTCCGCCACCCGGCGCGAACCGGTCTGGGAGGAATCGTCATTATCGGAGCATTCGACCTTGCACAAAAAATATGGCACCACCAAAGAAGAACTCGCCATCAAATATTTGAATTATCGGTTTTTTGAGGAGCTTGAGAAAATTCAGCCCGACGAATACGACAAGGATGCCATCATCAATCCGAAAACTCGGTTTCTCGGCAAAGGCGGTTCATTCCTGATTGTGGCACCGTCGGGCGTCGGCAAGTCAACCCTGCTCATGCAAATAGCTATATGCTGGTCAGCCGGGCGGGATTTTTTCGGGCTTAAACCGGTTCGCCCGTTGCGGTGTTTTTTGTTGCAAGGTGAAAATGACGATGGCGACGTGGTGGAAATGGCCAAAGGCATCAAGGCCGGATTAAAACTAAGCAAACCCGAATACAACGCGCTCACCAAGAATTTCACGATGCAATCCATGTTTGGCACTGGGAAATTAACCGATTTTTCAGAATTGTTTCAGGATCTGGTAGAAATTCACCAGCCGGACGTGTTTTTTCTCGACCCGCTGTTTGCCTTCGTGCACGGGGATTTCAGCAAGCAGGAGGAAATGAGCCGGCAATTCCGCCAGGGAATCAACCGAGTGTTGAAATCGTCGGGTTGCGTGTTTGTGTCCACCCACCACACTCCCAAACCCGCCAAGGAAACCCCGCGCACCGGCGGCACGGATTTCAGCTATTCGGGTTTCGGCACTTCGGAATTGACCAACTGGTATCGCGCGGTGGCGACGTTGCGCCCCGAGAAAGGCAAACCCAAAGTGTTCCGGTTCATCGTGGCCAAGCGCGGTGCCCGGACGGGATTCCCGGACGGACTGAACTACTGCTTGATGCGCCATTCGGAAAACAAGCTGTATTGGGATGAGGTGCCCAAAATTGTCATGCGAACGCTGGAAGGACCGTTGAACAGGGAAGAATATGACCTGCTAAAACTGTTCGTCAAAATCCGGGACGAAGGCCATGGCACCGTGGCGGAGATCATAGGACGCATTACGAAAGCCAAAAACGTGCTCGACCGGCAGGCTGGAAATTATTGGGCGAAGCTTAAGAAATATTTTGTCGAGGATGGAAAACAGTGGCGACCCAAAACTCCGCAGGAGTTTCAGGAGTTGAAAATGACCGAGACCTCGTTGTCCGAACATCCAGATCTGGTGGAGCAGTTGGGGCTGGGGCAATCGAAAGGGCATCCCAAAAAATCGAAGTCTGGCAAAGCACCAGTCAGGAAAATAAACCGGGCCGAAAATCGTGGCCCAAGCCGGCGGAAAAAATCCTCGCGCAAGAAATAATCTTGTATGCAATGCAGCAACCCCCCTATAAGGGGTGTTGCATGCAATGCATGTGGCTGCATAGAAATGCAGTGCAGGGTTTCATTTTAAAAATACTCAATTTAATGTTTTTAGCGTAGCTTCCAGCTTCGCTAAAAGAAATACATGTGTCTTTATGCTACGCAAAATGAATAAAATGGTTTTTATATGCCTTTTTTGGTTTTGCACGCAAAAGTGCGGTAGCCACTATTGTGGCTACCGCACCTTGTCCGTCGCCGCGTCGCCGCGCTGGCTATTGGCTTGAGCCACCGCCCGAGGCGGCGGCTTCCTCTGTGAATATGTAATACTTCATTTCATACCCGCCACCGGAACCATCGTCGCGCTTCATTTTCTTGTCCACGCGTTCCACTTTGAAACCGGCGACACTTAACACGCTCCCCATTTCCTTGAACTGGTAGCTCATGGCAATACCGATGGAGCGGGCTGCCGCGCCGAGGTCACCCGGCTTGGTGCTGTTGGGAATGGTAACATTGTTCTGAATGGCGACATTGGCTAAGTCGCTGGCATTCAGCTCGTGACCCAGTTTGCCATCCCGCTTCAGCACCAGGCCAATTTCACGAGCGAAGGTCAAGGCCGGGCTGGTGACGCGCGCCTTCTCCGCTTTGGCCCCATCCAACAAGGGCGGCAATTTGAACGTGTCTCGGACAATCCAGTCCATGATTTGAGCCCATTCCGTGAATGAATCAAACCTGGTGCCCAAGCGGGGAGAGCCTTTTGCTGACCAGTCCAAGATGATGGCATAGACTGCCGCGAGATACTCGGTCCAGTGGGCCCGGACGTGAGCCAACAGCTCGCCCTCGGCATAACTGCGGTAGCAGAAATATTCCGGCTGTTTCCGCAACCGGATAAACACGGTCCGGTTGGCCATGTCCGGTTTCGTGAATTGCAGGCCGTTGCTGGTCATGGCCAGCACGTAGTGAGAGCGATTGACTTCGACGTAACCCTCATGCGGGAGGCGAACCCGGTGGATGTCATTCCGGTTGGTGAGGAAGGATTCCAAGGGAGGCATGTCGAACGTCCCGCGCCAGTTGTCAAACACGACAAACGGATAACCGGCGCTGAGCGCCTGATTAAACGCCTCCTCGGAACTGCCAACCCCCCGCCCCGAATGTTGGGTAATCATCGACAAGGCCTGATTGTAAATGGCGGCAATCAAATCAAGCAGATAGCCCTTTCCAGTCTGGGAAGCGTTAGCTTCCACCATGAACATCGGGGTGAGTGACCGGGTGAATTGCCCCAGAATCATCGCCGGCGTAAGCAACAATGCCACGGCGCGCGACTTGTCGGCCGGTGTTTGAAAATTAAAATCCGCCAGCAACTCCAGCACCATATTGCGGGCCTCTTCAACCGTCGGCAACGACGGCAGCCGATCCTTGCATGTGACGAACACGCCCGTCCCAAAGTCATAACCCAGGGTTTCTTTGTCACGCATTCTAACGGAGCGCCACGCAACCTAATCTCCGGCAAAGGTGTGCTTTGGGCCTATGATGCAGAAGGGGTGACGGTTGACTTGCCCGCATCGGTTACGGCTTGCAGGACGAACTCAAGCCCGAAGTGCCCGAAGACCAAATCACTCTCGCCCGCGCCGACGCGCGCAAGGACATGGCCGCGTTCCTCTCCTATGCCGTCGGCTGCATGATGGGCCGTTACTCGCTCGACCAGCCCGGCCTCATCCTCGCCGACGCCGGCGCAACGCTCCAAGATTATCTGGCCAAAATTCCAAAGTCCACCTTTGCTCCCGACGCTGACGGCATCATCCCGGTGCTGGATGGCGAGTGGTTCACCGATGACATCGTGGGTCGTTTCCGGGAATTCCTGCGCGTGGCCTTCGGCGATGCGACGTTGGCGGAAAATCTCGCGTTCATCGAAGCCTCACTCGGCAAAGAGTTGCCCAAGTATTTTGCGCGCGACTTCTACAAGGATCATCTCAAGACCTACAAGAAGCGTCCCATCTACTGGATGTTCAGCAGCCCGGAAGGCAGCTTTCAGGCGCTGGTATATTTGCACCGCTACAACCGCGACACCGTGAGCGTGCTGCTCAATGATTACGTCCGCGAGTTCATCGGCAACCCCCATGTCAATTGACGGAACCAAATATTGGTAGGCAACTTGGTTTAATACCGCTCGACTGCCATGCGAATCCGTGCAACAAAAAACAAAATCTGTATCGGCTATTTCTTCTGCCACGCTGGCCAGCAGAACGCTATCATGAATTGTTCGCACTTCGACACGGGCATTAATTCGCTGCGCAAGCCGGGCAGCAACTTCAACCTTCGGTCTTTTGATGTCCGACTCAGACGCCCCAACGAGCCGGTTAAGATTGGTTCGCTCAACCACGTCAGGATCAATAAGTAAAAACTTCTGGACTCCAAGATGAGCCAATTGTTCTACCACGATTGCCCCCGTTCCACCAAGGCCCACGATGCCTACGGTGATTTTCCGAAGTTGTTCCTGACCTTGTGCGCCGAATGCACGAACTTGCCGGTCATATTCTTGACTGAATTTGCTGGCCTCGCTTTTGCCACACCACTGTATATTAGCGCCAACCCCAATGACTTGTAATGGATCCCCGCTTCCTAAAACGCGAGCAATGGTTGCTTCCGGTGTGACTAATAGTGCTGCATGTATTACGCCGGGAATTCGGCTTGTGAGAAATTCACGCAGCGCTTTCTCACCCGCGTTGTCAGTCGCAGAAAATTCATTCAGGGGAAACGGATGGCTGTGGGCAAAGATTATGGATTCGCCGCTCTTTCGTGCCCTTTGGGCCGCACAGGCAATGACTTCAGGTCTTAATTGTGCTGAAATATCTGTTCTGTCCAGGTAGTCAGATTCGTCAACTCGTTGAATCTCACGGACGACGATCCGGGCAAGCCGGTTGTTTTTTACTATAGCCCGGCCAAATAATATGGCACATGATTCGCTTTTCGATCCGAGCAATTCTGCGCGAAGGATCGAAAGCAATTCGGAAGTTAGAACAAGCCGGCTCATCTTATTTCGTGGAGCCGATTTTCGATGACCCGTAAATAAGTCAAAAGCGAATCAGAATTTGGACTCCACTTTTGGACGTGCCAAGAAAACCACAATAGCTGAAGTGGAACATTCGGCATCGGAGTGGCCCCAGTATTTTGGGGATTCCGACCGCCAGTCAATCTGAGGTTTGGATCTGTCCAAAAGCAATCAGGCCGACTCGCCGGGAAACCAACTGGCGCTATAAAGCGCACAGTTGTCGTTCTCGGCTCCCAACCCTGCGGCAATGGAATATTGGGTATTGTGACAGCATGGGAGCCATCAGGCGCCTTTACACATGTTGCCTCTGGAAACTTTTGGGTGAGATCCTGAATTTGTTGCTCAATGATTGTCATACAAGCCCAAATGTTGCTGGCGGCACACTGTAAAAACAAAGGATGTGTTTTTCGAGTGAAAACGCCTCGGTGTCGGTAATTTGTTTATCAGGCTCGTTGTGGTGCCCTTCCAAATATATTGCATAACCGGCTTTTTCCGGGGGCAATTTCGCACGAACGTCTGCGCCATTGATAGACGACACCAGGGATTCATACTCAGCCCCATCGAGCTTAAAAAAGAATTTCTTTTTTTCATGGTCCCGATTGCGCTCGTCTTCTTTCAGGCGCTCTTCATCGCGGGCAAGCTTTTCTGCTTCGCGAACGATGCGCTCCTTGTCCTCTTCGATGCGTTTTTTATCTTCTAATATGCGTTCATCTTCGCATTTTTGATTTTCTGGATTGCTCATATTGTTTTTTAAGTTTAAGGCACGGTGAAATTCCACCGCACCTTTTTCTGTGTGCATTATGGCCCGTTAAAAAAAATTATCTAGCGTTAAAAACACACTATACATTACTATCCAGTCATGTATGACGAATTGTTTTCTGAACGGGGCCTGTCGCTTGAGCGTTTGAAAGTGCTGATAGAAGTGCATGACGCCGGCAGCATTGCACGAACAGCCCCCGGTAATGCGATTCGGCATAGCCAATACAGCCGCCAATTGCGCGAGCTTTCTGAATTCTTTGGGCGTGAAATGACACACAGGCATGGCAAAGTTTTAAGGTTGACGCCCGAAGGCGCGAGCCTGGCGGAAATGGTCAGACCATTTTTACGCAGTCTGACAGATTTTAGAACGGAATGCAGAAACGAGCGACAAAACTTTAGCATTGCCTCCGGCGACAGCATAATTCACTGGCTCGTAATTCCCAAAATCGGAAATCTAACCAAGGCACTGCCAGACGTTCGCTTCACATCATTAAGCCTCAGAACAAACGAAATCGTTCAACAGATGTTTGATGGCCGTGTTGATTTTGGATTGATACGCAAAAATGCCGTTGCCCCCGGATTAAAGTTCATGCCTTTAGGAACCCTTGCTTATGTGGCTGTTATTCCTCTGGCGATGGTGCATCGCAAGTCTCCGCCTGCTTTTTCAGAGGTCTTTAAAACATTTCCCCACGCCATGCAAACTACCGAAGGCCAGTTTACGAAACAACTGCTAGAAGTTGCATTTTCACAAAACCACGCATTTCGACCAGCACTGAGTTGTGAATCGTTTCCGCAAACTGTTGCCGCAGTCAGATCGGGCCGTTTTGCAGCCATTGTGCCTGAATTGGCAATTCGAGACCTTCCAACAGGCTCGTATCACAAAATATCAGATGCATCGTTAAAAACTTTGCAGCGTGAACTCGTTTTGGCTTGGAATCCACGTGTCATCAAAGTGCGACCACACGCCGTCAAAGTTCTCGCAGAGTTGGGGGCGACACTTAAATTCTAAAAAAATGCACCAACCCGCAGTAACCGCAGCAGGGGCTCCCTAAACAACCAAGATTTATATGGCAACTTCGGGATCTGTAATGGGGTGACTGCGGCAGCTGCGGGTGACTGCGGAAGGGACTTTTTCAAATGATCTCGCGTCAACAGGTTTGAGCCTGAAAAGTGTTTTTAACTCGCCGGCTGAAAATAATCCGCCCGAAAAAGAGAGAAAACATTTTCAGAATTATTAGTCATATTTTAGTCCACGGCTAAGCCGCGGCAGGGAATATGCACGGAAGAGCACCCTTGACTTCGCCAACAGAAATGCGATAATCACCCCGTAAACATTAGCGATTAACAGGTCTTTTTCAACTACGGATCAGCAGGTTTCAGGTTCAACTCCTGATGGGTGCACCACTTCAAAACCCTTGTAATGTAAAAGCATTTTGATTCTGTGTGCAGGCTTGGATACATTGATGCCTCTTGATATTTGACGAATTCACCGTAATCTTCCTGATTCGATTTCTTGATGAAGCCTGAAGTTGTATTTGGTCTGGAGAACGCGGCGTGGCCGGCAGTGCTGGTCGGCGCCGGCGGCGGCATTTCCGTGGCCAACGCGTCGGCAAAAAATGTCTTCGGCCCGGCGGTGAGCGGCGACACGGCCAGCCTGTCGTCCATCTGGGCAACCGAAAACGGTGCGGGTGCCACGGATTTTCTGGCGCGCTGGGAACAGTCGCCGACGGTGGCGGGCATTTTGAAATTCAAGACGGCGGGTGGCGTGGTGAAGCCGTTTTACACGAGCATCTGCCCGTTTCACCATGACGGGAAAAAAAGTTTTGTCCTCCAACTGCTGCCCGGCGACGGTCTGCCCGCCAGCGCGCCCATGTCGGCGGAACTGCCGGCGACGGCCTCCGGCGACGCGGCGCTCAAACAGAAGCTGGATTGCGTGCTGCAACTGGCCCGCACCGTCTCCCTCGATTTCAACAACGTGCTGACCGGCGTGCTGGCGCACACCTCGCTGCTGCTCGGCAAGGCGGAGCCGGATCATCCGTGGCGGCGTTCGCTGCTGGAGGTGGAAAAGTCGGCGGCGCGCGCGGCGGAAATCGCGGGCGAATTGGCGCAGTTCAGCCGGCAGGAAAAAGTGGCGCGCCGCGCGCCGCCAGGCAACCTGAACACGGTGGTGAACCGCTGCGTGGAATTTTTTCAGAACGCGCACGGCACGCGGTTCAAATGGCGGCTGTCGCCGGAACGGGCGCTGTTCGGCGCGCGGTTCGACGAGGCGAAGGTGCAGCAGGCCGTCACGAAGATTTTGGAGAACGCGGTCGAGGCGTTCGGCGTGAGCGGCACGGGCCAGATCACGGTGGCAACGCGCAACGTGGAGCTGACCGAGGCGACGCAGGATCGCAACACGCGGCTGGCGGCGGGGGCCTATGTCTGCGTGGAGATTTCCGACAGCGGCTCGGGCATTGACGCGGAGTCATTGCCGCGCATCTTTGAGCCGTTTTTCACCACGAAGCGCGCACCGCACCGCGGGCTGGGGCTGGCGCTGGTCTATGGCATCATCACGAACCACGGCGGCGGCGTGGCGATTTCCAGTTCGCCGGGCCAAGGCACCTCGGCGCGGATTTACCTGCCGGCGGAGCGCACCGTGGTGCATGAGACGGCGGGCACCGGGAACGAACTGCGCGGTTCCGCCACGGTGCTGGTGGTGGATGACGAAAGCATCGTGCTGACGATGGCGGAGACAATTTTGTCAGATTTTGGCTACAAGGTTTTGACGGCGAACGGCGGGCAGAAGGCGCTGGCCATCTTAAGCCAGCCGGGCAGCCAGGTGGATCTGGTCATCACCGACCTGGTGATGCCGGGCATGGGCGGGCGCGAGCTGATGGAGCGCGTGCAGCAACTGCATCCCGGCCTGCCGCTGATGCCGACGAGCGGCTATGTGATGCCGGAGGACAAGAAGCACAGCGCGGGCTATCTGCAAAAGCCATTCACGAGCACCGAGCTGCTGGTGAAAGTGAAGGCGGCGCTGGCGACGGCAAAGGCTGTTGACTGATTCTTGCAGTTCTGTTTAATTATTCTTATGCAAATCGAAAGTCTCAAAGTTTTCTGCGACCTGGCGGAAACGGAAAGTTTCACCAAGGCCGCGCAAATCAACGCCGTCACCCAGTCTGCCGTCAGCCAGCAGATCAGCTCGCTGGAGCGGACGTTCAAGTCGCTGCTCATCGAGCGAAGCAAGAAAAAGTTCCGCCTCACGCGCGAGGGCCAGGTGCTTTACGATTACAGCAAGCAGATCATCCAGACCTATGAATCGCTGCACAGCAAGCTGCAGGACTTGAAAGACATCATCTCCGGCACCATCCGCGTGGCGACGATTTATTCCATCGGCCTGCA
>PLYV01000201.1 GCA_003151855.1 Limisphaerales bacterium | reverse complement strand
ACGAGATGTTCAACCTGCGCCTGCAACAGGCAAGCGCGCAGTTGGAGAAACCCGCGCGCCTGCGCACGCTGCGCAAGGACATTGCGCGCGTCGAGACACGCATCTCCGCGCTGGGCAACCAGGCGAAAAAAACGGCGGCTAAATAATTGAGTATGGCTGAAGCAACGACCAATGTGGCGGCGACCGGCAAGCGCAAAGTGCGCGTCGGCGAAGTCGTCTCGAACAAGATGACGAAGACGATCGTGGTGCGCGTGGAACGCCGTTTCCCGCATCCGCAGTTCAAGAAGATTGTCACGTCCTACAAGAAATTTTACGCGCACGACGAGCAGAGTGCCGCGAAAGTCGGCGACACCGTGCGCATCGAAGAATCGCGCCCGCTGTCGAAATTGAAGCGCTGGACGCTCATTGAAGTCGTCGAGCGCGCCGTGGAAACCGCAGCCGTTTGATCTAATTTTTTATGTTGCAAGTTCGTTCCAGTCTCGATGTGGCGGACAACACCGGTGCCAAGGTTGCTTGGAACATCGGCGTGTTGGGCCGCAATCAGACGTATGCCGGCATCGGCGACGTCATCAAGATCCACATCAAGGAAGCCGCGCCGGATGGCTCGGTGAAAAAGGGCGAGGTGCATGACGCCGTCGTGGTTCGCACGCGCCAGATCATCAAGCGCAGCGACGGTTCCGTGCTGCGCTTTGACAGCAACGCCTGCGTCATCATTGACAAGGAATTGAACCCGAAAGGGACGCGCATCTTCGGCCCGGTCGCCCGCGAATTGCGCGAAAAGAAGTTCATGAAGATCATTTCACTCGCGCCGGAGGTCATCTGATTATGGTAAAATTTCACGTTAAAAAAGGCGACCAGGTCACGGTCATTTCCGGCAAGGAAAAAGGCAAGAGCGGCAAGATCATCGCCGTGCTGACCGAAAAGCAGCGCGTCGTCGTCGAAGGCTTGCAGATGATCAAGAAGCACACCAAAAAGAGCCAGCAGAACCCGAACGGCGCGATTGTCGAGCGCGAAGGTTCCATCCACATCTCGAATGTGAAAAAGGCCGAGGCCGCCGCCGCGTAAATTTTCACGGCCAAATCCGTGAACTAAAAAATGAAATCCAGACTTTACAAAAAATACACCGATGAAGTGGTGCCGGCCCTGAAGGCCAAGCACAACTTCAAGAACATTCACCAGGTTCCGAAGCTCACGAAGATTGTCGTGAACATGGGCGTCAGCGCGTCGAACGAAAAGGGCGCGATTGACGATGCCTCGAAAGATTTGACGATGATCACCGGTCGCAAGCCGGTCATCAGCAAGTCAAAAAAGGACGTTGCCAGTTTCAAGCTCCGCAAAAACCAGTCCATCGGCTGCCGCGTGACGTTGCGCGGGGACGCGATGTTTGAATTTTTCGACCGGTTGGTCGCGGCCTCGCTGCCGCGCATTCGTGACTTCCGTGGTTTGTCGCCGCGCAAGTTTGATGGCCGGGGCAACTACACGTTCGGCGTCTCGGATCAGACGATTTTCCCGGAAATCGAACTGGACAAGATCAAGCGCGTGCAGGGCATGGACATCACGATGGTGACGACCGCGCCGAACGACGCGCTCGCGCTGGATCTGCTCAAGCAGATGGGTTTTCCCTTCTCTGAAAAATAATTTTTTATGGCCAAGAAAGCATGGATTGAGCGGAATAACCGCAAAAAAGAAACGGTCAAGAAATACGCCGCGATCCGCGCCGAATTGAAGGCGAAACGCGATTACGTCGGCCTGTCGAAGCTGCCGAAGGACGCGAGCCCGACGCGCGTGGTGAACCGCTGCGCGATGAGCGGACGCCGCCGTGGTTACTGGCGCAAGTTTGGCGTGTCGCGCCTCACGTTCCGCGAAGCCGCGTTGAACGGTTTGATTCCCGGTGTGACGAAGGCGAGCTGGTAAAAATTTGAACGTGCTGGCTGTCGGTTTCGCAATGATGCGGGAGCCGAAACGCAGGACGAAAGCTAAAAAATAAAATGAGCGATCCGATTTCTGATATGTTGACGCGCATCCGCAACGCGGGTAATGCGCAGTTGCCGGTGGTGAAGCTGCCCCATTCCAAAATCAAGGAAAGCGTGGCCAAGCTGTTGAAGACCCAGGGTTACGTCGCGGACGTTTCGGTCGAAGGCGACACGAAGAAGACCCTCAAAATCGCCCTGAAATTCAACGGCAAGAAAAGCGTGATTGAAGGCCTCAAGCGTGTCAGCTCGCCCGGTTTGCGCCGTTACGTTGGCGCGACGGAAATTCCGCGCGTGCGCGGCGGACTCGGCGTGGCGATCGTCTCAACCTCGGAAGGTCTGTTGACCGACCAGCAGGCGCGCAAGAAAAACCTCGGCGGAGAACTGCTCTGCTACATCTGGTAATAAATTTATGTCGCGTATTGGAAAACAACCGATTGCCATTCCCGCCAAGGTGAAGGTGGAAGTGAAGGGACAAAAAGTTTCTGTCGAAGGACCGAAAGGCAAGCTGGCCTGGGAATTGCCCCAGCGCACGAGCCTCAAGGTGGAAGGCGACAAGATTGTCGTGAGCCGCGCCGGTGAAGACGCGCAGTCCAAGGCGTTGCACGGCTTGAGCCGTGCGCTCGTCAACAACATGGTCAAGGGCGTGAGCGAAGGCTACGTCAAGAAGCTGGAAATCCAGGGCGTCGGCTTCAAGGCCGCCGTGGCCGGCAAGGTTGTGAATCTTGCGCTCGGCTACTCGCACCCGATCAATTACAACATCCCCGACCAGATCAAAGTCACCGTCGAGGAAAACACCAAGCTGACCATCGAAGGCCCCGACAAGATGCTCGTCGGCAAGGTTGCCTCGGAAATCCGCGGCTTCTATCCGCCGGAACCTTACAAGGGCAAGGGTGTCCGTTACGCGGGCGAACACGTCCAGCGCAAGGAAGGCAAGACGGTCCAATAATAATTTTAGTTCACGGCCAAGCCCGTGGACCCATTGAGATGAGAACTGAAAAAAAATTAAAGCTGAAGCAGTTGCGCCGTTACCGCATCCGCAAAAAAGTGAGCGGCACCTCCGAGCGTCCGCGCATGGCGGTGTGCTTCACCAGCCAGAACATCCACGTGCAGTTCATTGACGACGTTGTCGGCAAGACGCTGGCGGCGGCCTCGACCGTCACCAAGGGCACGGCCAAAGGTGCCAAGCGCGAGCTGGGCGCGAATGTGACCGGGGCCAAGAAGCTCGGCACGATTGCTGCGAAAGCCGCGATTGACAAGGGCATTTCGGCGGTCGTGTTTGACCGCGGCGGCACGCGTTACCACGGCAAGATCAAGGCGCTGGCCGATGCCGCGCGCGAAGCCGGGTTGAAATTTTAACCTGAACCGGAGAATTTATTGTGGCTGAAAACGAAAATATTCCAGTAGCTCCCGCCGCTCCCGAAGCGCCGAAACCGTCGGAATCACGCGGTGGACGCGGCGGCTTTGGTGGTCGCGGTGGCCAAGGCGGACGCGGCGGCGGTCGTGGCCGTCGTCCTGACGTCGGCGAAAACGCCTTCGGCAAAGGTGGCGACGAAACCGTCGAGAAGGTGGTCTTCATCAACCGCTCCTCAAAAGTTGTCAAGGGCGGTCGCCGCTTCAAGTTCAGCGCGCTCGTTGTCGTTGGCGACAAGAAGGGCAAAGTCGGCATGGCGCTCGGCAAAGCGGCGGAAGTCGCGGATGCCATCAAGCGCGGCGGCGAACTCGCGCGCAACAAGATGCAGGTCGTCTCGTTGAAAGACGCGACGATTCCGCACGAAGTTTATTCCACCTTTGGCGGCGCGAAAATTTTGCTGCGCCCGGCCTCGCCCGGCACGGGTATCATCGCCGGCAAGACGGTTCGTTCCGTTCTGGAATCCGCCGGCATCAAGGACATCCTGACCAAATCACTCGGCTCGAAAAACGCGGCGAATGTCGTGAAAGCGACCTTGAACGCGCTCTTGAGCCTCCGCACCCGCGAGCAGATTTACGGCGCGCGCGGCTTGGAAATTAAAAAAGTTGAAAAGCCCAAGGCTCCCGAAGCCGTGGCCGCCTGATTAAAATTTTATGCGACTGCACAATCTTAAACCCCGTCCCGGCGCAAAGCACCGCACCAAGCGGCTCGGCCAGGGCGAATCCAGCGGCCGCGGCAAAACCGCCGGTCGCGGTGGCAAGGGCCAGACCGCGCGTTCCGGCAGCTCGATTCGCGTCGGTTTCGAAGGCGGCCAGATGCNNAGTTCACCACGGCTTACAGCCCGGTCAACGTCGGCGAACTCAACCAGTTCGAGGACGGCGCCCGCGTGGACGAAGTGGCGCTGCGTTCCGTCGGCTTGGCCAACGGCCCGAAGCTCGGCATCAAGATTCTCGGCACGGGCGACCTCACCAAGAAGTTGACCGTTGTGGTCAGTGCCATCAGCGCCTCGGCCAAGACGAAGATCGAGGCCAAGGGCGGCTCGGTGGAAATCATCGCCAAAAAATCTGCGGCTCCAGCCAAGAAATAACCGGGCAGAAGAATGTTTCGCTCCATCGCCAGCACCCTCAGCAACTGCTTCAAGATTCCGGAATTAAAATCCCGAATCTGGTTCACGCTCGGTATTCTGGCGGTCTGCCGTCTGCTGGCGGTCATCCGGATTCCCGGTTTGAACGGCGAGGCGCTGTCGCAATTTTTTGCGACCAAGGGCGGTGACGGCGGTTTGCTGGGAATGTATAACACCTTCGCCGGCGGCGCGTTTGAACATTGCGCCATCGGATCGTTGGGCATCATGCCCTACATCAGCGCGACGATCATTATTCAATTGCTTACGGCCGTCGTGCCGCGCTTGAGTAAAATGGTGCGCGAAGAAGGTGGACGCACCCAGATCATCAAATACGGACGCTATCTCACGGTGCTGCTGTGCATCGGGCAGGGAATTTATTTTGCGACCAGCTGGCTGCATCCCGAACGCCAGTTTCCGGGCATCAGCGACCGGTTGGTGCTCATTGACAATATTTTCCTTTATTACTTTGTCGCGGTGACGGTCATGACCGCCGGCACGATGCTGCTCATGTGGCTCGGTGAACAGATCACCGAACGCGGCATCGGCAACGGCGTTTCGCTTGTCATCACCATCGGCATTCTCGCGCGTTTGCCCCGCGCGGTGCGCGCCCTGATTGATATGTTCCACCCGGCGGGCGGCGCGGAATCGGATTATCATTTTGCCGGAACCGGCGTTTTGCTTTTGATTTTGCTGGTCGTCGTCGTCGGCGGCGTCATCGCCATCACGCAGGCGCAGCGGAAAATCCCGGTGCAATACGCCCAGCGCGCCGTCGGCCGCAAGATGTATGCGGGCGGAACCTCGTTCATGCCGCTACGCGTCAATTACGCCGGCGTGATGCCCATCATTTTCGCGCAGTCCATCCTGATGTTTCCGAACCCGGTTTGCCTCTGGCTTTCAAACACGTTCAGCAAGACGCCGTTCATCGCGGAATTTTTCCGAAGCTTGGCGCAGATGTTGAATTATGGCAACTGGCTCTACATGGGCGTATATTCGGCGATGATTTTGTTCTTCTCNNATTTCTGGGTGGCGACGCAGTTCAATGAAATCCAGATTGCCGACGACTTGAAGAAAAACGGCGGCTACATTCCCGGCGTGCGTCCGGGGCAGGGCACGAGCGACTACTTGCACCACGCGATGAGCCGCATCACGCTGGCCGGCGCGATTTTCCTGACGATCATCGCCACCATCCCGATTTTTCTAGGCAAGAAGCTGAACATTCCGCCGGACGTGGCGCAGTTTTTCGGTGGCACGAGCATTTTGATCGCGGTCGGCGTTTTGCTCGACACGATGCGGCAGGTGGAATCGCATTTGATGATGCGGCACTATGACGGGTTCCTGAAAAAGGGCAAAATCCGCGGTCGTTTCTGAAAAGTTTTTGTGGCCGGAATAAAGCTCAAGTCAGAGGACGATTTGAAATTGATGCGTCCGGCCGGTTGGGTGGCGGGAAAAGTTTTGGACGAGATTGCGGCATTCATCAAGCCGGGCGTCACGACGCGGCAGATTGACAATTTTGCGGCGGAGCGGATCAAGAGTTACGACGGCAAAAGCGCGTTTCTCGGGTATCGGAAATTTCCGTGCCACACCTGTCTGTCGGTGAACGATGAAGTGGTTCACGGCATCGCGTCGGAACGCGAATTGAAATTTGGCGACATTGTCAGCGTGGATGTTGGCGTGTTGCATAAGGGTTTTATCGGTGACACGGCGCGGACGGTGGCGGTCGGTGGCTGCGGTGTCGCGGCGCAACGGCTGCTGGACGTGACGGAGCAGTCGCTCTATCTGGGCATCGCGCAGGCGAAGCCGGGCAACCGCGTGCTGGACATTTCGATCGCGGTTCAACAATACGTTGAGCAAAACGGTTTCAGCGTGGTGCGCGAGTTTGTCGGCCACGGGGTCGGGCGCTCGATGCACGAGGAGCCGCAGGTGCCGAATTTTGACGAGGGCAAGAAGTCCTCGCCGAAGTTGAAGCCGGGCATGACGATTGCGATTGAGCCGATGGTGAATATTGGCCGTCCCGACGTAAAAATACTGAAAGACGGCTGGACAGTGGTGACGGTAGATGGTTCACTATCTGCCCATTTTGAGCATACCGTTTTGATTACGGACGGTGAGCCGGAGATTTTGACATGGGCGAAGATGCCTTCCGCGTCGAAGCCTGCGTGATTGAAGCGTTGCCAAACGGCACGTTTTGCGCGGAGTTGAGCAACGGCCATCGCCTGACGGCGTTTGTGGCCGGGCGGGATGAAAAGATTTTTGCCGGCTTGAAGGCCGGTGACAAAGTGAAGTTACAATTGACGCCTTACGACTTGAGCGTGGGGCGTATTTTAGTCGAAACAAAAAAGATTTAAGCATGAAAGTCCGAGCGTCAGTTAAAAAATTGTGTGAGCACTGCAAAATCGTGAAGCGCCGCGGGGTTATCCGCGTCCTTTGCACGAACAAACGCCACAAGCAACGTCAAGGTTAATAACAAATTTATGGCACGCATCATTGGTGTTGAAGTCCCGCCGAACAAGCGTATTGATATTGCGCTCCGCTACATCTACGGCATCGGCCCGGTCAATGCGATCGAGATTCTCGAACGCGCAAATATTGACCGCGCGACCCGTGCAAAGGATCTGACCGAGGCGCAGCTCTCGCAGATTGTTCATGCGATCCAGGAGGGCAAGTATGTCATTGAGGGCGATCTGCGCCGCGAACTTGGCATGAACCTCAAGCGGTTGCAGGGCATCAAGTGCTACCGTGGCATCCGCCACATGCGCAGCCTGCCCGTGCGCGGCCAG
>PLYV01000183.1 GCA_003151855.1 Limisphaerales bacterium | reverse complement strand
CGCTGGCAGGCTTCCGTGAGCTGGTTATTTTCCAGCAGTTCGTCGTGGTCGTTGTTTTTCCAGAGGTCAGAGGCAAGGTCGCGCCGCGTCTCGTCGAGGAATTCCAAAAAGTCGGTGTCGAGCGCGCGGGTGCGGTCAGGCTTGATGAGCCATTGCTGACGGGCTTTACCCGTGCCGGTGGCTTTCTTGGGCAAGGCTTCCAACGCTTTATCAATGCTGCCGTCGGCAATCTTATCCCGCGCGAGCAAATCCCAAAGCTCGCGGGCGATGAGCGGGTATTGGCGGAAGTGCCAGTTTTTCCATTCGCCAACGTGCGGCTCGTCAATGTGGGGCTTGCCGCCGACGATATAGATTTTCAGTTCTTCAAAATCCGTGAGCAAGGCCATCCAGACGCCTTTGTTCCAAGCGTAGCGTTTGGCTTGAAAGGCGTAGCGAGAATGAAGCTCCTCGGCGGGTTTCTTGGCCTCGCAGACAAACCGGTCGCGCTTGTCGGTGCGGAAAAGATAATCGGCACGTTTGCGTCCGCCGCCGATCTGCGTGGCGCTTTCGATCTCAACTTCGCGTTCGCGCTGAATCAGGCCGGCGCGGTTTTCCATGTCCCAGCCGAGCGCGCGGAAAAAGGGATTCAGGAAATCGTCGCGCAACTGCGCTTCGGCGTAGCCGGGTTGTTTGAGTTCCGTGAGGCGTTTGCCGAAAGATTCAACGAGGCGATTTAATTCCTTTTCAAAGGATTCAAAAGTGGCGTCGGTCGGCATGACGCGGAGTTTGCATTAACCGAGCTTTGCCGACAAGCGCGGGGATTTTCGATTGCGCTGAAAAATTGAGATTTCATTGCGGTGCGCGGACGGCTTTTTTCTCCGCCATGCCGGCCATTTTGAAAGCCGAAGAATTGGTTGCCGTTGAAGCCGACGTCAAAGCCGGGATTACTCAAAGCAGCGTGACAGGATATTGCCGGATGAGCGGATCGGATGAGGCGAGGGTCAGTCCGTGCGCTTGTGCCTGACAAACCAGCATCCGGTCGAAGGGATCGCGATGCAGCGCGGGCAGTCCGCCCAATTGAGCGACGGCGGTTTCATCCAAGGCGAGCGACGCGAGGAGATGTTTTTTGCGTTGCGCCGGGATGAATTGCGCGGGCGGCTGCGGCAGGGGAAGCTTGCCGAGGTTGTGTTTGACGGAGATTTCCCAGAACGAAACGGCACTCAAGAAGACCTGATTGTTCGGGTCGCGGATCGCAGCGGAAACGGCGGCGGATAATTTGGCGTCGCCGGACACGAGCCAGAGGAATTCGCAGGTGTCCAGCAGGATTTTCATTTGCCTTCAAATACCCGCAAAACGTCGTCCGGCAGCGGGGCGTTGAAATCAGCCGGCACGGTGAACTGCCCGTGGGCGAGACCGATGGGGCGCAGTTGCGGCAGCGGCGTGGGGTCGAGGATGGTGAGCAGGCCGGAGGCTTTTTCGGGCAGGCTCTCCGCGCCTTTTGACACGACGTGTCCGTGGTCAAGTTCGACTTCGACGGTCAAATAACTCATGGGACGAAATTACGCCGTCACGCGGCTGTCCGCAAGCGGGGATTTGCGGCAAGGAAAAATCGAGGTTTCATTGCGGTTCGCGGGCGGCGGTTTTCTCCGCCATGTCGGCCATTTTGAAAGACGAAGAATTTGTTGCCGTTGAAGCTGCCGTCAAAGCCGGCATTGCGCTGCGGCGCGTGGCGGCCGCGTTCAACGAGTTGTCCGCGTTGCGCTGACAATTCCCCGTTCGTTCCCGAAGATTTTATCTCACTGCCGCCGCCTCGTGTTTTTTTATGGCGGCGCAGAGCGCGTCCTTGAGCTTCGCGCGCTTGAATTTCATTTCGTCAATCTGCTGGTCGGTGGCGAACTCCACCTCTTCCCCGATGCGGCAGATTTCGTCATCGAGCTGGTGATACTCCTCGAACGCCGCGCGGAACTTGCCGTCCGCCAGCTTGAGCGAGCGGATGGTTTCGCGGTGCGCGGGGAACTCTTTTACGAACGGGTGATGCAGGTCCATGGGACGTCCTCCAGGTTGAAGGTTGACCGGCAACACCGGAAGGCGGCGTGGCCGGGTGGTCGTTGCGCTGTCGGTTCGATGCTCATGACCAAGGCCAATTAAGCGCAGGCCAGCTAAAATTGCCAGTTCTTTTTTGAAAACCTCTAATCCGCGTTCGCCCCACTGCCGCCTTTCCAAGCCCGCACGGATGCATTAGATTCACGGACTCTCGAACCATGCCGAGCGTTTTTATCAAAACTTACGGTTGCCAGATGAACGAGCGCGACAGCGAAGCCGTCGCCGCACAGCTCGTGGCCAAGGGCTATTCCCTCGCCAAGTCCGAGGCGACGGCGGATGTGGTTTTGCTGAACACCTGCAGCGTGCGCGATTTCGCCGAACAGAAGGCGATGAACAAGATGAAAAATCTCGCCGGCACCGCGCGCAAAAGCCGGCCCGACCAGATTCTCGGCTATCTCGGCTGCATGGCGCAGAGCCGCGGCAAGGAACTCATCGAGAAATTGCCGGACGTGGACCTGGTGCTCGGCACGCAGAAATTTCATCGCGCGGCGGAATACATTGACGAACTCCTCGCCGGCAAGCGCGCGAAAATCGTGGATATCGAAGCCGAGGCCAAGAGCGAAGCCGCCATCCGCGAACATCTGCTCAACGGCAGCGCCAAGACTTCCGTGTCCGCGTTCGTCAGCATCATGCAGGGCTGCAACCAGCATTGCACCTTCTGCATCGTGCCGGCCACGCGTGGCGAGGAACGCAGCCGCACCATTCCCGACATCGTCGCCGAATGCCGCGAACTCGTATCGCGCGGCGTCCGGGAAATCACCTTGCTTGGACAGATCGTGACCAGCTTCGGCAGAAAGGAAAAGCGTGACGAGTGGCAGGTGACACGTGACGCCGGCGGCATCGTGTCACCCGACACCCGTCACTTGTCACCCTTCGTCCAACTGCTCGATGCCGTTCACGAGATTGACGGACTGGAGCGTATCCGCTTCACCTCACCGCATCCGAAAGGCTACGGCGACGATTTGGTCGAGGCTTACGCGCGATTGCCGAAACTTTGCGAAAGCGCGCACATTCCGCTGCAAAGCGGCAGCGACCGAATTTTGAAACTGATGCACCGCGGCTACACACGCGAAAAATTTCTCAGCCTCGTCGAGAAACTCCGCCGCGCCAAGCCGGGAATCGGCATTACCACGGACATCATCGTCGGTTTTCCCGGCGAGACCGAAGAAGACTTCGAGTTGACGCTGTCGCTCTGCCGCGAAGTGCAGTTCGACAACGCCTACATTTTCAAATACTCCGAACGCCGCGACACGCCGGCGGCGACCATGCCCGACCAGTTGCCGCAAGCCGTCCGCGAGGAACGCAACGAGCGCCTGCTGAATCTCGTCAACGAAATCGCCGCCCGTAAATACGACGCCTTCATCGGCCGGCAGGTGCAGATTCTCGTCGAGGGGCCGAGCAAGAAAAACGCGGCGCGCTACACCGGCCGCACCCGCTGCAACCGCATCGTGCTGTTCGACGGCAGCGCCCGCCATCAGGGCCAGCTCATGGACGTGAAGATCGAGCGCACCGGCTCCTTCACGCTCTACGGCGACCCGGCAGTGGTGAATTTGTAAAAGCGTTGCCATTCTTTCCGGCGCGGGCAAAATGACGGCATGAATTTCCGCGACAAACTCATCGCGTGGGACCAGTTGCCGGCCTGGCGGAATAAAATTCGCGCCAGCGGCAGAAAACTCGTCGTCACCAACGGCTGCTTCGACCTCCTGCATCTCGGCCACGTCACCTATCTGGAGAACGCCCGCAATTTCGGCGACGCCCTGCTCCTCGGCGTGAACAGCGACGCCGCGGTGCGCGGACTGAAAGGCCCCAGCCGCCCGGTGAATTCCGAGTCCGACCGCGCCGCCGTGCTGGCTGCGCTGCAAAGCGTGGACGGCGTCTGCATCTTCACCGACACGACGGCCACGAAGTTTCTCGCCGCCGCGCAGCCGGACATCTACGTCAAGGGCGGCGATTACACGCTGGAAACCTTGAACCAGGACGAGCGCCGCGCCGTGGAGTCGGCGGGCGGGAAGATTGTTTTGGTGCCGTTCGTGCCTGGAAAATCCACAACAGGTTTGTTGGAAAAGATTTCGCGGCTGTGAAAATTCTCGTCATCTCCCTCGCAGGCATCGGCGACACGCTGATTGCCACGCCACTGATTCACGAACTGCGCGCCAATTTCCCCGACGCGACGATTGACGTGCTGACGAAGGAAGCCGGCGGGCGAGACTTGCTGGAGAGCAACCCGCATGTCAACCGCGTCTTTTACAAAAATCTGATGCAGTGCAGCAAGCTGACGACGCTAAAATTTCTCTGGTCGCTGCGGCGCGAAGGCTATCAGCTTTCCATCAACACACATCCGCAAAGTCGGACCATCTACCGAATGCTGGCGTGGCTGGCCGGCGCTCAGGTGCGCCTCAGCCACGAATATGACCACTTCAACTGGCTCGACCGCTGGCTGGTGACTGGCACGCTGCCGCAGGATTACACGCGGCATTCCATCGAAAACAATTTTGATTTTCTGTCGCTCATCGGCGCGAAACAGAAGCTGGCGGCGCACGAAATGGAATTTTTCCTGACGCCGGGCGAGGAAAAATTCGCGGAAGAATTTTGGGCGAAAGCCAATTTGGCCGACCGCAAGGTCCTCGGCCTCCACGTCGGTTCCGGCGGCACGAAGAATCTGCCGTTGAAACGCTGGCCGGTGAAAAATTATGCCGGGCTGGTGCGCCAGTTGAACAAGGAACGCCCGGACATCCGCATTTTACTTTTCGGCGGGCCGGAGGAGGCGAAAGATCACGAAATCGTGCTGGCGCAGGCGAACCGCGAGCTGACGCGCGAGGCGAAGACGAAAAACCTGCGCGAGACGGCGGCGCTGATGAAGCGCTGCGGCGCGTTTTTGAGCGTGGACACGGCGCTGATGCACATCGCGGCGGCGTTGAAAGTGCCCAATCAGATCGTCATCGAGGCGCCGACGTTGAACGTGACGAACTGGCCTTACGGAAACCAGTTCACGCTCGTAAAAAACCCGATAGTGAATGGGCGCGGCCTCGATTTTTACCGCTATGACGGCGGCGACATCAAAGGCACGCGCGAGGAACTCATCGCGGCGATGGAGTCGGTGAAGGTCGCGGACGTGTTCGCGGTGGTGACCAAACTGATTTGATCAGAGCTTGAAGCCCGCCGCCTGCGCGTCGTTGGCAAACATCTTCACCGTGTCCAGCGAAAGCGCCGACAGATCCATGCCAGCCATCTTCTGCGCCTTCGCCAAAATGTCGTGCGGCACGGTGACGATGTGGGAGCCGCAGTCATTCGCCTCGAAGATGTTCAGCACTTCGCGCACGCTCGCCCAAAGCAATTCCACCGCCGGCAGGTCTTTCAAGACCGTTTTGCTTTGGGACATGATGGCCACCGGATCAACGCCCGTGTCCGCGATGCGTCCCGCAAAAACGGAAACGATGGAGGGCAGCTTGGGATTCAAGGCTAACGAAACCCCTTCCACCTGCGCCAACGTCAGAATCGCCGTCACATTCAGCTTCACGCCTTCGGCCGCCAGTTCCTTGACAAGCGGCAGCGAGGATTCGCCGCGCGTGTTGGTGATGGGAATCTTGACGTAAACATTTTTGCCCCAGCCGTTGATCTTCAACGCCTGCCGTTTCATCTCGGGAAATTCATCGGAGAAAACTTCCAGCGACAGCGGCTTGACCGTGATGGTCTGCAAAATGTCGCGCGCGAACGCCTCAAAATCCGAGATGCCGGCCTTGCGCATGAGCGTCGGGTTCGTCGTCAAACCTTGGATGAGCGGATTGGCGTTCAACTCCAGCATTCCCTTTTTGTCCGCGCCGTCGGCATAGATTTTCACCTTCAGGTCTTTGAGTGTGCGTTTCATAAATTTATTTACTGCTTTGGGTAAGAATGATGTCAGCAGCCTCGCCCAGATGGCGAGCGGAAAAATCCGGTTTCTGTTTCAATTCTTCGGCATAGCCCCGGTCAATGAAAACCGTTTTGCAACCGGCGGCATGGCCACAGTCCACGTCCCGCCAGCGGTCGCCGACCATCCAACTCTGCGCCAAATCAATGTTCAATTCGCGCGCGACGCGGAGCAACATTCCGGGCTTGGGCTTGCGACAATCGCAGTCGGACAAACCTTTACCCGGATGAAAGCAAACTTCCACACGGTCAACCGGCAGTTGCGCCGCCATGTGCGCGTGGATTTTTTCGACGACTTCCTGTTTCAAGGTGCCGCGGCCAACATCGGGCTGGTTCGTGGTGACGATAAGCAGAAAATCAGCGGCTTTCAGTTTGGCCAAAGCTGCGGGAACTTCCGGGAGAATTTCAAACTCTGTGAGCGTCGTGGGCGGAAAAGGTTTTCCATCACGCTCCAAGGCGCGGTTGATGACACCATCGCGGTCAAGAAAAACTGCGCGCCGCATTTCCGCTTTCCGCTTTCCGCTTTCCGCTTTCACTTCGTTGATTCCCACTTCGTCTGCGCCACTTTCAATTTGGGATGCGACACGAACAAATGCCAGATGACCGCCTGAAACGCCTCGCTGTGCGGCGTGACGTGCGTGGGATTCACCGTCGGCACGATGACGCAGGCGTTTGCCTGTTGCGCCGTGTAACCACCGTCACGCCCGACGATGCCGATGACCGACGCGCCGGCGGATTTGGCAACTTGAATCGCGCTGACGAGATTCGGGCTGACATTCTTTTCCAGATTGCCACCGCCGACGGAAAAAATCAGGAGACCATCTTTCGCGTTGATGCGGCTGCCTTTCAGCCACTCGGAAAAAACGGTCGCCCAGCCTTCGTCGTTGGTGCGCGCGGTGAGTTCGGAAACATTGTCCGTCGGCGCGTAGGCCTCGAAGCCGCAGATCTTGCGAAAATCATTCACCGCATGGCCGGCATTGCCCGCGCTGCCGCCGACGCCAAGGATGAAGAGGCGTCCGCCGCGCGCGCGGATGGCGGCGAGTTCATCGGCGGATTTTTCAATGGCGGCTTCGTTCAGTTGCGCCGTGACCTGCTGGACTTCGGCGAGAAATTGTTTGGTAAAGCTCATGCTAATTTCAAACTACGAATTTCGCATGACGAAGGGAAGCAGAGTTTATTTCGACCGCAAAAGAGTTTCCAGCTCGGCCAGGCCGGCGGGCGAACCCATTTCGTAAAACCGCTCCGGCACTTCAAATCCGGCGAGCTGCTTTTCGCGGACGAGTTTGCCCATGACTTCGGCGAGGTCGAATTTTTCGTCCGCCGGATACGCATCGAACACCGACGACTTGAACAGGCTCAAGCCGTAGTCAATGTGTCGCATCTCCGGCAGGCGGATTTTCTTGTCGTAGATTTTTATTTCGCCATCGGCAAAAACGACATTGCTCGTGTCGTAAAGACCTTCGTTACGATAGACGGTCATCAACCCAAGCTTGCCGCTGCGATGAAAAAATTCCGCGACCGGCGCGCAGGTAATCGGCAGATACGAATCGCCGTAGAGGATGAAAAATTCCTCGCCGAGTTTTGGCAGCGCGCGTTTGATGGCGCCGCCGGTGCCGAGCAATTTTTTGCCGTCAAAAGAATAGTCCAGTTTGATGCCGTAATTCCTGCCGTCGCCGAAATCGCGTTGAATCATCTCACCGAGATAACCAACGCACAAAACCGCGTGTCGGATGCCGCGCGAGCGGAGCAATTCAAGTTGGTGCGCCAGAAACGGTTTGCCGGCGACCGGCACGAGCGATTTGGGGATTTTTTCCGTGATGGGCCGCAGCCGCGTGGCGAGTCCGCCCGCGAGGATGGCGACGGGAATTTCCAGCGGCGCGCTCACGAGGTGACGAGTTTGGTTCCCTCGAAATCAAACCGGAAGCGCACTTCCTTCAAGCCCGCCGTGCGCATGGCGTGACGCAGCTTGGCCTTGTCCTCCGCGTAAAACATCAGGAACCCGCCGCCGCCCGCGCCGATGAGTTTGCCGCCGAGCGCGCCGCTGGCCAGCGCGAGGTCATACCACTCGTTGATCTTGGGATTGCTCATGCCGCCGCTGCGCT
>PLYV01000034.1 GCA_003151855.1 Limisphaerales bacterium | reverse complement strand
AATTCAAATCGCAGAAAAAGGAATCGCTACGCAAGCTGGAATACACCGAGCAAAATCTTTTGCGCGTCGCCGACACGATCAAGGAAGTGAAACGGCAGATTGGCTCGCTGCAACGCCAGGCGGGCAAGGCAAAACGCTACAAACAGATTTCGCTGGAGCTTCAACATCTCGAAACACAGCTCGCGCGGCATCAGTTCGACGTTTTGCTCGCGGAAATTTCCGATAAAAATTCTGCCGTCGAAAAATTGCGGAACGAAATCGAGCAAGGCTCGAATGACGTTTTGCGTTTTGAAAATGAAATCACTCATTTGCGCGAACGGCTTTCGGATTTGGAACACGAAGTCGCCGCGCAGCAGCAGCGCGGATTGGAATTGAAAGGCGAGATTGACCGGCACGAAAGCCGGATTCAGTTCAACGAAGAACGGCTCAACGAAATCGCGTCGCAAAACTCCAAGGCGCTCGCGGAGATTACGCAGTCCGAAGAACGGCTTCGCGCCGCGCAGGAAGAGCTGGCAATTGTCACTGAAAAATTGTCCGCGTCGGAAATCGCACTGGTGCAGCACAGGGAAAATTTGCAGTCGAAGCACGAGGCGTTGCAGCAAGTCGAAAATGATTTGCGCGAAAGGCAGGACTCCTTGCGCGAGGCGCAGTCCGCCGCATTTGCCGCCGCACAGGATTTGACGCATATCCGCAACGAAATCACCGCGCTCGATTTGCAGAAGCAGGGCAACACGATCCGCCTCGAAAAACTTTCCGCCGAAAAAGTGCAGCTCGAAGAAGAGCGCGTGCGGCTCGAAGTGCGCTTGCAGGAATTTACCGCCAGCGTCGAGTTGGAAAAGCTCACCGTTGCTACCACACGCGGCTCCGTCGAGCAGCGGCAGAATCGTCTGCGCGAATTGCAGACGGAGCTACAGCAGGCGTCCACCGAGCAGGACAAGTATTTGCACCAGCAGTCTGAGAAGCGTTCACGGCTCCACGTCCTCGAACAGCTTGAAGGCTCGCACGAAGGTTTCGATGCCGGCGCGGTTGCCGCGCTGCGCCAGTCGCGTTCGGTCATCGGCTCGCTCGCGGACCGCATCCGCGTGCCGGACCAGTTTGTCACCGCCGTGGAAAACGCGCTCGGCCACAATCTGCAACTGGTGCTGACCGAGCAGCCGTCTTCCGCGCAGGAAATTCTCGCCGACCTCAACACTAACAAATCCGGTCGCGCGAGTGTCGCCGCTTTGGCCATCCAGCAATATCAGGATGAAAAGCAGCTTTCGTTTGTCGGCGAAATGGCACCGGGCGAAAAGAGCGACGCGGCGCAGGCCGGTTTGCAGAATGGAAAAATTGTCCACGCGATGAGCGTGATTCAGGCCGAGCCGCAGGTGGAAGCGCTGTTGAAATCATTGCTGGGTCGCACGTTTATCGCGTCCGACCTTGGCACGGCGACGGCGCAAATCCAGAACGGTCATGCCGGCTGCGATTTCGTGACGCTCGGCGGCGAACTTTTGAATCGCCACGGCATTTACACCGGCGGTTATCTCAACAAGGGCAGCAACGGCAAGGCGCCTTCGTCCATTCTCGGACGCAAAAACCAGATCACCGAGTTGTCGGCGGAATTGTCCGAACTGCAAACGCTCGTGGAAGAAGCCAGCCGCAAGCGCGGCGCGTTGTTGAGCGAGCAGACGGAACTGTCGGCCTCGTTGCAACAGGCGCAGACGGAATTGCGCCAGCAGGAAGTGGCTATCGCCACGCGCGAAGGCGAGTTCAAGGCGTTGCAAAATTCTTCCCGCCTGCTCAACCAAAAGATTGAGACGGTGATGTTCGAGGTGGAAAGCCTCGCCGCCCAGGAACGCGAAGGCATGGAGAAGCGCGAGGCGCTGGCCGTGCGCTTAAACGAACTTGAAGCCCGCGAACGCGTGGCGCAGGAGCAGGTCGTGGCGCTCACGGCGGAACTGGAAAACCTCCGCCAGTCGCGCGACGCGGCGATGGCGGCGTTGTCCGAAAGCAAGGTGGCCTTGGCTTCCGACGAGCAATTAGCGTCATCATTCCGCCAGCAGAAAACCTCGCTCGGTTATCGCATTGGCGAACTCAGCCAGTTGGTGGAGGCGCGGCGCAACGAATGTTCCGCGTTCATCACCCGCCGGGAACAGGCGGAGACCGAGATTCAGGATTCGCAGGCGAAGATTGAAGCCTTGCGGCACGAGCGCGAGCAGGTCAGCGCCCAGGCGGCGGAATTGATCGGCCTGAAAAATACGCAGGAAGGCGAGATTGCCCAGCGCGACGAGACGTTGCGCACGCAGCGCAGCCGGTTGATGGAAATTCAGAACCAGCGCGGCGCGCTCGACGTGGAACTGGCGCAGAAGAATATGTCCGTGCAGAACCTGCGCGACAAGGTGTCGGAGAAATATCACCTAAACCTTGAAGACATCCGCAGCGAGTGCATCACCATCACGCACGCCGACGAAGGCCAGCCGCAGGTGCAGACACTTTCGCCCGAAGAGATGGCCGCGAGCGGCGCGGGCACGGATTGGAATGCCGTGACCGAACAGGTGCACGCCTTGCAGACGAAGATTGACGAAATGGGCCCGGTCAATCTCGTCGCCATCGAGGAATACGAGGANNGTCCGACGAAAACGACGTGCTGGAATCCGGCATCGAAATCGTCGCGCGTCCGCCGGGCAAGCAGTTGCAGAGCATCTCGCTGTTGTCCGGCGGTGAGCAGACGATGGTGGCCGTGTCGCTGCTGTTCTCGATTTACCAAGTTAAGCCGAGTCCCTTCTGCGTGCTGGACGAGTTGGACGCGCCGCTCGACGAATCAAATGTCGTGCGGTTCGTGAAGATTTTGGAACGGTTCATCGCGCACTCGCAGTTCATCATCATCACGCACAACAAGCGCACCATCGGCATGGCCGACGTGCTTTACGGCGTGACGATGCAGGAACACGGCGTGAGTAAGATCGTCAGCGTGAAGTTCCACAAGGCGGATGAACAGCAGCCGCAGTTGCCGATAAATCCCGAACCGGTAGCCGCCTAATTTCATTTGCTTTCAAAACAAAAAGGCCGCGCTTGATGGCGCGGCCTTTCGTTTTATCGGGAAAACTACCACGAATAATGCACCGTGTAGGTCACGGTCTTTTCCTCGTCCGGCTTCACCGGGATGCGGAACTCGATGGTCTGTGAATCTTTCTTCACGAACTCGTCTGACTTGGCCGTCACGTTCCAGTTGCTCCAGCGGTAGAGATGCTCGACCACGCGGATTTCCACGGCGTCGGTCTTCTTGCNNGGTCAATGGTGTTCTCGCCGACGAATTGCAACTGGCCGTCGGCATCGCGGCGATAGAAACGCAGCTTGCCGGCGGGCAGGGCTATGCCGAGCTGGTTCGTCTCGGCGTTCTTGAACTCGCGCTGGACGATGATCTTCTTGTTGTCGCTCATGCCATAGCCGCGGTCGTAGTTCAGGCCGTAGAACTGGTAGCCCACCGCACCGTCATAAACGTAGATGGTCGGCGCATACATCTTTTCGGCGTGGACGAACTCGACCTGCTTGGTCTCACGGTTATGCAGCGTGGTCGGTCGGGCGATGCTGTAGAGATGAAATTCGTCAAAGGCTTTCTCGGTGACGGCGGGAGCGGCGGCGGCGTTCATCGCCATGTCGCTTAACATGATTCTGCGGCTACCACCCCAAGCATTACCCGGCATCGGCTGAATCTTGTTCACATCACCGGCGAGCAGTTTGATCCGGGCATTCTCAAACGTCTTGCCGCTCTCGTTCTTCATCGTGATCCAGCCGACGAGATCGCATTGGTCGCCTTTCTCCGGCGAGACGAGATTGTAACTGGCGCTCCAGTTGAAGCCGCCGGTGACGTAGCCGACCTCCGCATCGAACGCGCCCGGCTTGTCGGATTGCAGCAGCCAGTTGAAAGCCGGCTTGAGAATCGTGTCGCTGCCGAGATCGGGGAAGCGCGGTTCGCCGGGCAATGAAAACTGCAGCTTGCCATCCACCTCGATGATGGGCTGCTCGTTGCCGCCGCCGGGAACGTAGCCGCTGCGGATGATTTTGCCGGGAATGATCTCGCGCGTCATCGTGTTGTCCTTCATCCGCTCGCTTTGGAAATCAATCATCTTGCCCTCGAAGAGCGAGAGCAGCAAAGGTTCGCTCACCGGATCGTTGCGGTAATTCTGTTCCAGGATTTGCANNTCTGGTTGTAGATGGTCAGCGCCGGTTCGGCCGAAGCCGTCAGCGCGCCGAGACAGAGCAAGGAGACGATGGTTTTCATTTTATGGAATATGGTTCTGTGCAATTAAGCACCGGGAGTTGGACGGAGTTTCTGCGAAAATGCTCCCGCGCCGGAAAAGTGACAAGCCAATTCGCATGCCTTCGGAAAACGCTTGCGAATAAAATTGGCAACCGGCCTTCTCCACTTCAAAATGTCCGCTTTCGTATGAAGTGGACACAAACTCTGATTCCGACCCTCCGCGAAGCGCCGTCTGACGCGGAGATCGTCTCGCACAAACTTTTGCTCCGCGCCGGCCTCATCCGCAAGCTCGCGGGCGGCGTCTATACTTTCCTGCCGCTCGGCCTGCGCGCCTTGCGCAAGGTGGAAAACATCATCCGCGAGGAGATGGACCGCGCCGGTGCCGTCGAAGTCTTGATGCCCGCGCTCCAGCCGCCGGAGATTTGGGAGGCCAGCGGCCGCGCCGAGACCGCCAGCAACGTGCTCTTCAAAGTGAAGGACAGCAGCGGACGCCAATGGTTTCTAAGCCCCACGGCGGAAGAGGTCATCACCACGCTGGCGGCAAACGAGATCAATTCCTACCGCCAGTTGCCGAAGAATTTTTACCAGATCAGCCTGAAGTTCCGCGACGAGATCCGCCCGCGCTTCGGCCTGATGCGCGCCAAGGAATTCATCATGAAGGACGCGTATTCCTTCGACACCACGGACGAGGGCGCGATGGCCGCCTACAAGAAAATGTATGATGCCTACACGCGCATCTTCGCGCGCTGCGGCCTGAAGGCGTTCCCCGTGGAGGCCGACACCGGCGTCATCGGCGGCAACTATTCGCATGAGTTCATGGTGCCCGCCGAGACCGGCGAGAACGACGTGGTGTTCTGCGAAGCGTGCGGTTACGCCGCGAACATCGAGAAGGCCACCAGCGGCATTCCCAAGACCGCTGCGCGTGAAATCGGCGCGGCGGCGGAGAAGTTTGCCACGCCCGGCGTCGTGACCATCGAGGCGTTGAGCAAGGAACCTTACAAAGTTCCCGCCAACCGCCAGATCAAGACGCTCGTCTATGTCGCCGACAGCAAAACGATTTTGATTTTGATTCGCGGCGATGATCAGTTGAATGAAACCAAGCTTCTGGCGCGCACCGGCGCGGTCGCGGCCCGTCCCGCGACGCCGGAAGAATGTTTTGCTACGCTTGGTGCCAAGCCCGGTTCGCTCGGTGCCGTTGTCAATATTCCCGCCGACGTGAAAGTCTATGCCGACGAACGTCTGCAGGGCGCGAACGACATGACCACCGGCGCGAACGAGGACGGTTTCCATTTGAAGAACGTCTCCATCGAGCGCGACATCAAGGTCACCGCGTGGTTTGATTTGCGCACCGTCAGCGCCGGCGAGCCGTGCGCCAAATGCGCCAAGCCGCTCAAGATCCGCCGCGCCATCGAAGTCGGCCACGTCTTCAAGCTCGGCACCAAATACAGCGAGGCGTTGAACGCCACCTTCCTCGACGTGGACGGTTCGCGCAAGCCGTCGGTCATGGGCTGCTATGGCATCGGCGTCACGCGCACGTTGCAGGCGGTGATCGAGCAGGGGAACGACAAGGACGGCGTCATCTGGCCGTTGAGTGTCGCGCCCTATCAAGTTTGCATCACGCCGCTGGCCGTGGCGCCGGACAGCCAGGCCATGCAACTCGCGGAAAAATTCTATGCCGAGCTGACCGCCAAAGGCGTGGACGTGATTCTCGACGACCGCGACGAGCGCCCCGGCGTGAAGTTCAAGGACGCCGATCTCGTCGGCTTCCCCATCCGCATTGCGCTCGGCGAAAAATCGCTGGCCAAGGGCGAAGTGGAAATCAAGCCGCGCACCGCCGCCTTCCAATCCTTAAAAATCGAGGAAGCCGTCGAGGCCGTGCTGAAACTGATCCAGGCCGGCAACGTGAAATAAAACTCCAGGACGGTTGTCCGTCCCGGTGTGCCGGCCCAAGCCACGGCAACGTGAGCCACTCACGGCACCGGGCCGAAGGAGATGATATTGCTGAACGGCGTGTTGGGTTTGCCGTCGCCGTCTTCGCCGCACAACTTGATCTGCCACCACGGCGTGCCATCGGGCACCACATTTGCATCCGGCGCGGGAAAGCTGCTGGTTTCCAACTCGCCAGAATTAGACCACGCCTCGCTGCCTTGGTAACGCGTCCACACCTGCCAGTAATCCTGCGTCGGGCCGGCGTAAGTGAGCGTCCACACGCCGCCCGCTGACCGGTTTATCACCGGCACCAGCAGCGTGAACCGCGCTTGCAGAGCTGGCTAATGCCGTTGCGCGCGGCTGCCTGAAAAATCGTTCGCCGGTTCCGCTGCCGGGTTGTTTTTGCCTGTCAGTTGCATCCGCTTGCAGGCACAGACGCACCAAAATTCGACTGGTCGCTGCAAAGCAAATACAAAGCATCCATTTTTATCCATTTTTTTTGGCAGGCTTTTTAGGCGGTTCGACGCGTGTATAAACAAGCCCTGATGTTCAGAAACTGCCCCAAAGCCGTCTGTGAAGAGATTTTCTCTGTCGTGGTGGCGTGTGGTCGTTGGGGGTTTTTTAGTAAAAAGATGTGCAATATCAACTAGAGGCTATGCCAACAGCCATGAAATCCTCCCCATTCAGTCAGCCCAGACGGTTTTACCCTAGCAAACCCAACCCCATGAAAACTCCCATGACAAAATCAGTCATAAATCTGTTCGGCGCCCTTGCGTTTGTGGCGCTGTCAACCGTCTCCGTCCAGGCCGCGACCATCACGTGGAATACGCCGGTGACCATTTCCGGCGACATAGATGTCGCCACCACCGGAAACCTGCTGTATGCCTACAACGGCGCCAACAGCACCGTGTCTGTGAACGGCGTTTCGTTCACGGGGGAGAACAGCACCACCACATGGGGTAGCGTGGGTATCAGCATCAGTGGTGGCGGATCCGCTAACACTACTGCTTATGGATCCGGCTCAGGATCGCCATGGAGCAGCTTGAGCGCTAATTACCAAACCGTCTTGAAGGGCGGGGATTATGCCAACAACGCTAGTTCGGCCATAACCGTAACATTGAATAGCCTCACAAGCGGCAAACAATATCTGGTGCAAGTCTGGGTCAATGATAACCGCGCCAGCACCAGTCGAAGCGAAACAGTCGTCGGCGGAGGCGGGAACACTGTGACCTTGAACTACAACAACACGACCGCTGCCGGGGGTGTTGGTCAATACGCCATCGGCACGTTCACGGCCAGTGCCACGTCTCAGACTTTCACGCTCACTGGCGCAGCCTCCTCGCAATTGAATGCAATCCAGGTTCGTGATATGACCAGTGGCTATTTCAGTGGCGCTTCGGCCACGATTTGGGATGCCAGCACAACTGCCGATTGGGCCTCGGCCAGCGGCGGTTCTTACAATCAAACCTGGTCTGGCGTCGCTGGGGCCAACGCCGTTTTTGAAGGAACGGCGAACACCGTCACGGTCAATGGCTCGGTGAGTGATGGAAGCATCGCTTTCAATACGGATGGATACACGCTGGCTCAAGGCACTTCGGGCTTGCTAACCTTGACCGGTGGTTCCATCACGACGGGCGCGGGCAGCGACACCATTGGTGTGGCGCTGGCCGGCACGCTGCCAGTGACCAAGTATGGCAGCGGCACGCTAACGCTTTCCGGCGCGAACACCTACAGCGGCGCGACGATTATCAGCGGCGGCACGCTACAGCTTGGTGCGGGCGGGACCACGGGCACCCTTGGTTCAGGAGGCATAACCGACAATTCCGCTTTGACGTTCAACTATGGTGCCAGCGGCAACGTGTCTTTTGCCAACGCCATCACTGGAACTGGCACGGTCGGAATCGTTGGTGTCAGCGGCGCTCGCGTGCATTTCAGCGGCGCGAACACCTACAGCGGGGTAACGACGATCAATTCCGGAAACACACTGGAAATTAACGCCTCCGGGGCCACCTCGGCAAACTCAGACTATACGGTCAATGGCTCGCTTGACTTTTATAATGGCTCTGCCTTTAACGTTTCGCTGGGCGCGCTGAACGGTTCGAGTTCGGGTCAATTATTTGGCGACAATGTTGCATTTGGAGTGACTATTGGGGCCAATGGCAACTCGGGCACTTATGCGGGCACCATTTACAATGGTTGGGGCAGCGGCGTTGTCTCAATTACCAAATCTGGTGCCGGCACGCAGACGCTTTCCGGCAACAACACCTACACCGGTGCGACTTCTGTGAACGCCGGCATATTGACAGTATCGGGATCGCTGGTCGGAACGGCCAGCAACGCCGGCCAGATCAACGTGGGGCAGAGTGGGAGCACGGCGAACGCAACCCTCAATATCCAGACGGGGGCGATTATTACGCAGAACGGCAGCGGCAATATACTGATCGGCAATGGCACCTCCACCGCCAATGGCAATGGTGCCGTTTACCAAAGCGGCGGCACCGTCAGCGGAGTCAATCAGCTTCAGCTCGGCGCGAGCACTGGCGGCTCTTATGGCTATTACAAATTAAGCGGTGGCACCGTCAGCTTGAAGGAGTTGGACCTCTCGGGAGGCAGCGGTTTGAACGCGCTTGCCAATGCTGTCCTTGATATCTCCGGCGGCACGATGACCGTGGCCAACTGGTTTGTTCCGACGCGCGGCACGGGTGCCGGCATCAGCATTATCAATATGACGGGCGGCACGCTGAACTATAACGGAGGCGGTGGTGAGTTTTCGGCAAACTGGAACACTGGCGGCAGCACATTCGTTCTCAACCTCGCTAATGCGAGTTTGCTCTCGGCTAACACTACTAGCCTGAACCTTATGCGCGCCGCTGCGAGCGCGAACCTGGGTGAGATCAATCTTTTGTCCGGCGGCCTCTTACAGGCCAACAGTCTCGCGCCCAGCACCGCCACCGGCACCAGCTTGGTCAATTTCAACGGCGGCACGCTGAAGGCGAACGCTGCAACCACGACATTCATTACCACCCTCAACACGGCGGTCAACGTCTATGGCGGCGGCGGCACGATTGACAATAACAACATTAATATCACGATACCCAAAGCCCTTTCGGCACCGTCTGGGAGCGGCATTAACAGCGCTGTCACCATCACGGGCGGCGGCGGCAGTGGCTATGTGGGTGCGCCGGCGGTCACAATTTCAGGCGGCAGTGGCGTCGGTGCTGCCGGTTACGCGACCATTTCAGCCGGTGCCGTTAACGGCATTGTCATCACCAGCCCCGGCACTGGATACAGTTCAACGCCCACCATCGCCCTTACCGGCGGCGGTGGCAGTGGTGCGGGGGCAACTGCTCCGCCGCCCACCGCCAACACCAGCGGTGGCCTGACCTTCCAAGGTTCGGGCACCACCACCTTGACCGGTGCGAACACTTACACCGGCGACACGACGATCAGTGCCGGCACGCTGGCCTTGGGAACCGGAGGTTCGTTGAGTTCGGCGAATATCATTATCAACAGCGGTAAGATTTTCGATGTGTCCGCCATTGCTTACACGGTGGCGGCGAGTCAGGCGTTGCGGGGTTTGGGCAACGTGAATGGCAGCGTCACGCTTAACAATTCCACTTCCTTCATCAACCCCGGAACCAGCTCCGGCGTCGGCACGATCACGTTTAACAACAATCTGACGATGACTTCGGGTGGCGCGACCTTCCGGTTGAGCACCAGTGCCAGCAGCGGCAACGACAAGACTGTCGTCACCGGCAATCTCACCATCGGCAACGGCGATACGATTCATATCAGCGCGTTGAGCGGGGCGGCGAATCTCGACACCAGCGCCGACTACGTGCTGTTCTCCGTTTCCGGCACGACCACGATGTCCACCACGCCGGCCCTGGCCTGGGATGGAACCCAGACGGCAAATTACCTTAACTATTCCATCCAGAAAGTCGGCCAGAACGTGGTGCTGCACTACACGTCGGCTTCGGCACCCACAGTCGTGGCGACTTCCTCTCCCGCGACGGTTACGCGTAACCAGACCATCACCGTGACGGCCACCGTCACTCCGGGCAGCCCGGGTTCGGTGACCAACGTCCAGATCAACGCGAGTGCGATTGGCGGCTCGTCCACCGCCACCTTGGTTCTTTCCGGCACGCCGAACGTTTACACAAATACCTTCACCGTTGCGTCCAACGTTGCACCCGGCGTCGTGATGATGCCCGTCATCGCGATCGATAATACGCCCTTGACCAGCCCGGCATGTAACGTGACCAACACGATCGTGGCGACCAATGAAGTCTGGACAGGCTTGGGTGGCAATAACAACTGGAGCACCAGCCCGAACTGGAACACGTCCGCGCCGGCCTCCTCCGGCGACGCAGTGACATTTGCGGGTTCCACCCAGACGAATCCTAATCTTGACAATAATTACAGCGTCACGGGTGTTACGTTCGCCGGCGCGACAGCCAGTTTCACTCTGACCACGGCCAACAGCAGCACGCTCACGCTGGCGGGTGGCGTGACAAACAATTCGGCCAACACGGAGACGATCAACGTGCCGGTCACCATGAACACCACGCAGCCCATTAATGCGTCGGCGGGAAATCTGGCGTTCGGGCAGAACATCACCAATGGCGGCAATACCATTACGTTCACCGGCAGTTCCAATACTGCGGTCAGCGGCGCGGTTAGCGGGTCCGGGGCATTGACGGCATCCGGCAGCGGCGCAGTCACCCTTTCCGGGGCGAACACCTACAGCGGCACCACGACCGTTTCTGCGGGCACACTGGCCTTGAGCGGCAGCGGCACGCTTGGTGCCAGCACGGCTGCCGTGACCGTTTCCGGCGGCACATTGAATCTGGGCGCTACGAGCCAAAACAGCGGCACGGCGACCGTCTCCGGCGGCACGCTCACCAACGGCACGCTCACCGCCACCAACCTCGCGCTGCAATCCGGCACGGTTTCCGCCGTGCTGGCCGGCACCAGCATCCCGGTGTCCAAGACCACCGCCGGCGCGGTCACCCTTTCCGGGGCGAATACCTACAGCGGCACCACGACGGTGAGTGCCGGCACGCTGAACCTCAACCACGCGGCGGCACTCGGCACCAGCACGCTGGCCATCAGCGGCGGCACGCTTGACAACACCAGCGGCGCGACCGTGACGCTGAACAACAACCCGCAAAGCTGGAATGGCGACTTCACCTTCGCCGGCACGGCGAACTTGAACCTGGGCACGGGCGCGGTGACGCCCAATGCCAGCCGGACGGTGACGGTCAGCGTGAACAATCTAACCGTCGGCGGCAGCATCAGCGGCACGGGCGGGCTGACCAAGGCGGGCAACGGCACGCTGACGCTGTCGGCGGCGACCAACACGTTTACCGGCGAGTTGCAGGTCAATGGCGGCACATTGGTGTGGAACAGCGCGGCTGCCTTGGCCCCCAGTGCCGGTGATTTTCAGCCGCTGAACGTCCAGTTCGGCGGTGCGTTAATTGTCAATGGCTTGCTCAAATACTCCAGCGGCACGGCCGGGGTGAACGGCTACCTGAATGTTGGCAATGGTGGAGCTGGAGGTTTTGGCACCATCACCATTAATTCCGGTGGTTCATTGACCTTCACCAACCAGACCGGCAATCCCAACTCCGTTGTCGGGCAGTTTGGCACCGGCGGAACCAGTTTGCTCAATGTGAATGGCGGTGTGTTCAACTGGGACGGCACGAGCGGATTGTTCATCGGCAACGCTGGTGGCAGCGGCGAGCTGCTCATCACCAACGGCGGCACGGCGACGATCCTCAAAGGCACCGGCACCAGTGATGAAGGCTATCTCGCGATCGGGCGCAACAGTTCCACTTCCACCGGCATGGTTTATCTTGCCACGGGCACGCTGGCCACAGACCGTGTCATCGCCCGCGGCACGGCGACGCCCATCGGTGTGGGATACGTCGTCTTTGATGGCGGCACGCTCAAGGCGCTGGCCAACCAAAGCGACTGGCTCCAAGCCGCTGTGAGCGGCAATGCGAATCCGCCCAATGCGGTGACCATCGCGGACGGCGGCGCAAAGATTAATGCGAACGGTTTCAGTGTCGCGATCAACAACGTTCTCCTGCATGGCGGCGTGGCGGCGACCGACGGCGGTTTGACACTGATCAATTCCAGCGGCACCGGCACTTTGACTCTCGGCGGCGCGAACACCTACACCGGCAACACGACGATCAGCGCCGGCACGCTGGCGTTGAGCGGCAGCGGTTCGCTGGCCACGCCGAAAATCATTATCGCCAGCGGTGCAAAATTCGATGTGTCCGGTTTGACTTCCACCTTTGCGCTGGGTTCCGGCCAGACGCTGACGAACATCAGCGGCACGGGCAATCTTGCCGGCAACGTCAATCTGGCTTCCGGCGCGCTGGCGTTGAGTTACACGAATGGCACGCCGGCGTTGAACGTGACCAACGGCACGTTGGTCTTCAACGGCAACGCCGTCACGGTGGCGGTGGCTGGCTCGTTGCCGCACGGCATCTACAAACTCATTTCCACCAACTCCGGCGGCGTGGTTTCCGGCACCTTGCCTTCCACGGTGACGGTCAATGGCATCGGCACGGCCACCGCTTCCCTGAGCATTTCCAACGGTGAGTTGTATCTGACCGTGAATCATCCGCCGGTGGCGGGCAACGCGACCTACACACGGAACGCGGGCATTTACGGGTTGCGCATCACGATCAGCGACCTGCTGACCAACGTCACGGACGCCGACAGCGATACCATCACGCTGGTCGCCGTGGGCAACAGCACCAACGGCGTGATTGTCAGCCTGTCGGGCACGAACCTGCTGAACTACTACAACACGAACAATGTGAACGACCAGTTCAGCTACACGGTGACGGACGGCTTTGGCGGGACGAACACGGGGTTGGTCAGCATCGTGGTGAGCAACGCGGCGACCGGGCAGATCACCGGCCAGTTCACGTCGTTCACCGGCGGGGTGGCGAATCTGGTATTCCACGGCATCCCGAACTACAGCTACATCACCGAACGCTCGACCAACTTGACCGACTGGGTGGACGTGGCCACGAACAGTGCTGCGACCAACGGCGTGATCAGTGTCAGTGACACCTTTGGCGACCTGGGCGGCGTGCCGCCGAGCTCGGCATATTACCGGCTGAAATGGCAGCCGTGAGCAATAGCTTCGGTGGCGGTTTGGGTTCCGCTACCGTGGGGTAAGTGGGGGTGCTATTGGGTTGGCACCCCCACTTCAATTTTGAAAGTCAGAAATACGACCGAAAGAACAACACATGAAACGCAATGCAATTTTGACAGCACTGCTACTGGCCGCTGCGCCCGTCTGGGCGCAAACGGTAGTCAGCACCAGTTACACCAACAGCACTCCGGCCAGCATCCCTGATGGCAACCCGGTGGGCGTGACGGAACAATTCACGGTGAGCGGCTTGGGCGGCAGCGTCACCAACGTGCAGGTGCAGTTGGACATCACCGGCGGGTTCACCGGCGACCTCTACGCTTACCTCGTGGATCCGGCGGGACAGATGGCGGTGTTGCTAAACCGTGCGGGCGTGGACGGGAGCAATCCGTTTGGCTACAGCGACGCGGGTTTCAACATCAAGCTGGCGGCGACGGGGAATGATATTCATTACTACGACATTTACACGCCGACCATCACGGGCGGGCAATTGACGGGGACCTGGGCGGCGGACGGACGGAGCATTGACCCGCAATCGGCGGGGAGCGTGTTTGCCAGCACATCACCAACGGCGGGCTTGAATCTTTACAACGGTTTGAACGGCGGGGACGTGAACGGGATCTGGACGTTGTTCATCGCCGACCTTGCGACCGGCGGTGGCAGCCCGACGTTCAGCTCGGCTGTGCTGACCATCATGACCGTGCCCGAACCGCAGACGTGGGTGATGCTCGGCGGCGGACTGGCGGTGTTTTGCCTGTGCCGAAGCCGGCGTGGTTTCAAGCGGTGACGTGTATTCAAGACCGGCAAGGACCCTCCTTCCGGTTTGAAGGCCATGAGCAAAGCTATGACAGAAAAGGTGGAGCAAATTTTTGCTTCCGCCCTTGAAATCGAGGCCAAGGAGGACCTGAAGGCCTTCCTTGACCGCGCCTGTCAGGGAGACGAGCGGGTGCGCGCGGAAGTGGAGGACATGCTGGTCCTGCGTCCACAGATTGACAAAATGTTTCCGGAAGGCGGGGTGGTGTTTACTTTGACTGACGACTTTATCAAACCTTCGCAAAGTCTGGAATAACCCCTTTTAATCCCCGGCTTGGAATGTTAGGTTGGGCTCAACCTATGAGTGAGATCACCCTGGTGCTTGAAGCCATCAAACGGGGCGAAAATCAGGCTTCGGAACAATTGTTGCCGCTGGTCTATGACAAGCTTCGGAATCTGGCGACGGCGCGCATGGCCCAGGAATCCGCCGGGCAGACGTTGCAGCCCACGGCGCTGGTGCATGAGGCGTGGCTGCAATTGGCGGGCGACGGCAGCCGGTCATGGCAGAACCGCGCGCACTTCTTCGGCGCGGCGGCGGACGCGATGCGGCGCATCCTGATTGACAAGGCCCGGCGCAAATCCCGGTTGAAGCATGGCGGCGACCAGTCGCGGCTGAACATTGACGACTTGGAAATTGCGGCGACGACGCCGGACGAGGATGCGCTCCGCATCAACGAGGCTCTGGAAAAACTGGAACAGGAAGACCTGGAGCAGGCGCGGATTGTGGTGCTGAAATTTTTCGGCGGGCTGACCAATGAGGAAGTCGCAGAAAACCTGGGCCTCAGCGAACGCACGGTTTATCGCCAGTGGGTCTGTGCCAAGGCCCGGCTGTTCCGCCTGGTCCGACGGCTGGAGGAGAATGACCAAGGACAGCAATCGTCCGTTAAAAACGTGTGAGTGATTGAGTTCTTAAAATGAGCGCCACGAAACAACAGGAAGACGCGATCTTCTTTACGGCATTGCACATGACGGATCCCGAACAGCGCCGGATTTTTCTCGATCAAGCCTGCGTGGGAAATCCCGCCCTGCGTTCCATCGTTGAAGAGATGCTTTCCACCCAAACCGACGCCGAGGATTTGCTCGAACGCGGACGTTCCGCGTTCAGCTTGTTGTCGGATGAACTGCCGGTGCCGGCCTTGGAAGATGACGCTGCGGAAGACGGGCCGGGAGTGGTTGATGAACGGATCGGCACCAAGATCGGCCCTTAC
>PLYV01000013.1 GCA_003151855.1 Limisphaerales bacterium | reverse complement strand
TGGTCTTGCTGTTCACATCGGCGACTCGAAGTGGTAGGTGCCCGATTCCACCTCCAACTGCACGACGCCGTTTCCGGAATGCTTCAGCTTCACGCCTTCCGCGCGGGTGACTGGCTTGGCGCTTTCCGTCAATTCGCTTTGGTCCTTGGCGGGAATGACCACAGTCGCGGTGGTGTTGGCTGGAATGGTGACCTCGATCGACAGCCGGCCATTCTCGCATTTCCAAACTGTCGCTATCCTGCCGCGAATGGAATCGTAACTGGCATTGGCCCAGGTCAACCCATTGCCGATGACCGGCTGGATCAGAATATTCTTGAAACCGGGGCTGGCGGGACGGATGCCGCCAACGCCTTCAAACAGGTATTCCCCGCAGGATCCCAGCGAATAATGGTTGAAGGAATTCATGCTGGGAGATTGAAATCCCTTTTCCGGCGTCCAGCCATCCCACCGTTCCCAAATCGTCGTGGCCCCATGTTTGACGGAGAACAGCCAGGACGGAAACGTATCCTGCAACAGCAATTGATACGCAACGTCCGCCCGGCCCATGTTCGACAACACCGGCAACAGATGGCTTACACCGACAAAGCCGGTGGACAGGTGCCCGCCTTTGGCTTTGATGTCAGACACAAAATATTCGGTGGCCTTGGGACGAAGTTCCGCCGGCAGCAATCCAAATTTCAGCGCCAAAACATAAGCGCATTGGGTGCCGCTGGCCACACGTCCGTCGGATGAAACATAGCGTTTATTGAACGCCGCCTTGATTTCCTCAAACAAACGATCGTATGGAGCCGCCTCCGCGTCGCGTCCCAGCGCATGATACGATTGGGCGACCAGGTGCGTGGAATACGCAAAAAACGCGGTGCCAATCAAGTCCTTGGGCGTGTCGGCGTTGATTGAAAGCCAGTCCCCGTAATCGCTGCCGCGGCCATGTTCCCAAATCAAATGGTCCGTGTGCTGGCGGACGTATTCGACCCATTTGGTCATGGCCGGCAGATGCTGTTCCAGAACGCGCTTGTCGCCATACATTTCGTAAACGGTCCACGGNNTCGGGACTGACATCTCCAAAAGCGCCTTCGGCGGATTGTCCATCGTCCACGTCCACGAGCCATTTGGTGAAAAACGCGGCGATGTCCGCGTTGTAGGCCGCCGTGCGGATGAATATGTGCGCGTCGCCCAGCCAGCCCAGCCGCTCGTCGCGTTGCGGGCAATCGGTGGGCACGCTCAAGTAATTGCCGCGCTGGCCCCACTGGATGTTCGATTGAAGCTGATTCAGGCGCGGATCCGAACAGGCGAACTGGCCGGTATTGCGCGCGTCGGTGCTGATTACAATTCCAGTGACTGCCTCCGCAGCCGGCGCATTCGTCAGCCCGGTGAGTTCAACGTAACGGAAGCCGTGGAAAGTAAAACGCGGCTGCCAGATTTCAATGCCGCCGCCCTTGCAAATGTAATGGTCCACCGAGGGCGCGCCGCGCAGGTTCTCGGTGTAAACCGTTCCGTCCGGGTTGAGCATCTCCGCATGGCGCAAGGTGATTTTGGTCCCCGCCGGGGCGGAAACTTTCAACCGCACCACACCCACCATGTTCTGGCCCAGGTCGAAAGTCCACTGGCCGGGTTTGGGTTCGGTGATTTTGCGCGGTTTCAATTCGGCCGTGGCGCGAACCGGTTCCATGACCTGGCCTTCGAGCTTCAATGTTGGTTCGGCGCGGATGCTGACGGGGTTCCAATTGCTGTCAGCCAGGCCGGGCGCATCCCATCCGGTTATTTCCCGCCGCGAATCATAATTTTCTCCCAGCATGAAGTCGGACGAGAGAATCGGACTGTCCTGCGACTTCCAGGTTTCATCGGTGCCAATGGTCTCGGTGGTGCCGTCGGCATGGGTTATTTCGAGCTGCGCCAGAAATGCCGGCTGCTTTCCGAAAAATTGAAACTGGCCGTTGCCAATGTGGCCGCCATACCAGCCGTTTGCGAGCAGGGCGCCGATGACATTCTTGCCCGCGCCCAGCAAATCCGTCACGTCGTATGCCTGATAGCGGACTCGTTTCCGATAATCCGTCCAATCCGGCGCCAGCACCTGATCGCCGACACGCCGGCCGTTGATCCGCGCCTCATACAGCCCCAGCGCGGTGGCATACAGCACAGCCCGCCGGACGGGCGTTTTCAACACGAACGACTTGCGCAAACAAGGCAGGGAGCATTTCGGGATTTCCAAGGACTGGTTCTCGTTCACCGATTGGGTGGCGGACTCGCCATTGTATTCGTATTCCATTCGGAGGCGCTTGACGATGCCGTAGGCCGGGTCGCCGCCCAGGGTTTGATTGTTCACCAACAAGTTCAACCGACCTTGGGCAATGTAACTTTTCACTTTCTCCGTGACATCCAGCGAACCGCCGCCGGTCACACCTTCGTAAATTGCGCGGCGGATGATCAGGGTATCCTTCGATTTTTCGGACGACGCGGGAACGATCCACTTCGCCGTCCAATCCGCTTCTTGAAGCAATCCCATCCGCCACCGGGCAATGGCGCTCCAGCCACTGGCACGACCGTCACGATCCCACACCCTCACCTTCCAAAAACACTCTCCGCGCGAAACCAGCGGCTGGCCCCGGTAAACAATTTGCGACGTCTCATCTGATTTCACCCGGCCACTGTCCCACAAATCCCCGGTGCCCGACTGAATCCGGTCAGGCGAAGATGACACCAGGATTTGATACGCCGTCTGTTTTTCCCCCCGCCGATCCGAGGCCAGAATCCAGCTTAACCGCGGGTTCGCCACGTCGAGTGACGACGGCTCCGGGAGATACTCGCAACGGAGATTTTCCACGGTCACCGGCGTCGCGGAACCGCCGCCATCTTGGTTTGCCTCTTTGGCTGCCTTGCAGGCAAAAAGACTCGCTGTCAAAAGAACCAACGCTGCAAGCGGAATTGTTTTTTTCATTTACTGCCGGAGATTTAGCTTTCTCAATTTTTAAAACACTTGGGAGCCGCCAAGCAGTTCAACAACCGGAAACCATCTTCACCAAGGACCGGTGCCTATTGACACCGGCGCATCATACCAGCCTTGCTGAGTCCGGTCACCCGCTGAAAGGGCGATCGTCTTCGTCTCGATGAACTTGATCCATTCGACGTGGCCGTCTTCGTAGAGGAAATTGCCACCGTAGGGAACGCCGCCCTTGCCGGCATGGGTTGATCCGGGACCACTATAAGAACTAGTGCCGATTGTCATTCCCAATATCATCCAAGATCCCGGCTGAGGCCCATAGGCGCCAATTTCGATGCAGTCAGCCATGACCGGAGCCAAGCGATATTGTCGGCCAAGTTTGGTTCTGGCATACCAAGGTATGTATGCGGTGACAGGTCCGGCCCAACCAATGTTCCCCCTGGCCGGAATCCAATGGTATCCAATCAGGGTCGCTCCCATGTTTGGTCCATAGGCTTCAAACTGGCGGTGCCAGGTGTCGGTTGGACAATAAATTACATCATTGGCGTTTCGGGTGCCGGTGGTGGCGGAACCGGCTTGGTTTTTGTATAGGTATCCATTGATAAAATTCGTGGCGAAGGTGTTATTAACCCAACCGGGGCCAGCCACGCCAACTCCGCTGCAATCAGCAAACTTGTCGGAAAAATCGCCGGCATACATGTTGACCGCCAGCCCCCACTGCTTGAGATTGCTCATGCATTGTGCCTGCTGGGCTTTGCGTTTGGCGGCAGCCAACGCTGGCAAAAGCATCGCCGCCAGGATGGCAATGATGGCGATGACCAGCAGCAGTTCAATCAGGGTGAAGCCGCTG
>PLYV01000115.1 GCA_003151855.1 Limisphaerales bacterium | reverse complement strand
CGTGCGGCTTGATTGCTTTTTCCTTAATTGGAAGAACAATTTCAACTCGCGAATTGTAAGCCAATAGGCTCCTATGTGTAGTTTTCAGAGAAATGCCGAAACATTTCGGAATTGATCTTTTATTAATTTTGCACGTTTAAAAATCGTGCGCACCAATTTGGTGGCAATACCGCAGTGGTCCGACTCGTTCCCATTCCGAACACGACCGTCAAACACTGTATGGCCGATGGTAGTGGTTGTATAGCTTCCGCGAGAGTAGGTAGCCGCCAGTCTTTCAATAAAAACCCGGAGAAACTTCTCCGGGTTTTTTATTTTATCGTGAGATTGCAGGCGGAGAAAACGGAACGGGCGTCCGGAATGGTTTACCTGGAAAAAATCTGCCGAATCACATCCTCAATCGGCACTTCCTGAATATCAATGTCGCTCACCGGCAGTTCGTCGAGCAATGCCTTGCAGACCGGAATGACATGGTCGCGCTTCACTTTAAGTTTGATTGCGGTGGAATCTTTCTCAATGACTTCTCCGTAGCTGGATAATGTTTCCGCAGACAGTTTGTCTGCATTCTTGCATTGGATCGTCACCAGTTTGAAGTTGGCGAAACGGTCCACGATCTCAGAGAGCTTGCCGTCGAAAAAAAGTTTGCCGTGGTCAATGATGATGACGCGTTCGCACAATTCCTGGATGTCAGCCATGTAATGACTCGTCAGCAAAATCGTCGTTTTTTGCTCGGCGTTGTGGCGGCGGATGAAATCACGGACGGTTTTCTGCGAAGTCACGTCAAGGCCGATGGTCGGCTCGTCAAGGAATAGAACTTTCGGCTGGTGCAGGAGTGAGGCGATGAGTTCCATCTTCATGCGCTCGCCGAGCGAAAGTTCGCGGACGCTGACGTTCAATTTTTCTTTGACGCCGAGCAGTTCCGTCATTTCACCAATGTTTTTTTCAAAACGCTCTTTGGAAATGCCGTAAATCTTTGCGTTCAGCTCCAGCGATTCGCGCGCGGGCAGATCCCACCAGAGCTGGTTTTTCTGACCGAGCACCAGGGCGAACTGGCGGCGGTAATCGTCGTGTCGCTCCCATGGCGTATGGTTGAGAACCTTTGCCGCGCCGCTGGTGGGGTGCAGCAGACCGGCGAGCATTTTGAGCGTGGTGGTTTTGCCTGCACCATTAGGGCCGAGGAAACCAACGAGTTCGCCAGGTTCGATTTTAAAACTGACTTCGTTGACGGCCAGCGTCTGTTCGTATTGGCGGTGAAAAAGTCCCTTGACTGCTCCGGAAAATCCCGGCTGTCTTTTGTAAGTGCGGAACGCCTTGGTCAGGCCGTTGACTTCGATGGCAGACATGAAGTTTTTAGTTTTAATCTTTGAGTTTTTAGTCCTGCCGCAAATTAACCAAAAACTCAAAAACTAGAATTAAAAACTTTTCAACGCATCAACTGCTTTTCGAGGTAGTGGACGACTTGGCGGACGTTGGAATCCACTTCCATGCGGTCCTTGACGAGGCGGCAGGCGTGCAGCACCGTGCCGTGGTCGCGTCCACCGAACGCCTCGCCGATGGAGTTCAGCGAGCTTTCGGTCATCTGACGCGAAAGATACATGGCGATCTGACGCGGGAAGGCAATGTTTTCCGGACGACGCTTGCTGGTCATGTCGGCAAGCCGGATGTCGTAATGTTCCGCCACTTTTTTCTGGATGACTTCAATGCTGATGGTCTGGCGGCCTTCTTCATGCAGCATTTCGCGAAGGAGGTTTTCCACCACATCCACCGTCAGTTTTTTGCCCGTGAGCGCGGCCAGTGCGGACACGCGAACCAAGGCGCCCTCCAGCCGGCGGATGTTGGTGCGGATGCGCGTGGCGATGAAATTCATCACATCTTCCGGCAGCACCACATTCATGGACTCCGCTTTTTTCTGGAGAATTGCCAGGCGCGTTTCCACATCCGGTGCCTGCACGTCGGCGGTCTGTCCCCACTCAAACCGGGAAACCAGGCGTTGTTCCAAGCCTTGAATTTCACTGGCCGGACGGTCGCAGGTCAGCACGATTTGCTTGCCGGCTTCCTTCAGCGCGTTGAAGGTGTGAAAAAATTCCTCTTGAATGCGCTCCTTGCCGGCGAAAAACTGCACGTCGTCAATCAGCAGCACGTCGGTGTGCCGGTATTTTTTACGGAAACCAACCAGCTTGTTGTTCTGGATCGCGTCAATATATTCGTTGGTGAATTTTTCCGACGAGACATAGGCGACACGGGCGCTCTTTCTATTGCCGGCGACGTGTTGGCCAATGGCTTGGAGCAGGTGGGTCTTCCCCAGCCCGACGCCGCCGTAAAGAAACAGCGGATTGTAAGCCTTGCCGGGCGCCTCGGCGACGGCCTTCGACACGGCATAGGCGAGGTTGTTGTTGTTGCCTACGACAAACGACTCAAACGTGTTCTTCGGATTGAAAAGAAGATCCCCGTTGGTGGGGATGCGGGCTGCCGGCGCGGCCGGCTTCGGTTTGGGAGATTCGGTTGGCGTCCGGGGATTGGTGATGGCCGTGGCGGAATGTGAATCCGCCGTCGCCTTGAATTTCACCTGAAGTTTGCAGCCGGCGGCGGCGGCCACCGCATCTTGGATCAGCCCCAGATAATTGTCCTTGAGCCAGACCTCGCAAAACTCATTGGGCACGTCCAATGAGATGTGGCTCCCATCCAGCGCATTCACGCGCAGCGGGGCGAACCACATGTTGAAAGTGTCCTGACTCAACCTGGCGCGCAAATGCTCCTGCGCCGAGTGCCAAATTTTTTCTGCCGAAATCTGCATGATATTCCGCGGTTACCCGATTTTTAGTGTTTTATTCACCCCGGCGACCAACTGATTCTTTTCGTCGAACCGCACATCAGTCAACCGTCTGGCGAATTTTTATTCAAGCGAAAACATCAAATGTTTGCGCGCCGCAAATTTATTCTCCGCAAAGCCATCTTCGCAACTGCATTAAAATCAGCTAAATGCGGCTAAAGCTGTCACTGCTTTTATGATCGCATATTGGTGGCTGACCAAGCTTCCTGAATGGTTTTCTGCGGACATCAAGTTTTTAGGGCATTGCGGCGAAAGATTCGAGGACAACATATTAACTTTTATTCACGAGTTATTCACAACGTAAAATATCCAATAAAACCGGAGTTTTGCGGACGGTCATCCCAGTCTTGTTTGGCAACGGCGTTTGGCGAAAGATGTCGAGCGCCTTCGTTTTGATCGGGTGGCCAAAGCCGAGACCATCCGACTGGTTGCCTGATTGCCGTGCAGCTAATTGGCGGCTGGAAGTTGAGTAGTGTGTCTTATATGTTTTAATCCATGTTGACAATGATAAGGAAGTGTTGTTTAATTACAGCAGTTGCAGGTGGCAAAAGCCGGCAACTTGATCTTTGAATTTTACAATTTCCGTTTCGGCTAGAGTGCAGCTGAAATGCGAGTTCTCCGTAATCTTACGTTGTGCTCATTCAAATTCCCCGGACCTTTCGGCCATCCTCTGGCTGACTGGTCCGGTTTTTTCTTTTTGGCGGGATGATCCCTTTGGTTTCAATTTTCCGCCGTGACACCGATTTTTCCTGCTGTTACCGTTTCCATTCATTTTTGCAATGGAATACAAAGACACCTTGAACTTGCCGCGCACGGACTTCGCCATGAAGGCCGACCTCGTCACGCGCGAGCCTGAACGCCTGAAAAAGTGGGAAGCCGCGAAGCTTTACGAGAAAATCCAGGCGTCGCGCGCGACCGCCGAAAAATTTGTCCTGCATGACGGCCCGCCCTTCGCCAACGGCGANNGCGTTGAACAAGATTCTCAAGGACATCATCATCAAGTATCAGACCCTGCGCGGCAAAAGCGCACCCTACATTCCCGGCTGGGATTGCCATGGCCTGCCGATTGAGTTCAAAGTCTCCCAGGATATGCGCAAAGCCGGCGACACCACCGCCGATGCCGCCACCATCCGCAAGGCCTGTGAAGTTTACGCCCGCAAATACATTGATCTCCAACGCACCCAGTTCAAGCGCCTTGGCGTCCTCGGCGATTGGGAAAATCCCTATCTCACGCTCAACAAGGAATACGAGGCCGACGAACTGCGCATGTTCGCGGACATCGTCGCCAAAGGCTTTGTGTATCGTGGCAAAAAGCCGGTGTATTGGAGCATTCCTTGTCGCACTGCGCTCGCTGAAGCCGAGGTCGAATACGCCGACCACGTCAGCCAGAGCTGCTTCGTGAAATTCCCCGTCGTCGGCCAGCCGAAGACATTCATCGTCATCTGGACCACGACGCCGTGGACGCTGCCGGCGAACCTGGCCGTCGCTTACAACGAAAAACTCCAATACGTCAGCGTCAAAGTCGGCGAAGAAAACTTCATTTTGTTTCGCGGTTTGTTGCCCGTTGTTGCCGAGAAATGCGGCTGGACGAGCTATACCGAAACGCCGTTTTCTGCCGAACAGCTCGCGACGATTCAATACCAGCATCCGTTCTGCAATCGCACCGGCAAGGCCTTTGCCGCCGAATTTGTCACCGCCGATACCGGCACGGGTTTTGTTCACATCGCGCCCGGCCACGGTTTGGAAGACTACAATCTTGGCCGCGCTCAAGGTTTGCCGGTTTATTCACCGGTCAATGACGACGGCGCGCTGGCGCATACCAACGATTTCCCCGCCGAACAGCAGATGCCGGCCGAGATGGTTGGCAAATCCATTCTCGAAAAACACGGCAAGAGCGACGCCAACGAAGCCGTGTTGCACGAACTCCGCGTCCGCCACGCGCTGTTGCATCAGGAAAATTATCATCACAGCTATCCGCATTGCTGGCGCAGCAAAACGCCCGTCATCTTCCGCGCGATGGACCAGTGGTTCATCAAGATTGATTTGGAGTGCGGCGACATGTCGCCGCTTTGAAAGCGCGGAC
>PLYV01000051.1:180-10665 GCA_003151855.1 Limisphaerales bacterium | reverse complement strand
TCGGCGGCCCGCCGAAAACCTCGTTACACCAACTTTCTCCGACACCGTGTGGCAAATGCCGATATAGTTGGACGAGGTGTTTGGCGAGCCGCCAAACACGCAGGCAAGCGGCCTGCGCTCCCCACGCCTACTTCTCCACCACGGTTTGCCTCAGTTGAAACCTGCCTTCTAGGCGGAGGTCGCGGGACGAGCTGCCGATTTGGATTTGGTAATCGCCAGCTTCAGCCACCCAGCCGGGCTTGGCCGGGTCGTAAAAGGCGAACGCGCGCTGATTGAGCGGGATGGTGACAGTTTGTTTTTCGCCCGGTTTCAGGAACACCTTTTTGAAGCCTTTCAATTCCTTTTCCGGCCGCATCAGGCTGGGATTGTTTTCGTGAACGTAAAGCTGCGCCACTTCCGCGCCGGCCACCTTGCCGGTGTTTTCGATTTCAAACCGCGCCGTCACGATTCCGTTGGTGCCATCGCCGGGAATCAATTTCACATTGGAATACTTGAACGTCGTGTAGCTCAAGCCGTAGCCGAACGGAAATGCCGGCTCAATTTTCTTCGCGTCAAACCAGCGGTAGCCGACGAGCAAGCCCTCCTTGTAAAACAACGTGCCGTTCGTGCCCGGATAGGTGCCGAGCGCGTGCGCCGGTGAATCGGAAAGTTGCTTGGGATAAGTGACCGTAAGTTTGCCGGACGGATTCACCTCGCCGAACAGGATGCTCGCCAGCGCGTGACCGCCTTCCATGCCCGAATAATGCGCCTGCAACACCGCCGGCACCTGCGTCAGCCATGAACCGAGTTCAATCGCCGGGCCGGACACCAGCACCACAATCGTCCGTGGATTGGCTTGGACGATCTGGCTGATCAGTTCGTCCTGGCCATACGGCAGGCGCAGGCTGGTTCGGTCCCAGCCTTCGTCGTCTTGATAGCGGGTATGACTGAAGCCGGCGACGACAATGGTCACGTCGGCCGACCGCGCGGCGGCCACGGCTTCGGCCACCAGATTGGAGCCACCGCCGTTCTTGGTGTAACCGGCGGAATACGTCACGCTCGCCTTGTCGCCGACAAACTGTTTGATGCCGTCGAGCGGGGTGATTTCGTAGGGCGTCTTGACGCCGGCGCCGAAGAAACCGTTGGCGTTGTGCCGGACGGCGTTCTCGCCGATGACGGCCACCGATTTGAGGCCAACGAGGTTGAGCGGTAGCGCGTGGTTATCATTTTTCAGCAGCACCATGGCTTCCTCGGCAATGCGCCGGGCCACGGCCTGATGTTCCGGCGTGTTGAGCGAACCGGACGGACGCGGGTCAAGCACTCCCGTCGCAATCATCACGCGCAGGCTGCGGCGGACCTTGTCGTCGAGCAGCGACACCGGATATTCGCCCGAGCGGATGCCGTCGAGAAACGGCTGGGCCAGGAAAAATTTGCTGTAAGCCGAGGGATCTTCTGAGCCGACCAAAGTGCCCATCTCCACGTCCAAACCACCGCGTGCCGCCTCGGCGGTGCTGTGGGTGCCGCCCCAGTCCGACATCACGAAACCGGGAAACTGCCATTCGCCCTTCAGCAGTTGATTGATGAGGTAATCGTTGTAAGCACAGTTTTCGCCGCGGAATTTCGAGTAAGCACCCATCACAGACCAGACGTGCGCCTCCTTCACTGCGGCCTCGAACGGCGGCAGATAAATTTCGCGCAGCGTGCGTGCGTCCATGTCCATGTTGATGGTCTCGCGTCCACATTCCTGATTGTTGCCCACAAAATGTTTGATGCACGCGGCCACGCCGTTCGATTGCAGTCCCTCGACGTAATTCACTCCGAACCGGGCGTTCAGGAAAGGATCCTCGCCAAGGTATTCGTAAATCCTCCCGCACAACGGCGTGCGCGCGATGTCCACAATCGGCGCGAGCATCACGTCCTTGTTGCGCGCCCGCGCCTCGCTGCCGATCACGTCGCCGTAAGCCGCCGCCAGGTCCGTGTTCCAGGTCGAACCCAAGGCACTCAATACCGGCAGCCAGGTGGCGTAATCATCCGTGCGCCCCGCCGAGTTCCACGAATACGGCCCGACGTCCTCGCGCACGCCGTGCGGACCGTCATCCACCCAGCGCCGCGGAATGCCCAGGCGCGGCACAGCGGCGGTGGAAAATTTTGAGTCCGCATGCACGATGGAAATTTTTTCCTCCAGCGTCATCCGCGCGAACAAGTCATTCACGCGTGTTTCCAGCGGCTGACTCGCGTCTTGATAAATCGGAGCCGGTTCAGCCGCCACACCCAGCCAAGCGCCCGCCGCCGACACCAAGATGACCAAAGGCAAAAATGATAATTTCATGGAAGCGGGAATGATAGGGAAGCGGACGCGAAGAATCATGTCGTTAAAACGCACTACCAACTGTTGTGAAATGGAAAAGGGAGCGCACCCGCCTCGGGTGCGCTCCCCACTTCAGAATTTGGGATTAAGCGAAACAGGTTTCTGGTTCAGCAAATCCAGTTTTTATTTCTGCCGCTTGAGCGTGATCAACACGGCGTCGTTTTCGCGAAGGTCGAATTGCTGCTCAAAATTTCCGTCGCGGCCAATCTTCACGGTGCGGGTTTCAATCGGCGCGCCGTTGTTTTTGGCTTTGATTTCCGCGACCTGTGCCTTGGTGAGTTGGTTGGGCGTGCCCAAATCGCGATAGGTGTCGTAGGCGTCATTGACGCGGTAGCCGACCTTGTAAGTCTCCATCGTGTATTTGCCCTTGGGTAGGTGCGACAGGTCCAGCGTGACTTTATTTTTGGGCTGCGACGGCAAATCGCGTTTGTAAAAGACCTGATTGATCATGTTTCTGCCCGGAAAGGTGTTGGTGAAATCCCAAACCAACGCCTGCACGCCGCCGTCCTGGTCGGCGCAAATCCACGAGGACGGATCGCTGTCCTTCAATTCCGTCGGGCCGAGGCGGTTCAGGAATTGATACGCGAAATAGGACGGCTTTTTGATGTCCTGATAATTCATCAGGCCAAAGCCGCCGTGAAACGCTTCCCAGCGCGGGCCGGATTCTTCAAAGATATCCGTGAACGTCCAGTAGGACATGGACTGCGCGGCGTCACCGCATTTTTTGAGCTTGTCCAGGATGTAAGCCGTGCTGTGATAGCTGTCATGAAACGGATCGGCCGGCGTATAGGAACTGCTCCATTCCGTGAAGTGGAGTTCCAGCTTGGGAAACGCGGATTCGGCAATCTGCTGCCGCACCATTTTTACTTCGCCAAAAATGGAGTTTGGATTTTTAGAAAGCGCCGTGCCGTGAGTGGCGGTCTCATCCAGGTAACCGCTTTCCACGCCGTAGGTGTGCGTGGAAACGAAATCCACCGGCGCCTGATTCGTGTCGCAGAAATGAACAAATTCTTTGACCCAGCCGCAGCCCGCCGTTCCCGGGCCGCCGACTTTGTAATCGGAGGAAACGCTCTTGATGGCGCGGGCCGTCGCGGCGTAGAGGTTGAAATAATCCTGCTGGGAACCGGTCCAAAATCCGCCCGAGAGGTTCGGTTCGTTCCAGACCTCGAAATACCACGTCTTCACCTCGGCGTCGCCGTAGCGATCTTTGACGTGCTCGACAAAGGCGCGGATGAAATTAGCCCACTTCGTCATGTCCTTCGGCGGCGTCACATTGCCGCGATACCAGAAAATGGTCTTGGACCCGCTGGCCAGTCCCTCGGGCATGAAACCCAGTTCCACAAACGGCTTCATGCCGATGCTGTGGAGAAAATCGTAAAGCTCGTCAATGTATTGCCAGTTGTATTCCGGCTTGCCGTTGTAATCGCGATAGACACCCATGTCGTCGTCGAACAGGCCATGAAAGCGGATGTATTGAAAGCCGCACTCACGGTGCGCCTCGGTCAACTGCCGCTGCCAGTCCGCGCGCAAACCTTCGTTCGCGCGGCCGGCGCCAACGCAGCGCTTGAACATGGTGTCGAGCGGGCCGTTGGCTTGCTGGAGGTCGGCGGAGATGACCCGGACCGTTTCGTTGGTGGCGGCGGCGGACAAACCCGCGGTGGCGAAGCAAGCCGCAAGGCCGAGGGCGAGACAACTAATTTTTTGTTTCATGTTAATTTTTCGGGTGAATAAAGTTGTGAATGCTGCGAAATTTCACTTGGAGGACGCGCTGGCGTTTTCATGATTGCCTGCCAGCGTGAACACCGCGTAGCTGTGCGGCGGCAACTGCGTTTTGAACGAGACGCGGTTCTCGGTGTTTTCATCCCGCCGGTTCCAGCCGCGCGCCGGCGGCAATTGGCCTTCCAGCGTTTCGCCGGTGACGAGATTTTTCAGTTTGGTGGAGTTTCCCAGCGTGGAAATCTTCACCTCTGCCGTCGTGGCCGAAAAATTTTGCACGATAAACGCGCCATTGTCATACGCGAACAGCGCCACCTGCGCCGGGCCGTCCAGCCGCACCGGGAATCCGCGCAGCAAATAATTTTTGATCGCGCCGATGACTTCCGGCGGCAGGGCGTAAAGGTCGGTGAAATTGTCCGGCATCGTCCAAACGTAGAGGGTGCCTTTCGAATAGCGATTCATGAGCAGCAGCGGAAAGCCGTTGCCGTTGGCCTCGGCCCGCACCAGCGACCAGGAATCGTTCGTCAGGAAATCAATTTCGGGGAACAGCACGTCGGCGTTGGTCACGCCGTCGAGCGTGGAAAAATTGCCCGCGCCGAAGCCGCCGGCGTATTTGTGCGCGATGAATTTTTTGTCCGTCCAGCGGATTTCGGCGATGTCTTCGATGCCCTTGTCCTGCAACGCGTGCAACAGGCCGGAGGTGATGACAACGGATTTGCCCGCGCTCAACTGGCCTTTGATTTTCGCCACGATGTTCGGGTCAGCCTTCGCCGCTTCGGTCAGCAAAACGAGATTTGCATTCGTCGGAAATTCCGGGCGCAGGTCAATCGGAATGCCGAGGTTGCCGAAGTAATTGTGCAAAAAATCCTCGCCGCTGGCCGCCGGCGGGCGATAGCTGGCGATGCCGATGGGCTGGCCAAGCTGTCCGACAATTTTATCCGCCTGTTCCAGCGAATAGCCGGCCACGCGCGCCCACGTCGGCGCGGCCACACCGTTGGTCATTTCGGAAAAATTGAAGCTCGTCGGCAGGCTTGCCCACGCGGCGCGGTCGCCAACTTCAAATGGCCGCGTCATGGCCGACCATTCAAAGATCGTGAACTCGCGCGCCTTGGCGAACATCGTATCCCAAACCTGCTCGGCGTAGCGGTCGAGATAGCGCAGACTGTAAGTGTCCACCCAGCCGCCGCCGTTGCGGCCCGGCGCAATGTTCTCAAAGTAGCGGATGATTTCGTAGCTCTCGTATTGCTGCAAATGCTGGTCGGTCATGACCGGATCGCGCGTCTCCGTGCCGGTGTGGATGCCGTCGAAAATATTCGGCTCGCGTTCGAGGTCGAAGCCGGAGCCTGAGAAATGCTCATACCAGTTCGGGAACTTGATGACCATTTTCACCTTGGGATTCACGGCCTTGGCGGGTTTCACGATCAGGTTTTCCGCCGCGTCGTCCAGTAATTCCAGCCGGAACTGCGTCCAGCTCTTGTCGCCCTTGGCGGCGATGTCGGAATCATTTTTCGTGGTGACGAAAAAGAAATCGTCCTGGATCACCTCGTCAAAATGCCGCGCGGCAAACTCCGCTGCTTTTTTGATGAAGGCGCGGTGCTGCGGGTCGGTGTAGCAAAACGACTGGAACTGCCCGCCGTTGTTTCTTTCCGACAGCGCCATGCCGCCGGCGACCTGCACGCCGTGGTCGAGGAAGAATTTCTTCGTGCGCTCGGCCTGTTCGTCGGTGATCAGATTCCAGTCGCGCTGCACCTCGATGTAGACCTTGTCCACCTTCAACTGGCGGTGGATGCAGTCCCAGTCGGCCTGAAGCTTTTGCGGATTATCAAAGCTCTCGACGATGTTGATCGGAATGTAAACCGCGACAGAAAAATTGGTGTAGTTGCCGGCCAGGCATTTCAAACCGGTCGCCAGCAGGATGATTGTTAAAATCCGCTTCATAAGTTCATTCTTTCCCTTCGTCGCCATAGATGATGCCGCGTCCGCCCGTGGCGCAATAGACCCGGCCGAAAATGCGCGGATCACCGGTGACGTGGCTGATCGCGCCGTATTGGTGCTGGCTGTCATTGATGCGCGTCCAGGTCACGCCCAAGTCAATAGAACGAAATAGTCCCCCGATGTCTCCAACAGTTCCAGCCAGATACACTGTGGAAAATTTACTTCCGCCGGCCGCCTTCCCGAATCCGATTGAGGAAGCGTTCAGCACCTCAACCGCTGGGGTGAAAGTTATACCGCCATCCAGCGAATGGCAAAGCCCGTTTCCGTGAAGCGCGAGCCAGAGGTCACCTTCAAGTCCAGGAGTGGCGGACAAGACTGCCTCGCCGGGGCCGATCGTCGGCGGAAAGGCCGCCGCCGTCTCCCCAAAGCTGGACGCGCCGTTGGTGCTGGCCAGGATTTTCCCCGACCAGGCGTCAAAGGCATAAAACTTTGATGAATTCACCGGATCCGCAATCACGCGCAATCCGGGCGACGTCCCCAGGCAGTTTGTCCAGTGGTGGCCGCCATCCACGGTGAAGCTCGGAACGCCATTGCGTGGCGTCCACACGATGATTTCGCCATTCGCCGAAAGCGCGATGGTTCCAGCACCGCCGCGAGCGTCGGACGGTTCGGTGGGCAGCAGGAGCCAGGTTTTTCCGCCGTCCTGGGAGATGGCCGCGTGGGTCGAAGTTCCGCCGGAACCGGTGCGGGCCATGATGGAGGGTTTCTTCGCCGCGAAGGCCAGGCTTTCCGTGTTGCCAAAGCGCGGGCCGGAAAAACTTCCGAGCGCTGGTGAGGCCTCCAAATCATCGTGCCGGAAGCCGTCAATGTCGCCCACGCCGCTCACCAGATGCGGTCCTTCCGGCGGGCTGATGAGCGCGAGTGGCACGGTTTCCTCCAGGCCCCGATCGGCGAAAATCCAGTCGGTTCGGCCGCCGGCATCGGCCGCCGTCAGATTGGTGCAGCACCAGAGGCCGTAGCCGGTTGTGAACCAGGCTTCATTGGAATCGGATGGATTGATGACGACGCTGCCCAGCCAGTGCGGCTTTCGTTCCACCGTATAGGGCGCGAGGGAGTGGTCAAAGCGGGCCGTGGCCAGCAGTGGCGCCCAGCTGGTGCCGCCATTGGTGCTGCGGAAAACCTCATCCAGCGGCTTCCAGTGACAGAAGGTCGTGGCCAGCAGCACCTGCGGATTGTTTGCGTCCACCGCCACCGCGCCGTAGCCGAAGGGCTGCCCATCATCCGCTGATTTGACCGGTGTGATGTCTGTCCACGCGTCATTTTTTGGATCCAATTTCCAGACTGCTCCATCGGACATGAATTCAGGACCAGATTCCTTGCCGTAGCTTAAATACAATTTCCCATCGGCCGCCCGGACGATGTGGTTGGGCCGCAAACCGGACGGCTGATTTGGCACCGGTTGCCAGGTGGAGCCGCCGTCCGTGCTGCGGAAAAGATTCGTCTCCGTGGTTGAAGCGGCCGCGTAAATCGCGGTTCCGTCAAACAGCACACAGACGATGCCGACCGGGCGGGGGCCGAAGCGGAAGCCCCGGGCTGCGGGTCTTGGCCTCTCGAAATTGGGAAAACTTTTCACCTTGCTCCACGTTGCGCCACGATCCGCGCTTTTCCACAAACCATCACGGCGCGAGCCGAAGAACAGGATGTTGCCGTCATTGGGATTGACCACGAGGCGTTCGCCATTGAAGCGGCCGGTTTCATTGCCGCCCATCTTGAACGGCACCTCGGTGCGCCGCCAGGTGCGGCCCTGGTTGTCGGAACGGAAGATGGCCGCCCGGCTACCGGCATAGACTCCCGCCGCCAGATAGACACGGTTCGTGTCGTTCGGATCCAGCGCCAGGCTTTCGATGCCGGTGAAATCCACCGCGTCAAACGAATCCGTGACGGGAATCCAGCGTCGCGCCGAAGCCGCCCAGCGATACGCGCCACCGACATCCGTGCGGGCGTAGAACAGATTCCCTCCCTGTGGATGTGTGATCAGGCCGGTGACAAAACCGCCGCCGCCAATAGAGACGTTGCGCCATTGATATGGCACGGACGCAACGGTTTCTCCGGCGAACGTTTTGGACAAACATCCCAACAGCACCGCGATGGCGGCGATGTTTCTCATCATGTTTTCAATTCCGACGGACAGTCCACTTCACTTTTCCAGCGAGCGGATCGCTGGTCAGTTTGAAACTGTCGCCAGATTTCGTGAGCGTGATTTCGCGCGCTTCCGTTTCCCCGGGCAGGAAAATCAAGCCCTTGGCGGTGGTCGCGTCTTTGGCGTAAACGGCCAGTTCAATCTTCGACCAGTCCATCTGTGCCGTGCTTTGCGCGAGCGCGATGTGCGGAATGATCGAGCCGTCGCGCACCAGAATGATTTCCGGAATTTGTCCGGCTTCGATTTTTTGCCAGCCGCCGGCGTAAGCCTTGCCGGTCTGGTAATCAATCCACGTGCCCGGCGGCAGATAAACGTCGCGGCTGGTTTCGCCGTTGTGCATGATCGGCGCGACGAGGATTTGCGAGCCGTAGAGATATTCGTCGTCAATCTGCCAGGAGCCGGGGTCATTGGGGAATTCCACCAACAGCGCCCGCACCATCGGCAGGCCGTGTTCGGACGAATCCTTCGCCTGCGCATAAACGTAAGGCATCAACTTATATTTCAGCTCGTCAATCGTGCGGAACTTGTCCATGAATTCCTGCCCGTAGAGCCACGGTTCCTTCGGTGCGATGCCGTGACAGCGGCTGTGCGAACTCAACATGCCGAACGCCAGCCAGCGCGCGAACAAGTCCTTGTCCATGCCTTCAACGGACATGGCCGTGAACCCGCCGACGTCGTGGCTCCAGAACGAAAAACCGCTCAAGCCGAACGAAAGTCCGCCGCGCAATTCCGCCGCCATGCCTTGATCCGTGCTTTCGGCGTCGCCGCCCCAGTGGATCGGATAACGCTGGCTGCCCGCCCACGCGCTGCGCGCCCAGATGATGTTGTCGCCAGTCGTCTTCTTGGTGATTTCGGCGACGGCTTTGTTGTAGCGCAGCGGGAAAAGATTGTGCTCGTAGAAACCGGTGCGACCGTTGGCCCAGATGCCGTTGGCCGGCGCGGCTTCGCCGAAGTCCACCTTGATGGCCGACACACCTTCGCTCAACAAATTCGCGAGTTTGCCTTGATACCATTCAACGGTTTTGGGGTTGGAGAAATCCAGCACGGCGTCTTCGTAAGGCAGGTTGCCTTTGGCATCGCGGACGACGAGGTTGTTTTCCACGAGTTCGGGGAAGAGTTTGTTCTTCGGCACGAAATACGGCAGTTGCCAGCAGCAGATGCGGAAACCGTCGGTCTTCAAATCCGCGAGCATCTTCTTCGGGTCGGTGAAGCGCGTGGTGGAAAATTCGTAGTCGCACTGCCAGTCGGTCTCGAACCACCCGGTGTCCAGATGGAGCACGTCGCAGGGGATTTTTTCCGTGCGCAATTTCGCGGCGATGGTGCGCACCTGATCCTCGGCGTTGTAGGTGCAACGGCTCATCCACAGGCCGAAGCTCCACAGCGGCGGCAACGGCGATTTGCCGGTGAGCGCGGTGTATTCATTCAAAATTTCCTTGGGCGTGCCGAGGAAGACAAAGAGATCCAGCTCGTCGTCGCCGATCATCAGTGAATTAAGGCCGTTGAAGGTGTTGCCAAAGTCGCAGGTGATCGGCGTGGTGGTGTGGATGAACATGCCGTAGCCGCGGCTGCTCATGAAAAACGGAACCGGCTTGTATTCGCCCTGGTTTTCAATGCCGTTGGCGTCGTCCGTCCACAGCACCAGCTTCTGGCCGCGCTTGTCGAGGCTGGTGAACGACTCGCCGCAGCCGAAAATTTTTTCGCCGGGCGACAGCGTGAACGCCGCGTTGTAGCTGCGCGAATAATCCGCCGCGCGGCGGACGTAGCCGAATGGCAGGATTGGCGTGAACGATGTGTTGTTGTCGCTCGCGTGGTCGGTGGCCGTCAGCAATTTGCCGCTGGCGTCGCGGAGTTCAATGTGGAAGGCATTTTCCAGAATCGTGACCGAGCCGGCGGCGCTGGTGTAACGGTGGCCGCTGGGAATCTTTTCGTATTTCCAGGAATCATCGTTCGGCACCGGCCCGGCGAGCATGAGTTCCGGCTGCGGCCGATGCACCTGCGGCCCGCTGGACATGCGAATGTGGAGGGCGCGGGGCGAAACAAAATCAAGGGTGAACGGCAACTCGGGATTGGCGGTGTATTGGTTGTCGGGAAATTGAATCGGCTTGGCGGGCGCGATGACGGCCAGGTCGTTGTCAAAGGCGTGGCGCACGGAAAATTGCGCCCGCTGGTAGACAATCTTCCCGGAATGGGTCGCCGGATCAAATCCCGAAACCTTGTCGGCGAGGTAATAAAAATTTTCCAGCGCGCGGAAATCGCCGCTGACATCCACGGGATCGTTGAGCAGCGG
>PLYV01000051.1:0-150 GCA_003151855.1 Limisphaerales bacterium | reverse complement strand
CAGGCGGTCGATTTCGTCTTGTCATCAAAATGAACGAGCAAGCGCCTGAATTGACTTGCGGCTATTGCCATGCAGAGAACAAAATGTAGTGATGTTCCCGCGCGCCGCAAAGAAAAACCATCTTGGCCGGTTCGCGCTGGTCTTCGCGGT
>PLYV01000141.1 GCA_003151855.1 Limisphaerales bacterium | reverse complement strand
GAGCCACCGCCGACTAAAATCTATGCACACCAGAAATCCTTGCGAATTACTGACAGCGCCAACGGCGGTTGGCTCCGGCGACTGGTTAGGCATCAGCGATAACGACATACAAATAAAAATATGGCTCTAAAAGATCATGCTCTCGTCGAGCGCGAAGGCTTCAAAGTCCCGCTGCTCGGAATACCACCGGACGCAGTCTTGCAGGAATGCGAACTGTGCCACAACGAATACTCGCTGCGCGATGTAGAGATGACCGACTCCGGCCAAATCCTGTGCAAAAAATGCCGCGCCGCCGCGATGCCTAACGAAAAAAGCTGAGNNGGGTCAACTGTTGGGTATTGCACAGCGTTCCGCATGGGTGAAATATGATGATTCCAAGGACAGATATAGTCGTCGGAAGCTCATTCCCGTCAATCCCAAAACCTTGGGCGACCAACTCCATGTGAAGCGCATTAAAGCCGACCTGTCCCAAGCAGAAGTGGCGCAAAAGGCCGGGGTTTCGGTGCGGGCGGTGCGGAAGTGGGAACACGGCATCATCTGCCCCACCGAGCATCATTGGCAGATTCTTGCCGGCCTTTTGCGCCTAGATTCCACATTCCCTACGGACTCAAACCTATCGCCAGAGTAGCGTGTTGGCTTTTACACAGTCAAAGACTTGATATTGAGGTCAATTCTTCAAAGAAGAGTCAATAAAGGCTGTAAAATCTTGCTTTTGCGGCAGTTTGGTCTTGATCCAAACTGCGTTCGGAATTGGCAATGTCAATGCCGATGACGGCGAAGTCGCCGTCATTGAGCTACCAAATATCGCTGACAGGAATTTGCCAGAAATGGCAATGATATAACCCGATAAAATTAAACCCAGCAGACGACTTGGCCTGCCGGGTAGTGATTGAACTGGCGGGTGGTTCAGTTTCGCAGCGTCAGTTTGACCAGCCGCTCCAGTTCCTGCACGCCCTCTTTTAGCACCAAGCGCAGAAACTGCATCAATGTGCTGCGAAAAGTTTTTTCATTGTTGAGCACCGTAGCCAGCAGTTCCCGGCAAGCCGGGTCATCTTGCAGTTGTAAGCGAACCGATCCCAGCAGCTTCGTCAACAAACGCGACCATTGCTGACGGAACGCTTCCGGCGTCAAATCAAGCTGTTCAGCCGCTTCCTCGCCGGAAAGTTTTTTCCGATAGACAAGGTTGAACAGAGCCGTGTCACGTTCATTGAGCTGGGTTGTCGCCGCTGCGTCAAAGGCGTCGAATAGTTTTTTTACCGCCACCAGCCGTTCGTTCAGTTCTGCACCCATCGCCGGCGTGAATTTATCCGGCGGCAGAGGTATGAAATTTCCTGCTTCATCGTCGTCGGGTTGTTCAGCCAGACCGCTGACATAACGACCTTCGAGCCGGGCAACGCGAGCGGCACGATGCCACGCCACCTTGTAGGCCCAACCTTCCGGATTATCCGGCAGGCGGCCATCCAAGTGCCGCCGCCACAATTGGAGCATCACATCATTGACGACTTCTTCCACCAAATGATCCCGGCCTTGGCCGAAGAGCAGTTTGGCGGCGGCGGCCGCCCGGCTTGAAGCCAGCGGGAAACGTTCTACGAGTTTGTTGAGCGGTGACGGATTTTCCGGCAACGCGGAGGGATGGCGATTTTTCATGGTGTTTAGTTTGGAATTTTTTGTTGAATAAACTCCAACATACTAGAGTAGCACCATGCTCAAGTTGTGACAAACTAGCGGAGGACAAATAATATTTTTTGCGCGAGTGGGGATTTCGAGCAAAAAATATGCGCGTTCACAATCGTGAACACGCACTTTTCTTGGTATGAAAAATTATTTCGGTTTCAATCCTGCCGTCCCGCTATAGCTTGGTTTTGCAACCATCAATTCCGCCGATTCAGTATCACTGTTGTTATAGCAACTATGGAATAGCGCACTTGGAAACGCTACGGCCATGCCAGCCTTGATCACTACCGTCTTCTTTTGTCCTCTTTCCTCGACAGCAAATTCGCAGACAATTGCCCCTTTCTGCACAAACAGAAATTCATGGCCGATGTGCGGAGCCCAAGACGTCTGCTGCTTTTTCCCAGGCTCGAACATCACCCGGTCAAGCCGTGTCCGGTGCTTGTTAAGATAGCCCACGCTCACAGATTGGACAGCAATGCCTGGCACAATCGGATTATTTCCAAAATCCTTTTCGGCAAACACCGTGATGTCGTCAATGGAAGGGGGAAGACAGAAATCAATGAAGGTGTCAAAATCTTCGATTTGGTATGCCGGCAAAATATCCTCGACCAACCGCTTGTAGTTGATGCCGGTTTTACCGCTCTCCCACTTGGTTACACGCCCGGAACTAAACGCGTTGTTTCCACGCCTGCTTTCGGTAGCGACATCGCTTGCGGTTTTGTTCCGTAATTCCCGCCAACGCCGCAATCCAATTCTCAATTGTTCTGATGTCGGAAGTTGCATATTTCAAATCCCAATTTGTGGCATTTTAGTGGCGGCTTTTGGGCTGTCAAGTAACCATTATGGTTTAGATTGAAAGTGAAAAAGGCCGGCATCAATGAAGACGCCGACCTTGGGCTGACATAGCCGGAGAATCGCCAAACTCTACGGCTTATCGCCTTTGAGGTAGCATAACATATTGAAGCGAAATGGCAACCATCAAGCCCTTGCATGCCCTTGCGCCACCAGATCGAGCAGCAGGTCTGTGTTGACCAGTTCCTTGAAGGCGAGCCGCGACTGGCGATCCGGGCATTTTACTAGATAATCCCGCATACGGACAGCCTGACCCTTTCGCTTGTTTTCGCTGTATTCCCAAGCCAAGTCGGCAACTGACTGTTTCTTTTCGGTTTTTGGATAGGTTGTAGCCATATTTTCAATTCTCCTTTTTTGTATTTTGCTAGTTTGTTTTCAGATGCTCGAAAAGCACCCGCTTCCCATAGGAGTCACCAATATGGAGTGCTGTGACACTCTTTTTGGCAATTTCATATCCCTTTTTAGAGCCTTCCACAGATTATTATAGCAAACATTCAAAATCTCTCTATTCCGCAAGGGGACACCATTATTTCAAAGAAGAATCAATAAAGGCTGCAAAATCTTGATTTTGCAGCAGTTTGGTCTTGTTCCAAACTGCCTTTGGCACTGGCAGGGAGAAAAACGATTTCACATCCCGGCGCAGACCTTCTTGATGCGTCAGCAGTTCATCTTTGAGGGCTTCATAGGTGCTGCTCGTATGCGAAACGGCCATGCTCATGAAAAACTCTTCCGCTGGTGTCAGTGGCTGTTTTGCCACATCCGCTGCCGGATCAATGACACGAGCCAGTGTCGGATAAAGGAAAGGCAACTTCCAAAGCTCGCGGTGATTGGCGGTGATGGTGAGCAGGTTCCCAACCCTTCGGGCTTTCGCCTCCTCTTTTCTGGCTTTGGCGTCCTTGCGAAGAGCAAAAACAGCCGCCCACAAACCGCCGATGCCGCTGACCGTGGTAACAATGTTAATCCAATTTTCTGAAATCCATTCCCCGATTCCCATGCCGACATTTTAGCACGACCGGCTGCGGGCAAAGAATTGCTTTGGGGAAAACTCTAAACATCGCACACCAAATCGTTCAATTTCAGTTTGAGTGCCTTGGCGATTCGCATGAGGGAATCCAGCGAAACATTGACATACCCACGTTCAACTTCGCCTAGGTATTTGTAGCTCAAGCTGGCTTTTTCGGCCAAAGCCTCCTGACTTAATCCAGCCTCCTTGCGGTAGGCGCGGACTTTTTGGCCGACGATTCGACGGTATGGTAATGCCACAACACATAACGAAAGCCGCAAACGGGTTTTAATAAAACCCGATATATGTGCTATTTTGTTCTTGCCATTTTTTCTGACTTCCCCGATTGTCGTTTTCAACATGAATGCACCCATCGAATTTCTTCGCAGAATCGGCCAAGACCCGCACGCCAACGGTGCGCAAAGTGTTGGCTGTCGTGGTTGCCCGGACATCTGGCAGCTCGCGGACGGCGACTTCGCGGTCATCGGCATAGACATCACGGATGCTGCCGCTCCCAAATTGCCGCCGACTGCCGGTTGTGGGCCGGACGAACGCATTATCCGCTTGCCCCGTAATCTTTTGGTGAAGGCCAAATCAGATATTCCCAACGCCTAGCGAACGGCATGGGCTAAAAATCCTCACGAAATTTCCTATCGTTTGGCGCATCCGTTTGGGGCGCAACGTGATTTTGTGATTTACACGGCTGGGGGGGGGTGGCATATATTGTGCGTTACATTTTTGCCCCGATTCTCCGCCTATATTGAGAAAGATAAAAAGGGTGCAGTAAAAATGATTGGCAAAAGCTGCAAAAAAGATTAGAACAACTTTTGCCGAAGCAGCAAGGCGATCCCCACCGGGTTCCCATGGACGAAGACAACAACACTGGAAAATTAAAAATGGATTGTTTATGAAGCCTACAAAACTAGGAAACGATTATTCACATCGAAAGACGACGGTTCTGACCCGCGCCATGCTTGCTGCGGGTCTTTTTATTTGCCTGACCGGAATTCTGTTGGCGCAAACCGCCCCGGTTCTGGTCTTGTCCTCGACCGGGACGAACCAGTTATTTCTGACCATCACCAACGGCGACGGCACCTCCACCTACGACATCTACACGACGCCGGTGTTGGACAATCCCACCTATCCGTGGACGGCGGCGGTGATTGGCACGAACGGCCAAACCAACTTCACCGTTTCCATGCCGTATGCGACCGGCTTTTACCGGGCAGTGCAGGAAACTAACGGCATCCCCATCTGGCAGGCGGCCGACCCGAACAATCCCGGCGCGGGGATTTTGGCCGTGTTCATTGACAGTCCTACCAATGGAGCCGCGTTGCAATGAAGCCTGAAACCTTTCATCCGTTCAATACCATGAATTCCCTTTCCAATCTTTTCATCAAATGTGTGGGCCGTCATGCGGCAGTTGCCGTCCTGCTGGTTGCGGGCGCAATTTCCGCCGGAGCCACGGCGATGCAAACCTATCTCGATTCGTGCAGCTACGCCGCCACTACCGGCGGCGCGATTTCTGGCTGGGCCAAAATCGCGAGCACCTTAAATTGCAGCGACAACGTCTGGGAAAATCATGCCTCCTCCTCGATCTCTTGGACGGTTGGCGTCACTGGCACTGGAGGGCATCCAATCACTTCGTCCGATGTTGACAAGATGACCGCCTCCCTGACCTGGGCTGCGGGCGACTATAGTTCCGCCCAAGGATTCACATTCAACTGCACCAACACGGCTCTTGGATATGACAAAAACGGAACCGTATCGGTTAGCAGCGATTGCACGGCCACGGCGGGCTGCGGCAGCGCACCGGTGACAATTTACAACATGGGTTCGGTGATGAATGCCGTGTTCGTTTCGAGCGGCACCAATTATGCCAACTGGATAATGACCAAGGGTGATGGCAGCCAGAGCATCACGTTTCGCATCATTCGCGGCGACACGCTGAACGCGCGGACGGTGACTTACACGGTTGGCGGTAACGCCGTCAGCGGCACGGACTACACGGTTTCCCCGGCCTTGAGCGGCTCGGTCACGCTGAACGCCGGCAGTTCCAACGCGGATTTCACCATTTCGATTTCAGGGACATCGCACCTCGTGAGTCCCAAGACGCTGACCCTGACGCTTCAATCGGGCTATTATCAAATCGGCAACTCCGCCGCCACCTTGACCATCGCACAGGACGTGCCGGTGATCAGCGTCACCGCGCCCGGCGGGTATGATTCTCAAAACGGAATTTACGCCGGTCAATTCACGCTGACCCGCACCGGGGAACTGACCAACGCGGTTACTGCGAACCTGACTGTCGGCGGCACGGCCACCGCCGGCAGCGACTACACTTCATTGCCCACCTCCGTCACCTTCGCGGCGAATCAAACCAGCACCAATCTTTTTGTTTCCGCCCTCAATGCGAATTTGGCCGTGGCCAAAACCATCGTCCTGTCGCTCAACACCAGCACGAACTATTTTTCGGGCCTGACCACCAACGCCACGGTGACGATTTTGCCGAACGGCTCGACGACCAATTCAGTGGTCTCGCCGTCAGGAATGTATTGGCGCGGCGGCGGCAGCGACCCGACTTATTGGTCACAGGTGATCCCCTTGGAATATGAAACGGGAACGGTTTACAGCAACTTGAATGGAAACTGTTCGACCCTGTATGCCGGGCTTTCGTCGTGGAGCAGCCAGACCCTTTACCATTACAACGCGGCGGGGGCATCGCCGCAGAGCAATCCGGCCAACCGCATCGCCTTCAACAATCCCATCGTCGCCTTCGGCGAGCGGGTTGGCGGCAGTCCGCTCTATTACAGCCAGCCATACAACTTCGGCATCTACGCGGGCGACCCGGTTTTGTCCAATCAGCCGGTGGTGATTCAGGCGTATTACCGCACCAATTTTCAACTGGCCGGCACCGTCAGCATTTATCCGCCCACGGTTTCCAACACCAACGCTTGGAAGACCTACATGACCAATGGCTTTCAGCTCGCGACCAACGCCTATGGGCTGACCACCGTGCTGGCCGCCATCCCCAATTTATATTGGGGCGAAAACTCGGCGGGCGCGTTCATGCTGACGCATACCGCCAGCAGCCAGGCCGCCAATTATTATTACGTCGTGAGCATCGCCGGCAATCCGGCGGACAACAGCAATCCGATGGTTATCACCGGCGGCGGGCAGATGACCAATTCGCTGCTCTACTCGCTCGAATTCGAAGCGCGTCCGCCGTGGCGCTCCACCTTCCTCGACCAGCCGCATTTTAACGGCAGCCCGCTGCCGCCGTTCTACGCGGGCATGACCTTGAATGAAATGCTGACTAACACGCCGCCGGTGACCAACGCGGTGAGCATCGCGCCGTCGGCCGCGACCAACCTGGACAACAGCCCCGAACTGCGGCGGCATCCGGTGCTGGATAATTTTGTCGCCAGCATGGGCAACGACCCGATTGCCTTGGCAAATTATGTCATCAATCAAATCGGCCTCACCGACCCGATGGATGTCAACGACAACGGCAACGTCGCGGAAAACTCCATCAATCCGCCCGGCGTGACGCGCGGTGCCTTGGGAACCTTTCTGGAAAAACAAGGCTCGCCCATCGAGCAATGCGCGCTGCTGGTCTATCTGCTGCGGCAGGCCGGCGTGCCCGCCGTCTATGAATTCGCGCCGCACAACGGGATGCAGATTCTGGATGCGCGCTTGAGCCAGATGTTCAAGTTCCAAGTCCACGGCGACATCACTCAAGCCGGCCAGCTTTACACCACCAACACGATGATTGCGGTCAACTATCCGTGGGTGGCCGCCTACATCGGCACGAATTGGGTGCATATTTTTCCGTGGCTCAAGGACTACCGTATCAACGAAGGGTTGAACCTGTTCGATGAAATGCCCACCAATTACAGCAACGCCTACGAATGGGTGCATGACTACATCTACGGCAACACCAACCTGCTTTCCTTGGCGGTGGACGGCGACAACACGCTGCGTGTCATCTTCCCGCGCTACCTGCAACAGACCCTGTTGCAAAATCATCCGGGCGTTTCGGTGGATGACATCGGCGTCAAGATCATCAACCGCCAGCATTATTGCGCCCGCTGGCAGGATTTTCCGACGCCGACGTGGTTGACCAACACCAGCACTTCCATTGAAAACCTGTCGTCCAGTGCCCTCACCAGCATCAATCCGGCCCTGACCAACCTCTTCGACACGATGAGCGTCGAGGTTTACAGCAAGAGCGACCCGACCAAGGACATCAAGACCGGCGATCTGCGGCTGGTGGACTTGCACAACCGCCAATTTTACATCTATCAATCCGTGACCAACGGCAACGTGCAGTTGAACCTCGTCCTGATGCCCTTCCGTCCCGGCGTCACCAACCAGTCGGCCTTCAGCAACGACACCAACCTGTTGTCCAAGGAAACGCTGACCTTGAACTTTGACTCGAACGATAATTTGCTGGGCGTGCGGTTCAAGTATCACCGGCACCGCGCCATCACCCCGGCTTACGCCATTGACCAGACGCAAGTTTTCCTGGGGCTGAACGGCTACAACGAAATTGACATTGAACGCCCGCTGCGCGTGGGCGATCAGGCGGCCATCTGTCTGAACTACGGGCAGGTGACGCGCGACATGCTCAATGTCCATGCGGCGGATCTGTGGCAGATGCAAAGTTTGTTGAACGCCAGCCCCGCGCAGGCCGGCAGCCAGTCGCCCGATGTCTATGAGGGCGCGCTCATGTATCTGGCCGGGATGTCGTATTACCAGAAGGTCAGCGAGTTTGCGCAGATGAACCAGCAGTGGCAGAAATTCGACCAGCTTTCCATGTTCGCCGCCGGCCTGTCGAAAATCATCCCCTCGCGCGACAGCTCCGGCAGCCTGACCAACGGCACCGACCCCGTCCTGCCTTGTGTGGACATGTTCTTTTACGAAACGATGATCGCCGGCAACGGCACGCTGCATCCCGATTCCGGCCAGAACTACACCATGGCGGAATGGAATTACAATTTGTTCGGCATCGTGGATGCCTCGGCGGAAGAGCATCAGGTCATCAACCGTTTTTACCAGCAGACCAACGCTGTCTCCACCGTGCGCCTGTTGCAACTGGCGCAGAGCCGGGGCCAGAACATCGTCCAGTTGAACGTCTATAACTACGCCCAGCAGGGCACGACGAACTATCAGGGGAAGGCGCTGCAAAGCTGGGATGCCAGTATGTGGCAGCAGACCGTGGCCGATTTGCAAAGCGCCCCGACCTACGGCTATGTGACCGTCTTCATGACGCCGGGGCCGGTGACCAACGCCGTTTACAAGGGCATGGGCGCGCTGATTTTGAACCCGTATGACTTCGCGGCGTTGATCACGCCCAACAGTATCAACGGCGGCTTTTCCGGGCAGCCTTTCCCAGCCAACACCGTGGAGGCGGCCAATACGCCCAGCTACAATTTAAGCGACAACAACAACGATTATTCCATCGCCCTCAATCAGCCGGCCAATAACACCACTACCGTGCCGGATGAAGTCCCCCTTTACGATGCGCCAACCGTGGCCGGTCAGGTCGGTAATGATGTCGTTGATCCGTTCACCACCGCCTGGGCCGCAGATGTTTCGTCGCAGCTTGGCACCACGGCGGGCACTTCGTCCTCGGCGCTGTCATCAGACATTCTGGCCAGCGAGCAGAACGGCAGCCTGGGCACGCCCAACGACCCGTCGCAGGCGGGAGAGCTGGTTGGCGACCCGGTGAACAACATCACCGGCGAATTTTATGTGAGCGAAACCGATTTGCGGTTGCCCGGCCCGATGCCGCTGGCGCTGCACCGCAATTATTCCAGCCACAATCTGGCGGACAACCAGTTTGGCCGGGGCTGGAAGCTCAACCTCATGCCCTATTTGAGTGTGAGCAAAAAAAGCACCAACATCTACGCGGCGGACATGGACGGCGCGGTGCTGGCCTATGTGCATCAACCGCTGCCTGCCATCGTTTCGGCCTCCTCCGTCGGCAACACCGGCAGCGGTTACAAGGCAGGTGACATATTGACTGTCGCCGGCGGCACCGGCACGCCCGCCCAGGTCCGCATTGACAGCGTGCTGCTCGGCCACATCACCGGTTCCACCCTCATTTCCAATGGGCTTTACACCGTCGCACCGGCCACGCCCAATTCAGTCACCGGCGGTTCCGGCAGCGGGGCGACGCTCAATCTGACGCTGGATGGCACGCAATGGATACCGACACTCGCCGCCAATCCCCAACTGCAAAACAACACCGTCGCTGGCGCGGGCGGGCTGGTCAACCGGCTCCGCGACTACATCGTGTGTTCCGTCAACAACTCCATCACCAATTACACCCTGTATGGTGCCGATGGTAGCGTCCGGCTGTTCCAGTTCACGAAGTTCAACAGCGGCGTCATCACCAACGCCCGGCCTTACCTGTCCCAATGGACGGACAATCGCGGCAATTTCTACACCTTCAGCTATGACACGAACTCGTCGGATGCCAACTTCGGCCAGATGCAGCGCATCCAGTGCAGCAACGGCAATTTCCTCGGCTTCGATTACGACGTTTACGGCCACATCATTGACGCCTACACCGGCGACGGGCGCTGGATGTATTATTATTACGACGATTTCGGCGATCTGGTCGGCGTCACCCTGCTGGACGGCTCGACCCGTTCCTACCAATACCAGCACGCCAACCAGGCGGTGACCGGTGGCACGAACGACTATTCCACCCATCTGCTGATTGAGGAGGACAAGCCCGATGGCCGGGCGCTGGTCAACGCCTATGACGGCCAGCGACGCGTCACCAACCAGTTGTCCACCGCCGGGCTGGACTTGAACCCCATCCGCACGGCGACGTTCGTCTATTCCAACAATTATGTGTTCACAAATTCGTGGACCAACACCATTTCCGGCTACACGCTCGTCGTTGACGGCAACAACCGCACCAACCGTTACGACTACACCAACAACCTTATCACCCAAATCACCGACCCGCTGGGGCAGACCATCCAGCAGGTCTGGTTTACCACCAACACCACTGCGCCCGGTTATTATCCGCGCAGCGTGTCGCAGCGCACCGACAAGCGCGGCTTGGTGACGCAGTTTCAATACGATGCCAACGGCAATGTCACCAACAGCATTGTGACCGGCGACCTGACCGGCGACGGCATCACCAGCCAGACGACCACCAACACGGCCATTTACAACCCCAACAGTCTGCCAGTGCAGATGACCGACCCTGCCGGCAACAGCACCGTCATGGTCTATGACCCGGTGTTCAATTTCCTGCCGCAGCAGATCATCCGTTATGCGGGTGCAACCGCCGTCAGCACGAACTTCGCGATTTATGGCAGCGTCACGAACGTGGTCGTCAACGGCAGCCTCACGCAGACGAACCTGACTTTCGGCGTGTTGACCCGGCAGATTCGCGCCTATGGTTCGCCCGACGCCGCGACCAACGATTTTGCCTGCGACGGCCACGGTTTCATCACGCAGTCCACCCGTCACACCGCCACCGGCGACCCGGATGTCAGCAACACCTATTTCTACAATGAACGCGGCCAGATGGTGGTGCAGGCCGATGCCTTGGGCGCAATCACATTCCACGATTACGACGCGCTCGACCGGCCCACGGAGACGGAGAATTTCGACGAGTCCGGCAACGCCCTGTCATGGGGTTTCAATTATTACAATGACAACGGCGAACTCGCCTGGGTGGACGGCTCGCGTTACAACCCCGAAGATTATGTGTTCTTCGATTATGATGGAGCCGGACGCCGCACCACGGAAATTCACTGGCGCTCGGAGGCCAAGGCCGACGGCTCCGGCGTCGAAGCGCCCGCCGGTTACAATCTTTACGCGCAAAGTTTCTACCAATACGACCTGCTCGGAAACCTGACGCTCGCCGTTGACCCGCGCGGCGCGATGACCACCAACACTTGGGACGCCCTCTGCCGCCTGACGCAAAAGAAGCACCTCGACGTGGATGGAGTCACCGTTTTGAGCGCCGAAGGTTTCGGCTACGAACCGGGCGGACAGGTTCAAGCCTACACCAACGCCTTGGGTGGCGTGACCACAACTCTCTACACCGACACCGGCAAGCCGGAATATCGTGCCACACCGGAAGGTGCCACGAACGCATGGCGCTATTACCTCGATGGCCGCGTCAAACGCGAAATCAAATCCAACGGTGCGTATTGGCAAACCACTTACGATGATGCCAACCGCATTACCACACGCATCTTTTATTCGGCGTCCGGCTCGCCACTCGCAACCAATTCCGTCCAAGTTGATCGTCGCGGCAATGTCATCCAGGAAAAAGACGCGGGCGGAAATGTCTTCACCGCCGCGTATGACGGCTTGGATCGCACCAAGTCCGCCGCCGGCCCGACCATCGTCACCGTGAGCGCCACCGAAGACATTACGGGTCACATCACCGGCTACGTCACCAATGTCTTGCAGCAGGCCAGCACTAATTTTTACGCCGCCGCCGGCCGCGCCGTCACCAACGCCAATGCCCTCGGCGAGAAAACCATCACCACGCTGGACGCCATCGGGCGCACCACCAGCGTAAAAATATTGAGCGCCACGGGCGGCCTCGTCCGCGAACGCTACCTCGCTTATTCCGCCGACCATAACCGCGTCACCCTCACCGACGGTTCCGGCGCGAACGCCGTTGTCAGCACGAGTTATACCGACAACGACGGCCATACCCTGCTGGCCATCGGCTATCCGGCATCCGGCACCACCGAGTTCACCCTCAATCAATACGATCTCGCGGGCAACCTCGCTTCCTCGCAGCATGACTCGTCCAGCGGCGGCAACGTCACCACTTGGACGACCACCAGTCAGGTTTACGACGGCCTGAACCGCCCCATCGGCAAGTTTGACCGCGACGGCGCGCTGACCACCTTTGCCTACAATCCGCTGGGCGACGTGACCAACCGCACCATGCCCGGCAATTTGCAGTGGCAGGCCACCTACAACAACGCCGGCCAGATGTTGCTGGAGCAAAATGTCGGCGGTGGCAGCGCCACCCGCACCACGACCAACAATTATTATTCCAGCGGCAGTCCGTTTGCCGGCTTGCTCCAGAGCAAGACCGACGGGCGCGGCGTGGTTTGCACTTACAGTTATGATGAATGGCAGCGCCCCACCAACATTGCCAGCAGCGGCACGCTGCCGGAACAAAACCTGACAACCGCCTACCAATACGAGCCGCGCGGTTTCGTCACCAACATCACGGAAACCTTCGCCAGCACCAACATCGGCCCGGCCACCAGCGTCACGCGCAGCTTCGATCCTTACGGCCAGTTGGCGGCGGAATCCGTCAACGGCGGCACGTTTGGCTATGGCGGCAACCAAAGCTGGGACGCCGCCGGACGGCGCACCATTTTGAATATCGGCAGCGGCAGCTATGGCTTCAACTGGCGCGCGGACGGCAATCTGGTTTCCGCCAGCGACCCGACCGGCAGTGGCAGCTACGCTTTCGACACCGCCGGATTGCTGACCAACCGCGCGGTTGGCCCGCGCACCACTTCTATTTTGGCGCGCGATGGCGAAGGCCGCCCCGGCACCATCACCACCGCCGTCAACGGCGCGACGCAGTTGACTGAATCACTCACCTGGTCGGGCGACGGCCTGTTGGCCGCGCACACCTTGGTGCGGTCTGACTTCACCGATTCGCGTTCTTATGCCTACGCGAATTTGAGCCGCCGCCTGACGCAGGAACAGTTGAACTTGAACGGCAGCACGTCTTGGACGAACAACTTTGCCTATGACAGCGGTGTCGCCGCCGGCCCCGGTGTTCTCACAGGAATGGGTCAAGGCTCCACCTTGTGGGCTGGCGTCCCCGACGCCTTTTCCCGCGTCAGCATGGCGACCAACAACGTGATTTCCTACGCCGCCTACGGCCACGTCAACGGTCAAGCCACTTTGAACGCATGGCTGGACGGCCAGCCCGTGTCCGTGACGGGCATCGGCACCAACGCGATGCAGTGGCGGGCGGCCTTGGAACTGTCAGCGGGAACGCACCAGTTGAAACTGGCCGCCCTTCACCCCAGCGGGCAATTCACGGCACTGGCCACCAACACGTTCACCAACAACATTGCCTACCAGACCACCGGCGACACGTTTGACAACGCCGGCAACGTCACCCAGCGCGTCTGGCTAAACGCCAACGGCACCACGAACAAGATTCAAACCCTGTCGTGGGATGCGCGCGGGCGGCTGCACGCCATGACCGAGCGCGATGCGGCTAACAGCGGTTACAACTGGACGGCGGTTTATGACGCGCTCAACCGCCGTCTCTCGACGACGGCAATTCTCGTGACCAATGGTGCCGCGTTCAGCGGCCAGCCGAAAACCATCAATCAGTATTACGACCCGTTGGTGGAATTCTTGGAACTCGGCGTCGCCTACAACAACCAAACCGTTTGGAAACTCTACGGCCCCGATGCGAACGGGAAATATGGCGGCCTGAATGGCACCGGCGGATTCGACGGGTTCTCGCCGTATTTGAACATTTTCACGCCCGTCATCAGCGATGCTCGCGGCAACATTTTGGGCGAAGTGACCAACGGAGCAGTGACATGGTTTGCCTCTCGCCCCACCGGCTACGGAGCCGTGTCCGGCTACCGTCCGTTGGCCTTGGGCAGTGGCGGGGACTTGGCACAGGCTTCCGCGTGGCGCGGGCGTTGGGCGGACATCACGCTGAATTATCACGTCGGGATGCGTGAATATAATCCGGTTGCCGGTGGGTGGCTCTCGCATGACCCGGTTTGGAACGGACGTGATCTGAACTCCTACTCGTTCGCCGGTGGCGATCCCGTCAACTATTTTGACCACGACGGCAGGATGTCCAACAAAGATTATCAGAATTCAAATCCGGTCCAACCGTCACAGGGTTCAGGGATGTATTTGAGCACTTTCATGGGAGACATCAGCTATGACGATTGGGGCGGCACGACCATTGATACTGGTGGGATGCACTTCTACATGATGCCGGAGTCGCAATATAACTATTTGGTGTGGACGAAACCGATCGAGGATGAAATCGTCAATGGGTTGAACGCCGCCTTGGATTCGGCTCTGAACACCCAACAACGAAATCAGGCCGGCTACGAATTTACACATGCTGACTTCGGTAGTGTGTTGGGCGTTACCACTTGGGCGGTGGCCGGGGTCAGTTATGTCGCGAATACGGCGGATATGGTGGGCAATTTCATTCCCGGTAAGGCTGCTATTGAAGATGTAATTAAAGTTGGGGTTAAAGATTTGGCCAAACCGTTTACCGAAGATGTTGCCAAAAGCGAATTGAATTTTGTAAAAGACGAAATTCCAACAATCAATGGTCGCAAACCAATCAACAGCGACTACGCAGGACAAACGCATCCTTCTGGTGTAGAATTCACAGAACAGGGTTTCCCTGATTTTTCGCCTTACGCGCAGAAACAAGTGGAAATCGAAGGATTAACAGGCGAATATGAAGCCGATGCGAAATTAGCCAATGAAGCCTTGGGCTATCCAAGCACGCCAAAAGGATATGTTTGGCATCATGTCGAAGACGGCCAAACGATGCAATTGATTCCGCAAGACATTCATCAATCAGCGAGACATACCGGCGGTGCAGCCGTTATCCGCAATGGAGGATTTGACCAATGAAAATCATTATTCCAAAAACAAAGCCAGCTTCGGTAACTTCACTAGCAAAACTAGAAGAACTTGTCGGCAAAAAGTTGCCAAACAGTTATCTCAATTTTGCTCGCGATCACAATGGCGCAAGGCCCGCAGCTAATGTTTTTAAAATTGGAGAAAATAATCACGCTGGTGTGGATGAATTTATTTCAGCCGATGAGAGCATCCGCATTCCTCATGTAGTGGATGGCTTCCCTCCATTTGCTCTAGCCGTTGCGAGAGCTTCAGGTGGAAATTTTGTTTACTTAGACCCGAAGACTTTCGCAGCATATTTTTGGGATCACGAGGTTGAGGCTGGCGATATTAAACTTGCAGACTCATTTGATGAATTCCTGACAAAACTAGAACCGTCTGATGCTAATCAAGTTAAACTCAAACCGGGACAGGTGAAAAGGATTTGGGGCAACCCGGATTTTAAGCCTGAATTTTAATACAGGCGCGATGCAGCTACCTAAAACCAAAGCGGCAGCAAAGGCTTCGATCATCGAATTAGAGAAGCTTTTGGGGCGAAGCTTGCCAAAAAGCTACCTCAATTTTGTCGAAGAACACGATGGTGCCAGACCTGCTGCTAATATTTTCAAAGTTGGTGAAAACAATAGCGCTGAGGTAAGCGAATTTGTTTCAGCACACGAAAGCATTCGCATTCCCTGTGCAGTAGAAGGTTTTCCGAAAAATGCACTGGCTATTGCAAGAGCTTCGGGTGGAAATTTTGTTTATTTGGCACCAGAAAATTTGGCGGTTTATTTTTGGGATCATGAAATTGAGGATGCCGACATTAAAATCGCAGGCTCTTTTGATGAATTCCTTGATAATTTACAGCCTTTTGATGCCAGCCAAATTAAGCTAAAGCCGGGACAAGTAAAAAGCGCATGGATTGACCCTGATTTTTTGAAAAGCCTTAAAAAATAAAATAGAACTCGACACGCCAACCAATAGCACCTGTGGTGCCAATGAAAAATAAACGCTGCAATGGCTTCTCGGCTACGAACCAAGTGAAATCGATTAAAATTCTGCTCTGGCTATTCTTGAGTGTGCTGACAACTCAAGCCCAGCTTACCATCACCGTCTCCCCGCCAAAAATCACCGGTCAAAAAATCGTCGTGCCACTGGCGATGACCAACAATCTTGCCGAGCCAGTAGCATCCGCTCGCGCCGCGTGCTTCCTGCTGGACGACCAAGGCAAGATGGTTGGCCAGTCTGCCAAGTGGGTGATTGGTGGCGGCAAAGACCATCCAGCCTTGCCGGCCAAGTCCGGCACCATCTACAATTTTGTCATCACCAGTCCCCAGCCGCTCATCGCCACCAAGCTGACTGCCAAACTCTCATTCAGTCGCATCCTGCTATCCGACGACAAACCCGCCGACGCAAATAAGGACGTGATCATATCGAACACCCCCTAATTTTGCTCATGCGACTACCATTGTTCATTATCGCCATTGCCGCATTGGTATCGGGTTGCGCCAGCGTCCAAGACACCCAGCAGCCGAACGCCCCGCTTGGAACCAGTGCCAGAAGCGCAGAAGACACCGGCCCAACCGTGAGCGGTTACATCAGCACCGGAGCCGGCAAGCAGTTTTAACCCACTCGCCGCCGCCCAATTTCTAGCTGATGTTAGCAAATCGGTTAGCGTAATCGTGCCAGACAAGTAATTGAATTGAGGTGCACACAAGCACCCTTTACTTGCTCGACATTTGAAACACCACCGCCAACCCGACCGCATCAAAAATATCCATGCGGTTTGCTTCACTTGTCCACGCCTTGCGTTTCGGCGGCACCCGAGATGCAAGTTCATCTGGAAACTGCTCGGCAATGCGTAAAGCCATATCGTGCTTTGTCCCCTTCGGATCATCCAGCAGTGCGGCGCGTAACTCTGTATTTGAAATCTTTGCCACCTTGAGTTTGCGCTTCTTTGCCAGTGCAACGACCTTGCGGTGCAGTTCCTTGATGCGTAGTGCACGATAGGTGCCTTTGGCATTCACATCGTTCAGCACGAGCACGTCGGGACGGAAACGGACGATCAACTTGTCAATATAGGTCAAAGAATTGGCATTCTTGTCGGCATGAATCAGCTTGTTGCGATATTCAATTAGCCCGCTTCCTTCCATGATGGCATAGCCAAATCCAAAGCCGGAAAGCGATACGGCTGCAATACGAAATTGTTTGTTGTGGTTTGTCTTCATTTAATTATGCGGTGACTTTAGTAGCGAGATTGATAAGCGACTCATGGCGTCTGGAATGAAGTTCCCTTTTGCGATAGCTGAGAAGCTTGGCCCGTTTTGCCACATCCTGTTCCACCTCTTCAAACAGGCCGGCAAACAGTTCACGAACCGGCTTGCCGTAGATCACCTCGTAGGCCAAGGCGGCGCGCAAGCCCGGTTCACGGTCAAAACTCTCATCGCGGGAAACCTTGCTTCCTTTGTTCTCCCCGGTTCCGCCCAGCATGAAAGCCACTTCCTCCTGTGAAAATGTGAGTTTCTTTCTATTAGGACGTAAATAGTTTGAAAGCGAAGCCATATAATTAGAACTCCGTGTGAGTTCGGAGAAAACGATATGCCACAGCAGACAAATGAAGGAGACGCTAGAACTTGCCAGATTGGCAAGTATGGGTGAGAAATGCCGGCCACAACAAGGCGCGGTTCTAGTTTAATATTACTGCATATTATTGACTCTTAGTCAATATGGTGGCGGTATGCGACTTGCCAATCTGGCAAGTTCTAACGTCTCTCCCTTCTATCCAAATCCCGCTATGGTGACAGCATGAAAACACCAAACCAATTGAGCCGCGAGGCCATCGAGGAGTTCAAAGCCATTTATCAGGAGGAATTCGGGGAGATTTTGTCAGACGACGAAGTGCAGGAAATCGCCATGCGCTTACTGCGTTTCTTTGGGATTCTGAATAGGGATAATAGTAGCACCGTTGACGCTTCCATATCGGCGAGTTAGCATGACCTTGTATTCTTAAAAGGTTGTTTCTTCCCCTTCGTTAAACACACACTTTAATGTCAGGATATTTCATTTATTGTCGCAAATCATCCGAAGCCGAAGACCGGCAGGTTCTTTCCATTGAATCCCAAACCCGCGAACTTAAGGAGTTGGCGGCGAAACTCAATGTGGCCGTGGTCGAAGTCCTCACCGAATCGAAATCCGCCAAAGACCCCGGCCGACCGGTGTTCAACCAAATGATGCAACGACTCTATCGTGGCGAAGCTGCCGGCATCATCTGTTGGAAACTGGATCGTCTGGCGCGCAACCCGTTGGACGGCGGCTCCATCATCTGGGCCATTAAACAACATTGCATCCGGGTGATGACCCCGGCTCAAAGCTACGCCCGCGAGGATGACAACATCATCCTCATGTATATCGAATTTGGCATGGCTCAAAAATATGTGGATGACTTGAGCAAAAACGTGAAGCGCGGACTGAAAACAAAGGTGGAGAACGGCTGGTATTCAGGCATCGCCCCACCAGGATACTTAAACCACACGAACAAATTGACTGGTGAAAATACGCTCATCACCGACCCGGAGAATTTTCCACTCATCCGCCGGATGTGGGATTTGATGCTGACCGGCCTTCACACACCGCCCGCTGTTTTGGAGATCGCGACCAAACAATGGGGTTTGCGAACGCGTCCGACCCGACGAAAGGGCGGACGACCGTTTGCCCGGAGCGCCATTTACAGGATTTTCAACCGCCCCTTCTACTACGGCTGGTTTGAGTATCCAATTGGCAGCGGCCAGTGGTATCAGGGAAAGCATGAGCCGATGGTGACACGAGTAGAATATGACCGGATGCAGATGCTATTAGGCCGTGATGGCAACCCACGTCCGTATGGGCACCATGAATTCGCCTTCACGGGACTCATGCGTTGTGGAGATTGTGGCCGGGCAGTGACCGCCCAGGAAAAGTTTCAAGTCGTCTGTGGCGGTTGCAAGTTGAAATTCGCCTATCGCAACCGCGATGACTGCCCGCGTTGTCGCACCAAGATGAAAAATCTGGTGAATCCCCAATATCGTCACTACACCTACTACCATTGTTCCAAAAGCGGTCGGCCGGTATGCCGGCAAAAATGCGTGAGCGGACAGGAACTCGAAATACAGATCGGTGACTACATCGCCCGCATCAGTATATCGGAACAGTTCAAGACCTGGGCCGTGAAATATCTGCATGAATTGTTTGAAAAGGAAAAGAAATTGTTCAAAGACATCATCCAGTCCCAGCAAAAAGCGTATCAGGAATGTCTGGCCCAGATTGACAGCCTGGTGAACTTGAAAACATCCACAAGCAATCTGGATGGCAGCCTGCTATCCGATGCTGAATATGCCCAGCGTCGTGGCAAGCTGCTCAAGGAAAAGGCGACGCTGGAGGAATTGTTCAACGACGCCGGAAACCAAGTCGAACAGGCGGTAAAGCAGTCTGAAAAGGTGTTTGAGTTCGCTTGCACGGTGCAGGAACGATTTGCCGAGGGCGATGCCAAGACCAAGAAAGACATCCTTGCCACCATCGGATCGAACCTGACCTTGAAAGACAAAAAACTCAGTATTGAAGCCAGAAAACCGTTCTTCATACTGGAAAATCCATCAACCCTTGAGGCACCGATAATTTCGCCCATCGAACCTGAAATTAACAAGGCGGCACAAGGGCGAAATGTGCCTTCGTTATTCATGCGTCCTTTACTGCGGGGGCAAAGGGACGATGTTCGA
>PLYV01000266.1 GCA_003151855.1 Limisphaerales bacterium | reverse complement strand
GTGTCATCTTGCAAGGGCGCGCCGCGGATCAGCCACCAGCGGTAAACGCCGTCCGCCCGGCGCAGGCGGCATTCGAGCGAGTAATCGCCGGTCGTCGCCACCGCTTCCTGCCAAGCGTCCCACGCCCGCTGCTGGTCGTCGGGATGGAACGGCTTGTTCCACCCTTCGCCGAGACTTTCTTCCAGGGTGAGTCCCGTGTAATCCATCCAGCGTTGGTTGAAATAAATGTTCCAGCCATCCGGGCGCGTGATCCAGACGATCTGCGGCATGGCCTCGGCCAAAATGCGGAACTCCGCCTCGCTGGCGCGCAGCGCCGCCTCCGTCTGTTTGCGCGCGGTGATGTCGCGCTGGATGCCCACGAAGTGCGTGGTTTTTCCGCCCGTGTCGCGGATGGGGGCCACCTGCCATTCCATGTTGAATTCCGTCCCGTCCTTGCGGTAGTTGACGCTTTCGCCCGCGAAGGTTTCTTCCCGGTTCAGCGTCTCGCGCAGGCGGCGCAACACGGCGCGGTCGGATTTCGGCCCTTGCAGGAGGCGCGGCGTTTTGCCGAGCACCTCGGCGGCGGTGTAGCCGGTCATTTTCGTGAAGGCGGGATTGACGAAAATGATCCGCGGCCCCGGCAAATCCAGTTCCGCGTCCGTGATCATGATGGATTCCGTAGTCTGTTCCACGGCGGAACCCAGCAGCCGCAGCGACTGTTTGCGCTCGGTGATGTTATGGATGATGACGGCGATCTGTTGGTCCGGCAGCGGCACCAGCCGGGCCTCGTAGTGGGATTCCTGCCCTTGCAGCACCGCCGAATACTCGAAACTGACCGGCGCGCTTTCCAAGATCACCCGCTGGATTGTTTCTGAAAACTGCCGGGCGATGTTTTTGAGCGGCGTGTCCTGGATCCGTTTTCCGATCAGATCCTCGCGCCGGCTCATCAGGTCGTTGGCGTTGCCCGCCTTGACTTTGAGGATGACGCCATCCCGGTTGATGCGGAACACCAAGTCGGGGATGGCGTCGAAGACGGCGCGCATTTCCGAGTTCGCGTCGAGCAACTCCTGCGAACTCAATTCCAGCGAGCGTTCCAGCATCGCGCGGTCGGCGTCGAAACCTTGATAAGCCTCGTTGACCGACTGAAGGAAGGACTGCCACTCCGTCGGGATGCAGGACGGGTCTCCAAAGTGCCGCTTGAGCTGGCGTTGCAACAGGCTGTGCATTGGTTCCATTTTGATTGCTCCCAAATTATAATTATTCCTCTGACAGCGTGGTGATGGTCATCGTCTGGTTGTGCAGTTCGCACCTGGCCCCGGGCGTGAACGGGGAAATTTCACCATAGGAATAAAACCCGGCCAGCACCGCGCTCGCGCCCAGAACGTCGCGCACCGCCTCCACTTCCTCCTCGATGCGCTGCTTGAGCACGAGCTTGCGGCCCACGCAACTGATGAGGATGGCCAGGTCGGGAGTGGCGGAGCCGATGGCCTGGTGGGTTGTCTGCGCCGCGCCGGTGGCGCCGTCAATCAGCCGGTCAAAGTTCGCCTTCATCAGGCGGGCGTAGGCGCCTTCGGGCACGTCGCCGGCAAACGCCAGGCTTTGCGCGGCCTCATCAATGGATAGGAACGAGCGGACCACCGGGGTTTCGCCGGGCCGGGCGCGGACGCTCAACGGAAACAACAGCCCGGTGGCCGGCAGCCCTTTCGCCTCTTCGCCCAGATACTTCTTGTAGAGGTCAAGCGCGGGCTGTCCGTCCAGTTCATACAGGACATTCCCCTTGGACTTGGTGACGAGCCGCTCCGGGCCAAAGGAGTCCCAGCCACCGAGGGAGCCAAACCCCACCTTCAACCGGCGGCCGTATAAACCCAGCGCGGCGATGATGTTTGTTTCTGGGAGGTTGTCCCGGAACACCAGCGTCTCGCTCATGCGCGTGCCATCGCCGGCCAGCCCGCCGGTCAGGGTGACGCCTTCGGGCAGATGCTTCATCACGCCGGACACAAACGCGCTGCCGTTGACCTTCAAGCCGTCGCAGAGCACCAGAACGTGCGCCAGTTTTTCCTCCGCGCCGGTGGCGGCATCGCAGATGGAATGCGGCAGCTTTTGCGCGATGGCTTCGCCCGCCGAAAAACTGTCCGGCGTCTGGCTCAAGCTGACTTGGATGCTGCGAAATTGGGTGTGCTCAAACTGCACCGCCGTGACCACCAGCGTATCATCGCTCACCTGGGTGCCGCAGATTTCCCCGGCGGTGGAGCAGCCGAAAATGTGCGCGGCCGGATAATCTTTGCGGATCGTAGCCGCAAGATTGTTTTTTTGCAGGACGCTGGTGGCACCAAACACCAAAACCAATTGGGCGGATTTCGCGCTGCTTCCGGGAGCGGCGGGCACCCAGCCCAAGGCGGCGGTCCATTTTCTTTGTTCGGTTTTCATAATTAAAAATTATCCGGCTGTCCGTTACCGTGGGTTGGCTTTTTATGCCGGCGGCGGCAAATCCAGCAACTCGCGCACCTTGTGCGTGAGGGTGGCGGGCGAATATGGTTTGGGCAGGAACGCGACGCCGGGATCCAGCACGCCATGATGCACGATGGCATCGTCCGTGTAGCCGGAAGTGAACAGGACTTTGATGTCGGGATAAGTTGCCTTCAGCCAGTCGGCCATCACCTTGCCACCCATCTGCGGCATGATGACATCGGTGACCGTCAGGCGGATGGGCGATCCTTTGTGTTCCCGCGCCACGCGCAAGCCGTCCTGTCCGTTGGTGGCCAGCAGCACTTCGTAACCTTGACCGGCCAGCACGCCCTGGGCCAGCAGGCGCAAGGCCGGCTCGTCTTCCACCACCAGCAGCGTTTCGGTTCCGCGCGGCAAAGGCCCGGCGGTGGCCGAGGCGGTCGCGACCTGGGGCGCTTGCCTGACCCGTGGCAAATAAACCTTGAACGTCGTGCCTTTGCCCTCTTCGCTGTAAACGCCGACGTGTCCGCCGGATTGGTTGATGATGGTCTGGCAGGTGGTCAGCCCCAGCCCGGTGCCCTTGCCCTTGGGCTTGGTTGTGTAAAACGGTTCAAACAGGTGTTTTTTGACTTCGTCCGTCATGCCGGTGCCGGTGTCGCTGACGGCGAGCATCACGTAGTCGCCCGGAATCAAATTGGGATGGGCATAGGCATAGGCTTCGGCCACGGCGACGTCGTGCGTCTCGATGGTCAGCTTGCCACCGTTGGGCATGGCGTCGCGCGCGTTGATGACCAGATTCATCAGCACTTGGCCAACATAGCCGGAGTCGGCCTTGACGCGGCCAATGGATTTGCCGGGGACAAGAATCATCTCGATGTTTTCGTCAATGAGCTTGCGCAGCATCTTGTCCAAATTTTTCAACACCTCGTTCAGGTCCAGCACGACGGGCTGCACGGCCTGTTTGCGGCTGAAGATGAGGAGCTGCCGCGTCAGCTTGCTGGCCCGCTCCACCGCATGTTGAATTTCGCTGGCATGTTTGTGCAGGGGGTGGGCGGGGCCGAGCTGTTGCATCATCAAATCGGCGTAACCGATGATGACGGCGAGAATGTTGTTGAAATCATGTGCCACGCCGCCGGCAAGCTGGCCGATCACCTCCATCTTTTGCGACTGGATGAACTGCTCCTCCAGTTGCCGGCGCTCGGCGTGCTCGGCCACTGCCTGCATGGCCCGCCGCACTTCTGGGACGAGCCGGGAGAGATGCCCTTTCACGACATAATCCGTCGCGCCGCACTGGAGCGACCGGATGGCCTCTTCTTCGCCCGCCGTCCCCGACACGAGGATGAACGGCACTTCGGGCAGTCGTTCGCGCGCCATTTCCAGCGCCTTCAGCCCGTCGAAATCCGGCAGCGCAAAGTCGGAAAGAATCAGGTCAATATCCCCGCGCTCCAGTGCCGCCAGATAGTCGTCGCGGGTTTGCACCAGCGTTATGGAACAGGTGACGCCGCCGGTTTCCAGGGCGGATTGAACGAGCGCGGCATCCTTGGGATTATCCTCCAGATGCAGGATGTGAAGTGGATTTTTTATTTTCAACTTCTTCCTTTTCTAGATGAGCCAACCTATTTCCAAGCCATGCAGCCGGTTACGTCGGCTGCTAGGAGTTGCTTCTGACTCTGATGGATGATTCTGGATTTGTAAATCAAAATAAATGCCATATTCCCGCTTATTTTTCTTCACGCTGAAACTTCGCGCGGATGCCGTCCACACGACTGGTGGCAGATTTTCTCCGGTGGCGTTCGGGCCGCCAGCACGCCGTCAGGTCGTTCCGTTGGGCGGGTTGTCGCGAGCGTTTCTTTCCAGTCCTGGGAAGTATATTTTGATGCAATCCGGGCACAGGCCGTGGCTGAAGGTGACCCCCGAATGTTTCTGGATGTAGCTCTCCACCTGGCTCCAATAGCCTTTGTCATCGCGGATTTTTTTGCAGCCGGCGCAGATCGGGAGCAGGCCGCTCAATGACTTCACGCTGGTCAAGGCGCTTTGCAACTCGACCACCAGATGCTCGCGCTCGGTCTCCGCCTGTTTGCGCTTGGTGATGTCCACCACCGTGGTCAGTTCCTCGATGCTGCCGTCGGCGCAATGGTGGCGCTGGAAGGAAAAGACCACCCACACGACCGTGCCGTCCAGTCGGACGTAGCGTTTTTCCATCGTCAGATGGCCGTCCCGTCCGTCATTCAGGGCGTGACCGATTTGGTTCTGGCGCGCGGCATCTTCGGGGTGGGTGATTTTTGAGTAAATCCCCGGTATCTGATCCTGCTCACGGGTGAGGCCGCAGATGCGCAGATGCGCGTCGTTGATGATGCGCTCCAGCCGTCCGTCGGGAAGCCGGCGGGCGAAGGCGACGCCCACCGGCATGGATTCAAAAACAAACTGAAGGCGTTGCTGTTCGTAGGCGAGTTCCGCCGTCCGGAGCTGCACTTCTTTTTCCAGCCGGTCGCGGCTTTGCTGCAAGGCGCGCTGTTTGGTCTTCAACCGCCGGATGCGCCAGCGATACCCGCCGAGGAGGGCGGTGAGTGCCGTCACGGTGCAGGACAAATAAAACCAGGTCGTCTGATGAAAATGCGGGCGCAAATCGATTTCCATGGAATCGCCAGATTTGTTCCATACGCCATCGGCATTGGCGGCCAGCACCCGGAAGGTGTAGCGGCCCGGCTTGAGGTTGGTGTAAAAAGCCAGCCGCCGGTTGCCCGCATCCACCCAGTCGCGGTCGTAACCCTCCAGCCGATACCGGAACGGCATTTTTTGCGGCGCGATGAAACTCGTCGCATCGAATTGAAATTCCAGTTCACCCCGGCCCGGCGGCACACTGACCGGCCCGCGTGGGTCAAACTCCGCTCCGTTCGCGCGAATGCGATCAAGGTGGACCGGTGGCGCAACGCGGTTGACCGGGATGTGCGCGGGATCAATCATCACCACACCGAGCGGGCAGGGAAACCAGATGCGGCCATCGGCGGTCTTGCAGCCAACGTGTTCCTGCACGGTCTTGTCCGCGATTTTGACGGAGTTCAAGCCGTCAAAAACCGCACAGTCCACATGATTGGTTTTGCCGTCGGCAAAGTCATTCATGCCCTGCCGGGTGACGCGGAAAATGCCGTGCTCGGAATCCACCCAGAGATTTCCCAGATCATCGGGCACGATGAAATAGATGTTGTCGTCGAACAACCCGTCCTTCCGGCTGATGAGCCGGGCTTGGTTGTCTTTCAGCCGCACGATGCCCGACATGAGTCCCGCCCAGACCACGCCGTTCTGATCCTCGCCAACTGACATCACCACAGTGTCGGCAAGGCCTTCCGCTGACCAAGGCTGATAGCTGCCGTCCTTGACGCGGAAAATTCCGTTGGCGCAGGCCACCCAAATGACGCCGTCCTTTCCGGACGCGAGATTGTAAATCCAATAAAACGGCGGTTTTTCATCCTGATTGAAGCGGTAGGGCAGAAAATAATTGGTTCCCGTCCGATACAGTTCCCCGGCAACGGAAACCACCACGCCCTGCGCGTCTTCCGCCATGCCCACAATCATGTCTGGCGCGTCGTATTGGGCCACGGCTTGGCCAGCCGAGAAGACCGTCAGCGTGCGGTTTCTGCTGACGACGTAAAGGGTTCCATCCCGCGCTTCAAACACGCGCCGGGCATAGGCATCCGACAGGCCGTGTGGCGTCGCGTAAGTTTTTGTCGTCGTGTCAAAACGCGTGACGCCGCCGCCGCTGCCAATCCATACGCCACTGCGGGACGACGCCCCCACCGACAGCGCGTCCTTGATGGTCGGGTCTTCTGCGGCGTGCAGAATGGGGAATTTTATATCAGAAAGCTGGCTGATGCCGTCGCGCGTGCCGACCCACAAGCTGCCCTCGCGGTCTTCGGCGATGGCCCGCACGAAATTGTTCCCCAAGCCGTCCGCCTTTTGGAAAAATTCATACGTTCCCTGCTGATAACGAGCCAGCCCGTGCCCGCTCGTGCCAATCCACAAAACCCCCTGCCGGTCCACGAGCAAGGCGCGGACTTCCTCCGTCAGCAACGGGATTTCCCGCCGATGAAGGCCGGCATCGTAGCAGAATAATCCGGAGCTTGTGCCGACCCAGATTTGACCGGCCAAATCTTCCGCGATGCAAAGAGCCGAGGTTTCATCCAGTTTGGGATCGGGAATCTTCGTGGTCTTTCCCTCCTGCCAGCAATACACGCCATGATTGGCCGTTCCAAACCAAAGCCGGCCCTGCCGGTCTTCGTAACCGCACAAAATATCCAGAAACAAATTCGTGGCCGCATCGGTATTCAAAACCGGTTCCAGTTGGCCGGACTGATTCAACCGGGCGACCTCATTTGCCGCCGCCAGCCAAGGTGTTCCGTCCCGGCCTTCCAGAATGGACCGGACGTTCAGGGTCGCTGTTTCTGCATTCGTCCCGTCGCGGAACGAAAACGAGCGGCCGTCGCAAAAACCATACGCGCTGTTCTCCAGTCCCACCCACAAGCCGCCGTTCCGGGCGGTCGCCAGACTGCTCACGACACTGTTCCGCACGCCGGCGACGGAATGCAGGTCGAGCGGCTTGAATTCAATTCCGTCAAATCGCAGCAGCCCGGCCGCCGTGCCGAACCACAAGTAGCCGTCGCCGGTCTGCGCGATGGCGTTGATGCTGCTGGCCGGCAGGCCATTCTGCCGGCTCCAAACCTGACAGTTGTATTGGAGAATGTCCCTGGCCGGATCCAGCGCGAAGCCCCGGCCCGCCAGAAAGAATTGAAGCGCCAGTGCCGCCGCCATCAGCCCGCGCTGAAACCGGCAGCCAGGCTGCCTGAAATTTGGCGCGTGACTCATGTGGAATGCGTATTAAGCAAACCAATGATTTCATCCAAAGTCCAGAGCAGTCTATAAGGTTGTTTGCTTCGGGGGTGAAGCGGCGGAGGTGTCGCAGTTGCGCGCACCCCGGCATCCGGCCCTTATTTCGCATCCTTCAAGCCTGCGGCATAGGCTTCAAAGACGCGCCGCATCTCGTCGCGGACGGTGCGGAAACATTGCAGAATTTCCTCGTCGCTGCCGGTGGCCTTTGCTGGGTCGAAGAACGGCCAGTGATGCCGGTTCAACTGGCCGGGAAAAATCGGGCAGGCCTGGTCCGCATTGCCGCAGACGGTGATGACGGTGGCCACGGGCTGCGCCAGAAATTCCTGCAAAGGCTTCGAGCGGTGCGCGGAAATATCAATGCCCACTTCGGCCATGACCTTGATGGCGAGCGGATGAATATAGCCGGCGGGTTTCGAGCCGGCGCTCTGGACATCGGCGAGGTCGCCGAGCGCCGCACGCAAAAAACCTTCGCCGATATGGCTGCGGCAGGAATTGCCGGTGCAGAGGATGAGGATGGTGGGTTTCATAATTCAAAAGCGAGGATGGAGAATAGCGGATGGAGTATGGCAGACGCGTTTTTCGATCTTCCATCCTCCATCTTCCATTCTCGTTTAATGTTCATGGGTTCGTTTGATCAATGGCGAGAGATGCCTGATACCAGCCGCGCGACTGGTTGCAGATTTTGCAGACGGACAACATCACCGGCACTTCCACCAGCACGCCGACAACCGTGGCCAGCGCCGCGCCAGAACCCGCGCCGAACAGCGTGATCGCCACGGCCACGGCGAGTTCAAAAAAATTGCTCGCGCCAATCAGCGCGCCCGGTGACGCGACATTGTGCGGCACGCGCAGCCGGCGCATGAGCAGGTAGGCGAGCGTGGAATTGAAATAAACCTGGATGACAATCGGCACCGCCAGCAGCAGCACCGCCAGCCAGCGCGTCGTCAAATTCTCCGCTTGAAATGCGAAGATCAAAACGAGCGTTAGCAGCAAAGCAAGAATCGTCACCGGATGAAACTTTGGCAGGAAATATTTCTCAAACCAGTCCTTGCCGTGTGATTTGAGCAGCACCGTCCGCGTCAGCCAGCCCGCCGCCA
>PLYV01000042.1:8110-8289 GCA_003151855.1 Limisphaerales bacterium | reverse complement strand
CGCCGCGCCCGGCGGCAAGACGACGTTCCTCGCGCAGTTGATGAACAACGAAGGCAAAATCACCGCCTGCGACATCGAGCCGAACCGGTTGAAATTGGTTCGGGACAATTGCGCCCGCCTCGGCGTGACGTGTGTTGGAGTTCAAGCTTCAGCCTGTTCCCCGGACACGCTGAAGCGTG
>PLYV01000042.1:0-8026 GCA_003151855.1 Limisphaerales bacterium | reverse complement strand
AGCCGGAGGAAAATTCCGAAACGGTGAAACAATTTCTCGCCACGAATCCAAATTTCACGCTGGAAACCGAACGCCAATTACTGCCGTTCGCCGATGGCGTGGACGGCGCGTATGTGGCGCGCNNAAGGTGAACGCCGCGCCGTTCAGCTTCTTCAACCTGCTCGGTGCGAACCCGCCCATCTGCGCCTTTGCCCCCGGCGACCGCGACGACGGCACGCCCAAGGACACCGCGCTCAACGTCCGTGCCATACATGAATTCGTCGTGAACCTCGTGGACGAAGCCATTGCCGAAGCCATGAACCAATGCGCCGCCGCGCTGCCGTTCGGCGAAAGCGAACTCACCCGCGCCGGCCTGCACGCGGCGCCGTCGTCCGTGGTGAAACCGCCGCGCATCGCCGAAGCGCCGGCGAGCTTGGAATGCGTCGAATGGGGCACGCTCCAAATCGGCGGCAACCGCGTCGTCATCGGCCTCATCAAGCGCATTCATCTGCGCGACGAATTGTTTGATGTGGAAAAGAAACGGGTGCGGACGGAAAAGCTTTTGACCATCGGCCGCATGGCTTCGCCGCACTGGTATTGCAAGACGAGCGAACGATTTGAAATGATCCGGCCGGACTGATTACCGCCACTGGCTCCAGAAATTTTCAAAGCTTTGCTGTTCGCGCACGAGGCGCAGGCCGCGCTCTTCATGCCACACCACCGCCGCGTGGCCGTGCGAAAATCTGGTCTCCCACGGAATGTGATACGCGCCGGCATCCAGCCAGACCAAATGGTCGCCGGCGCGCAGCGTGCGCGACAAGGGAATCCGCGCCAACTGGTCGAACGCCATGCACGTCGGGCCGTGGACAACGGTGAGCGTTTCGGCACCGCTGCGTTCCGGCACGGAAAGGATTTTGTGCTGTTCCCACAGCGACATCAGCGCGTTCAGCGTTCGCCCGCCGTCGCAAATCAATTGGCGCACGCCGCGCCGTTCCTTCACGTCGAGAATTTTCACCACCAATGCGCCGCTGCCGGTGCTGACCCAGCGGCCGTTCTCCAACCAGAGTTCGCGCAGGCCGGGAAATAATTTCGCCGACTGCCGCAGCATTTCGGCGAACGCGCGCAGGCCGAATTCGCCGTCAAAAATCTTGCCGCCGCGCGTCCGCACCTGGCGCACCGGCAGGCCGCCGCCGATATCAAGATGCCGCGGGCTGAATTTCGCCGCCCGGCAAATCTCAGCCACTTCGGCGATGGCGCGCCCGTAAATCGCGACGGAAGAAACATTCGTGCGCAGGTGAAAATGGACGGTTTCCATCCGGACTTTGGCGCGCTGGAGCTTTTTGAGGGCGGTCACCGCCTCGTCCGGCGTAAAGCCGAACTGCGTCGGGAACTGCAGGTTTTCCGGGTCAAACTCCTCGCCGGTCAAAATGCGGACGCCGCAACGCCAGTTCAGCTTCTTGGCGAGCGGCAGCAGCGCGGCGAGTTCGGCGGGCGAATCAAAGTTGACGGAAAGGTTGCGGAGCGGAGCGGTTCGTTGGAGTTCACGCTTTAGCGTGTTCCCCGAACAAGCTGAAGCTTGAACTCCAGCAAGCCAGTGATGCTTGGCCGGGCCGTTGACCAGAATGTTTTCCGGCGCGAAGCCTTCGGCCAGCGCGGCGCGCAGTTCAAATTCACTGACCACCTCGATGCCTTGGTCCCGCTCGCACCACCAGCGCAGCAGCGGCGCGACGGGCTGGGTTTTGCAAGACAGCCAATGCTTGAACCCAATTTTCGATTGCCGATTGCCGATTGCCGATTTGAAGCCCGCCGCGTTCAGTGCCGCATCGAGTTCGGAAATCCGTTCTGCGATTGGCAGCGCGGAAACAAGGTAAAACGGCGTGGGCGGAGAAAGCGAAAGCGCCTCGCGAACGAGGCGCTTCCAGAATTGGATGGTTTCCGGCGCGTGGCCGAAATCCAGCTTGGCCGGCGATTTCAGCGCGGACTTCACATGCCCATGATGCAGTAGCCGCCGTCCACGTAGATCACCTGGCCGGTGATGNNGCGAGATAACGCGTGCTGGCTTCGAGCGAGGCCTTGGCCACGCCCATGACGTTGTAATGCGGCACGACCTTTTCCGCGCCAAAATAGCTCATGCCAATGATGCTGCCGCCGTCGGTCATCAGCGGTTCGGCGGCGCGGGCGAGCGCGACGAGCGAATAGGCGCTGACATTGTGTGCGACCAGATAAGCGTCGCGGCTGGTGTCCACGAAGCGGCCTTCCAGCGCGGCCTTGGGCGCGAACGCCACGGAGTGCAGAAGCAAATCCAGCTTGCCAAATTTTTCGCCGACGGCCTTGAAAACGCTGGCGATGTCCTCGTCCTTGGTCACGTCGCAGGGCAGGATGAGCGTGTCCGCGCCGAACGTGCCGGCGAGTTCCTCCACGTTTTCCTTCACGCGTTCGCCCTGGTAGGTGAAGGCGAGTTTCGCGCCTTCCGCCGCCCACGCCTGCGCGATGGCCCAGGCGATGGAACGTTTGTTGGCGACGCCGAAAACAATACCCGTTTTTCCTTCAAGCAATGGCATAATAAAAAATAATCGTTGGATTAAACCGTCTTCCAGCATGGCAAATTCCCCCGGCGACAGCAATTCCATTCTGGCTTCCGGCTCGACGGGCGCGGCCGGGGCGGCTAGATTTGCCGGATGGACAGCAACCTGGCCGATGGCCTGATTCAATACCTGATGCTGGTGGCGCTGCTGACGTTCCACGAGTTCGGCCACGCCTGGACCGCGATGAAATGCGGCGACGACACCGCGCGCCTGCAGGGCCGCGTCTCGCTGAACCCCGTCGTGCACATCGACCCCATCGGCACGGTGCTACTGCCGCTGCTGATGATCTTCATGCCGGGCGCTGGGCGGTTCCTCATCGGCTGGGCCAAGCCGGTGCCGGTGAATCCCTACAACCTGAACCACCCCAAACGCGATGACATCCTCGTGACGCTCGCCGGGCCGGGCATGAACCTGCTGCTGGCGGTCATCCTGGTGGTGCTGGCAAAGGCGAGCCTCGTTTTTCATTCCGTGCCGGCGGCGGATTATTTCGTGCAGGCGGCGGGCTTGAGCCTGGTGCTGTGCTTCTTCAACCTGATTCCCGTGCCGCCGCTGGACGGTTCGCAAATCCTCCGCGTGGTAACCGGCATGAGCCACGAAACCTACGCCAGCTTCGCGCGGTTCGGCTTCATTATCGTGATCGTGCTGCTGCAATTCCCGCCGGTCCGCTGGGCGTTGAGCTTTGTGACCTATGGCACGCTGGACGTGCTGCTGCGGATTTTTGGCGTGAACTAAAAATCTCCCCGGCGAAACCCTGCTGCCGCAGCGCCTCGAACAGCACCAGCGCCGCGCAGTTCGACAAATTCAGCGAACGCGAGGCCGCGTTGAACATCGGGATGCGCAACCAGTTCTCGCGGTGCTGCTCCAATAATTGCTTTGGCACACCGGCGGTTTCGCGCCCGAACACGAGGTAATCGCCGGCAGAGAATTTCGCCTCGCTGTAAAGTTTCGGTCCGCCGCATTCCACGAACCAGAGCTTTGCGCCGGCCGGAACTTTTTCCAGAAACGCGCTCCAGTTTTTCCACCGCTGCCACGTCACCTGTTGCCAGTAATCCATGCCGGCGCGCTTGAGCTGCGTGTCGTCCAGCTTGAAGCCAAACGGCTCGATGAGGTGCAGCGTCGTGCGCGTGGCGGCGCAGAGCCGCGCCACGTTGCCCGTGTTCGGGGGGATCTCCGGTTCAAGCAAAACGATATTCATTTTAATGAACAACAAAGACGCAAAGACGCGAAGAAGAAAACAAATTCATTCTTCCTTTGCGCCTTTGCGTCTTGGTTGTTTGTAAAAAACTTTCCATAAAACCAAGCCGTGCGCCGGCGCGCTCATGCCGGCGGCGCGGCGGTCGGTCTTGGCCAACATCACGTGGATGTCGCCCGGCGAAAACTTGCCGAAGCCCACCTGCACCAGCGTGCCCACGATGCCGCGGCACATCTTGTAGAGAAAACCGTCGCCTTCGATGACGAACGTGTATTGCATCCCGGAGCGCTTCACATCGCAGCGCTTCAACGTGCGGACGGTGCTGGCCATCTCATAGGGATGATTCGCGGCGAAGGATTTGAAATCATGTTTGCCGACAAAATATTGCGCGGCCTTTTTCATCGCGGCGAAGTCCAGCGGGCGCGCGACGTGCCATGCGCGGCCCTGTAGCAGCGGATTCATCGCGTGATGATTCCAGACGAGGTAGCGGTATTGCTTGCCGCCGGCATCGAAGCGCGCGTGGAAATCCTTCCGCGCCCGTGTGGCGTGCAGCACGCGGATGTCCTCCGGCAGAAAGGCGTTCAGCGCGATGGCGAGGCGCGCGAGCGGGATTTTATTTTCCGCTTTGGGAATCTCGTAATGCGCCACCAGGCCGAGCGCGTGGACGCCGGTGTCCGTGCGGCTGCTGCTGTGCAGGCGCGGCGCGCTGGGGAAATAGCGCGCCAACACCGCCTCGACCTTTTCCTGCACGCCGGTGCCGATCTTCTGCACCTGCCAGCCCTGGTAGGCCGTGCCGTCGTAGGCGATGACGAGTTTGAATTTCAGGGAATTCATGAACAACCAAGGCGCAAAGGCGCGAAGAAAAAATCATTCATGGCGGTGATGCAAACAAATGGTTCCGTTCAAAAACTTTGCGCCTTCGCGTCTTCGTTGTTCAACCTCGTTTTCATTGCCCCATGTCCAGGTAGCTTTGGAGCAAAATGGCGGCGGCCATGGCGTCCACTTTTTCCTTCCGTTTATCGCGGCGCACATTGGCTTGAATCATCGTGCGGTTGGCCATCGTGGAGGTCAGGCGCTCGTCCCACAGTTTGATGGGCGCGGTCACGGCGGATTTGAGCGCGGCGACAAAGACCTCCACCTTCTGCGCGGCGGGACCATAGCTGCCGTCCATGTTGCGCGGCATGCCGACGAGGATGAAGGTGACTTCCTTCTCCGCGAGGATTTTCTTCAGGCGCTCCAAAAATTCTGCGAACGGCTCGGCGGGAATATATTCCAGCGGCAGCGCGATGGTCTTGGTCTCGTCGCTGACGGCGACGCCGATGCGCTTGGTTCCGTGGTCGAGGGCGAGGATTCGCATGGCGCGCAGTGTCGCAGCAAGCGCGGGAAAATTCAATGGCCCGGATGGCGTGGATTTTTCCCCCATGAAATACACCGCCACACCACCTCCGGCCAACGCCGGGGGCCAAAGCGGACGGCGCCTTTATTTCGCCGCCTGCCGGATGAGGGCGGCGATTTTTTCGCCCTCGCGGACGGCGAAGTTGGTGCCGCGGTCTTCGGGGAAAATCTGCGAGAAATTTGCCAGAAACACGCCGGGCAGCGGTGTTTGATATTCCGGAATCTTCGCCTCGTAAGCCGTGTCCACGATGTGCTGGGCCGCCGCAAACCGGAAAACATGCGTCTCGCCCACTTGCGCCGGATCAAACCGGGGAAACATTTTCGGCAGGTAGTTGAACCACCGTTCGGTCAATTCTTGGTCCGGCAACGCAAACGTTTTTCCGTCCGGCGGCAGATACGCGCCGATGTAATAGACATTTTTCCCGCCGTAGGATTTTTTGTCCACGAGGTTCGTGTGCTGGATGAAAACCAGGAACGGCGCGTCCGGTTCGTTGACATTGACCCAATAGAAATCGCCGAGGCTCTGGTCGCTCGTGAAAATCAGGCACGCCGCGCCGAGATACTCGATGCGGCGGAGCCGCGCGGCATAGTCGTCGAGCGCGGCATTCGCGGGCAAAATCCTGGCCAGCGCGGGCGACGGGCCGGTGAAGAGGCAGAAATCGAACGGCACTTTTTCGCCGTTGATGAACGCGGCGCGTTCGCCGTCCGCCAGTTTTTCCACGGCCGCGCCGGTCTGGATGGTCACGCCGCGCCGGCGCAGCTCATTTTCGAGCGCGACCGTGATGACATTGAAGCCGCCGCGAAAGTAGCCAAGTTTTTCGCCACCGCCGCCGGCGCGGGAATTGGCGCGGATGTGGATGCGCGCCCAGAACCACGCCATCGAAACCTGGTCAAAATGGCGTTCGAACTTGCCCTTGAGCAGCGGCGTCCAGATGCTTGCCATCGCGCTGCGGCCGCAGGCGCGCGTCATCCAGGCGTGCGCGGTCTGGCGCGTGAAGCCGCGCCAGTTTTTCTGGTGCTTGAGATACAGCGCGGCAAAACCGGTGCGCAGCCGTCCGAGAAAACTGCACGGCGCAAACCGCAGCAAATCCAGCGGCGTCTTGAACGCATGGATTTTTCCGTCGCGGAAAATGCCCACGGAGCTGTCGCACCACATCAGCTTGTCCGCCAGGCCGAGTTCCTGCACCAAATCCAGGATCGCGGTGTCGGTGAGAAAAAGATGGTGATAGGTTTTTTCCAGCGACGTGCCCAGGAGCGGGAAGCCGCCCGCCAGCCCGCCCAATTGGTCGGATTTTTCGACGAGCGTGACGGAGAAATTTTTGTCCGCCGAGAGGCGCAGCGCGGCGGTGAGACCGGTGAGGCCGCCGCCGACAATCAGGATTTTCTTGGGCGCGGACATCAGGTGGTTTTGCGGAAGGAAAACAGGCGGTTGAGGTTGTATTGCAGCAGCACCACGACGGCCAGCGTGGCGAGTTTGGAAACATATTTATCGCAGCCAAACCGGCCGATGAGAAGCTGGAGCAGCGCGGCCGAGGCCAGCCAGCCGAGGAAGGCGATGCTGAAAAAACTCAACAGGCGCAGGGTGATTTTATCGGTCACGCGGAAGTTGAACTTCGCGTTGAGGATGAACGACAGGAGCGTGCCGCTGGTGTAGCCCACGGCGTTGGCGGCCTGATAGTCGAGCAGTTTCAACTTCACGAGCAGCGAATAGACCCCGAAATCCAAGGTGACGCCGCTGGCGCCAATGATGCAATAGAGCAGGAACTGCCGTTTCTGGGGCAGGAAATTTTTCACGCGGCGCAACTATTGATTTTTCTCCGGCGGGACAATCCCCGCGCTGTCGCGCAGGATCCAGAGCGGCCGGCCCTTGACCTCCTCGTAGATGCGGCCGATGTATTCGCCGAGGATGCCGAGGCAGATGAGCTGGACGCCGCCGAGGAACAGGATGGAGATCACCATGGTGGTGACGCCGTGCGGGCCGGGCGGATAACCCAGCTTGGTGAACTGCTCCGCAAAAATCTTTTCGATCAGCGTGAACATCACGCCGATAAAACACGCCGCCGAAACGCCCAGCCCCAGCCACGTCGCCAGCCGCAGCGGCATGATGGAGAACGAAAACATCCCGTCCATCGCCAGCCGCAGGGATTTGCGGAAGGTGTATTGCGCCACGCCGGCGGCGCGCTCGGCGCGGTCGAACTCCACCGAGGTCTGCCGGAAACCGCACCACGTCCGCAGGCCGCGCAGATAGCGGTTGCGCTCCGGCAACGCCTTCATCACCTCGACCACTTTCCGGTCAAGCAGGCAGAAATCGCCGGCATCGCGCGCCATCGGCAGCGGCGTCATCTTGGACAGCAGCCGGTAGTAGCCCCACGCGAGAAACGTTTTCAGCAGCGGGTCTTTGCGTTGCTTGCGCGTGGCGAAAACCACCTCGAACCCTTCGCGCCATTTTTCCAACAGCCGGGAAATCTCCTCGGGCGGATCCTGCAAATCCGCGTCAATCACCACCACCGCGTCGCCGGTGGCGAAATGCAGCCCGGCGCTCACGGCGGTCTGGTGGCCGAAATTGCGCGCAAATGAAAGCCCGTGCCAGCGCGGGTCCTTGCCGTTTTGCGCCTTCAGGATTTCCCAGGTGCGGTCGCGCGAACCGTCGTCCACGCAGAGGATTTCGTAGTCGGCATTCCACGTCGCGGCCACCGCGCCCAGCCGCTGGAACAGCGCGGGCAGCACCGCCTCCTCGTTGAAGCACGGCACGATGACGGAAATCTTTTTTGACATGGTCAGAATGAAACGGCCAAACCGGCGCGAATTCAATCCCGGAAATTCACGAACTGCACCGCCACGGAAAATTCATGGGCGCGCACGGCGGCGATGACCG
>PLYV01000087.1 GCA_003151855.1 Limisphaerales bacterium | reverse complement strand
TCCCGACGTGGCCAAGGACAAAAAGAAAGCCGAGGAAAAATTCAAGGAGATCAACGAGGCTTACGAAGTTCTCGGCGACGCGGACAAGCGCAAGAAATACGACGAGTTGGGCGCGAACTGGAAGTCAGGCGCGGAGTTCCGTCCGCCGCCCGGCGCGGGCGGTTTCGGCGGCGGTGGCCAGGGTTTTCGCGGACGCCCGATGAGCCGCGAAGATTTTTCGACGCATTTCGGCGGCACCGGCTTCAGCGATTTCTTTGAACAAATGTTCGGCGGACAGCGGCGCGGCAATGGCTTTGGTGGGCAAGGCGGTTTTACCGAAGAACCGGTTGCCGAAGAAAGCCGCGACATCGAGGGCGATATTCTCGTCACGCTCGAAGAGGCCAAGCGCGGCTCCGTCCGCACCGTCACCGTGCGGCGCGAGAACCGCACCGACTCGCATCAGGTCAAGATTCCCGCCGGCATCACCGAGGGGCAGAAATTGCGCATCGCCGGGCGCGGCGAGCATGGCGGCGACCTCTATCTCCGCATCCGCTTGGCGAAGCATCCCGACTTCGAGGTGGACGGACACAATCTCATCCACGAACTGGAACTCGCGCCGTGGGAAGCCGCGCTCGGCGCGGAGATCGCCGTGCCCACGCTCGCCGGCAAGGTGAACATCAAGATTCCCGCCGGCACCGCGAGCGGGCAGAAGTTCCGCGTGCGCGGCCACGGCCTCGGCAAGACCGGCGACCTGCACATCACCGTCAAAATCGTCGTGCCGGACAAGCTCACCGACGCGCAGAAAAAATTGTGGGAGCAGCTCGCGAAGGAATCAAAGTTCAATCCACGCGACTGACATTTAGCGCCCAGCCGAAAAAATTCTGCCGGAGAACGCCGTCCGCCAGCCGGGCGGCGATAAAATTCTGCCATGGAACCGGAAAACCCTGCCATGGAGTGATAAAACCCTGCCATGAAGACGTAAAATCTTGCCATGAGGTCGTAAGAAGCTGCCATGAGACCATAAAATCTTGCCAAGTGGTCGTAAATTTCAGCCATGAAGACGTAAAGTTCTGCCGTGAGGTCGTAAAATCCAGCCAAGTGGAGCTAAAATTCTGCCATGAAACGCTAAATTTCTGCCAAGCCGACTTATTTTCAATGAGTTATGAATAATTTACCGCCTTTGACTTGAAAGGTGCTCCGGTTGGGATTTTGCCGGCGGTGGAGTGAACGAAACAGCCATGCCGTTAATGGTAAAATTCAATGCCTTCAAAGCGGGCTGAGACTGCCGGCGCCGGTTTGCATGAGTAATTGAACGGATAGTTTGCCTCCACATTTGAGATTTGTTACGAACGAGCCATGCAGGCAAACGAACTTCTGGCACAAGTTGACGCGCTCAAAACGGACACCGACAACAGACTAAAAAATAGCCAGCAGCTTGACCGTCTCGCACACGCGCTTTAGCCTGAATCAAATGGCGAATGCTAAAAAACCTAAACGCAAGGCTGCGCTGCTTGGTGTCGGGCTGGATTCCGACGGCCACAAGCGCATCACCAAGGGCGACAATTTCCTCCTCGTCGGCGGCACGCAGGAGACCCACGAGGTCATGACCGAGAAGACCATCAAGATCAACGAAAAGCTCAAGGCGCGCGGCAAGCGGCTCGAAACCGTCAGCAAGGAGGAGTTCGACGACATCGCCCACGAGGTCGGCCTGAAGAAGTTTCCCGCCAAATAAAAAGGGCTAGGTGTTCGTCAGTGCCACGAAGTTCTGGTTTTGTAGCGGCGGTCTGTGACCGCCGTCTTTATTTGTTCTTCGGCACGGCGCTCACAGAGCGCCGCTACAAAACCGAATTAGCTACGTCAGCTCGACAAAGTTTTTCAGCAGTTGCAGGCCAACTTTCTGACTTTTCTCCGGGTGGAATTGCGTGGCAAAAACATTGTCGCGCCAGACGGACGAGGCGAAGTTGTCGCCGTAATCCGTGCGCGTGGCGACGATGCTGGCATCCACCGGCTGCGGATAAAAGCTGTGCACGAAATAAACATAGCTGCCACTCGCGATGCCGCGATAGAGCGGACAATCCGTCTTCACAATCTCAAGCTGGTTCCAGCCGATTTGCGGAATCTTGTGTCCGGGCTTGGCGGTGAAGCGAACGACCTTGCCCTGAAACACGCCAAAGCCGGCGGCGCAGGAATTAAATTCCTCGCTCTTCTCGAACAGCGCCTGATAGCCGACGCAGATGCCGAGAAACGGTTTGCCGGTCTTGATGAAATCCTTCGCGGCCTCGAGCAGTTCCTGTTTGCGGAGCGCGGCGATGCAGTCGTCGAACGCGCCGACGCCGGGCAGCACAAGGCCGCGCGCGTCGCCGATCTCATCGGGGCGCTGGACGAGGCGCACGTCCGCGCCGACCTTGAGCAGCGATTTGTGGACGCTGCGGAGGTTGCCGGAACCGTAATCAAGCAAAGCAATCACGCGACTATTTTAGCCACAGATGAAACCCAGATGAAACACAGATTTTAATCAGGCGGGAATGGCAACCTTGCGGACGCGGGCGGCGAAGTCGTCCACTTCCTCGATCTTCTCGAAGCCGACATCCAGCACGTCCACGCAGCCGAGGTTGAGCGCGAACTTCACGGATTCATCGCGGCGCGCGTCATCGTTGCGCAGGCGGCCTTCGCCGATGAGCTTCATGCCGATGACGCCCTTGCCGGCGGCGTGGAGTTTTTTCAAGACCGGCACGACGGTGTCCGGCGGACCGTCCATGCTCATGCCGTAGGGATTGATGCGGGCGTGGACGGATTCCACCCACGGTTCCGTCGCGGCGACTTCGAGCGCTTCGATGGAATGACACGAGACGCCGAGCGCGCGGATTTTGCCCTGCGCCTTGAGCTTGCTCATAGCCTCCATCTGCGAACGCAGCTGCTGCGGCCAGTTGGCATCCATGACGCAATGCAGCAACAGCAGGTCAATGTAATCCGTCTTCAGCTCCTTCAGAAAGCGCGCCACGACGATGTCGGCGGCGGGCCGTTCCGGTTCGGGCAGGCTGCCGCCCATCCACCAGATTTTGCTGATGAGATTGTATTTCTCGCGCGGAATCCCGTCCAGCGCCGGCGGCAGATAGGTGTGCGAACCGTAAAGATCAGCGAGGTCGTAAGTCCGCACGCCGCGCTCGTAGGCGTCGCGCAGGAGTTTCTGGAAGGCGGTGCGGCCCTTGCGGGTCTGGTTGGACTGGCGGCCGCCGCCGTTGCTGCCGGTGCCCATGCAGACGCGGGAAAATTTCAAGCCCGATTTGCCCAGCGACACCAGTTCGTAAGGATTAAACGTTTTCGGGGCCGCGCTTTCCATTGCGCCGAGTTGCGCGCCGGCCAGAACGCAGCCGGTGGCGAGCGCGGTTTTCTTCAAAAACTCACGGCGTTGGATTTTCATGGGTTATTTGGATTCTGCCAATTCGCGCTCCGTCTTCAAGCGCAATTGTCCGCAGGCGGCGTCAATGTCGTGGCCTTTTTCACGGCGCAGCGTGCAGACGACTTTCTGCGCCTTGAGCGCGCGCAGGAACTGTTCGCAGGTTTCCTCATCGGGCCGCGTCCACGGCAGATCCTCCACGGTGTTGTAGGGAATCAGGTTCACCTTCGCGTTGAGCCGCCGCGCGAGAGCGCCAAGCGGACGTGCCTGCTCCAGCGAATCGTTGACGCCGGCGATGAGGATGTATTCAAACGTGATGAAGCGGCCGCGCTGGTCCCGGTAATACTCCAGCGCCGACGTGAGTTCGGCCAGCGGATATTTTTTGTTCACCGGCATGATCTTGCCGCGCACGGCATCCGTCGCGCCGTGCAGTGAGATGGCGAGGGAAAATTGTTCCGGCTCATCCGCAAACTTCCGGATCTGCGGCGCGAGGCCGCTCGTGGAAACGGTGATCTTGCGCGCGCCAATGCGTCCGCCCCACGGCGAATTGAGCAGGCGCAGCGCCTTGAGCAGGTTGTCGTAGTTCGCCATCGGCTCGCCCATGCCCATGACCACAATGTTGTCCACGATGCGGGTGCCGGGAAAACTCGTGGCCGTCTTGCCACCGTTCGCGGCTTCCTCGGCGGCGCAGTGGCGTTCCACGCTCATCACCTGCTCGATGATTTCGTGCGGCAGCAGGTTGCGCTTCCAGCCGTCGAGACCGCTCGCACAGAACTTGCAACCATACGCGCAGCCGACCTGCGTGGAGATGCACAGCGTGTGGCGGTCGCTGACTTCGCCGTAAAGCGACGGGTTGGCGGGAATCAAAACACTTTCGATGAACGCCCCGTCGGCGAGCTGCCAGAGAAATTTCCGCGTGGTGTCGCGGCTGCCCTGTTGCCGGACGAGCTTGAGCGTGCCGAGCGAAAAGTTTTCGCGCAGCTTTTCGCGCAGCGGCTTGGCGAGGTTGCTCATCGCGTCCCAATCCGTCACGCGCTGGACATAGAGCCAGTCCATGAGTTGTTTCACGCGATAGACGGGTTCGCTCCAAGCTTTGAACTGGGCTTCGAGCTCCTCGCGGGTCAGGGATTTGATGTCAGTCGGCACGCGGTCAGGATAACGCACCGGTAGCGGGGGAAAAGCCAAACCATGAGGTCCTACAGGTTTGGCGGTGGCGCGACGAATCAATCGTTCAGGCCGCCGTGCTTCCAGCCTTGGTTCGCCAGGATTTGCCGGAGGACAAGCGTGATCTTCGTGGCGCGCTTGGCAGGCGGCCAGACGGTGGCAGAATTCACGCGGACTGGTAGCCTGCCCCTGTTAAATTCCGCGATTGATGCCAGCGACGAAGTTCAGGCGCGACTCTAGGAAAGGTGCCGGCGGATGTCAAACGTCAATTGCCACGAAACTGCGGATGCGCACGCAGCCGCTCCCAGGTTTCAGGTGAAAGCTTTTGCCGGCGGTAAACCGGTTCATGCAGCGGTTCTGCGCTGTCCGAACGCGCCGCGCGTTCCAGCCAGCGGGCGTTGAGCGGCTCGGTAATCAAATCCAAATTGTTCGCGGCCATGGTGGTTTCTTCCTTCTCACCGGTCGCGTGGCCGACGCCGACATAAAATCCGGCGAGGAGCAACGTCACGCGCAGAATCGTGCTGCGCGAATACGTCGTCAGCGCGCACGGCCGCTGCGGATCAAGCCGTTGAAACAGGTTCGTGAACAACGGCAGCGTCCACATCGCGGGATTTCTGGCCGGGGAATAGGCATCGAAGAAGATGGCGTGTGGCGCGGGTTGGAGTTCAAGCTTCAGCTTGTCCGTTCCTGGCACGCTAAAGCGTGAACTCCCACTTTCCAGCCAAGCCGGAAAATCGCCGTGGTGAAATTCCCAGTTCACCGCTTGCGCTCCGTCGTGAAAGGTCACGCGATGATCGCGTAGGAAATTTTGCACATGATGTTCGTAGCCGCCGAAGTAGCCGAGGTCGGCGGCGTGCTGGAGCGCGAATGCCAGCGGCTCCAGCGTGTGATCAAAACTGATGAGGCGAATCTGGCACGCCAGGTCCCGTGTGGCGCGCAGGCCGGTGAGCGCGTTGGCCGCCGCGCCCAGGCCGACATCCCAGATCACAAATTCGCCGACCTGATTTTGGAGCCGCTCGCGCAGCCGGAGTTGGTTGACGTAAAGCGCCTCCGCCTCCGCGACCGGCCCGACGACCGGATGAAACGTCTCGCCATCTGCGAGCGAACGCACGGAACAGATGCCATTGTTCAGGCGGACGAGCTGGTAGCCGGTGTCAGTTTGCATGGTTTAGTTTTGTGCGCAGCGTGGTCGGCGAAAAGAAAAACCGGCAACCCGCCCAACACGGATTGCCGGCCAACAAACCCAAACCAAAATCAGAGCGTCGCCATCGCCTTGTCGAGCGCGGCGTAGAGCTGGTTCATCGTGGCCTCGGTCTCGTCGCCCATGTTCGAGAGACGGAACGTGGTGCCTTTGATCTTTCCGTAGCCGCCGTCAATCAGGAAACCCTGGTCCTTGACGAGCTTCTGCAGCTTCGCCACGTCCACCGTGCGGCCGCCGGGCCGCGCACCGTTGCTGATGCAGGTGAGCGTGATGGACTCGAAACCTTTTTCCGGGAACAGATCGAAGCCATGCTTCGCCGCCCAGTCGCGCGTCATCTGGTTCGTCTTCGCATGGCGCGCATAACGGTTCTCCAGACCTTCCGCGAAGAAATCGTCCAGCTTGGACGACAGCGCATAGATGTGGCCGATGCTCGGCGTGCTCGGCGTCATGCTCTGCTCGGCGTTCTTCTGGAACTCCACGAAGTCGAAGTAATAACCCCGGTCCTTCGCCGTCGCCGCCTTCGCGAGCGCGGCCGGTGACGCCACGAACACCGCGAGACCGGGCGGCAAGGCGAACGCCTTCTGCGTGCCGGCGAGCAGCACGTCAATGCCCAGCTCGTCGAACTTCAGCGGCACGGCCGTCATCGAGCTGACCGCGTCCACGATGAACATCACGTCCGGATATTTTTTCTTGAGCGCGGCGATCTCCGCCAGCGGCGACATGACGCCGGTGGACGTTTCATTATGGATGAGCGTCACCGCGTCGAATTCGCCCGTGGCGAGCTTCTTGTCAATCGCCTCGGCGCGGATCGGGGAACCCCATTCCACTTGCAGCGCGTCAGCCTGCTTGCCGCATTTCTTGGAAACATCGAACCACTTGTCCGAAAACGCGCCGCACATGCAGTTCAGCACCTTTTTCTGGACAAGATTGCGGAGGGAACCTTCCATGACGCCCCACGCGGAAGACGTGCTCAAATAGACCAGTTGCTTGGTGGACAGCAGCGTTTGCAGTTGCGGCTGGATTTTGGCGTAGAGGTCCTTGAACCCCTGGCCGCGATGGCCAATCATCGGCGAGCAAAAAGCCTTGAAGGTTTTTTCACTGACCTCGACCGGCCCCGGTATGTGCAGTTTAGCGTGTGCCATAAAATACTTCGTGAATTTTTTCACAAAGCGGCTGGCAAAGGCAAGTTTTTAACACGGCGAACGCCGCTTCCACCGGGATCATGCCTTGGACAAGTTTTGAAAAGGGCGGCGGCTTCGACTCCCTCTCCCCGCCCAACGGGAAGCAGCGGGAGAAAAACCCGTCAACTCATTCTGACACTGCCGGCAATAATCCCACAAATCTTTTGCTTCCGGCGCGGCCGGCCAAGTAAGGTTGGGCGTTTCATGCTTTCGAACCCGGCAACCGAATCTGATCTGGCGCGGCGGCACGCCGCCCTCCGGCGCGCGGTCACGCCGTTGCCGGGGGGCCGGCCGCGCGATCATTTCCGCCCGCTCAACATTCCCGGCGAATGCGACGGCCTGACCTTGCTCGCGGCGCTGGAGCGCATGGTCGGCAATGTGCCGGCGTCCGAGTGGCCGGCGGAATTCGCCCGCCACCGGATTGTGAACTGGGAACAGGCGCCGGTGGCGGCCACGCAGATCGTCCGCGCCGGCCAGCGTTACCGGCATCTGTTCCCCAGCGTGACTGAGCCGGACGTGAACGGCGCGGTGGAAATTTTGCACGAGGACGCGGCGCTGATCGTGGTGAACAAGCCCGCCCCGCTGCCCATGCACGCCGGCGGAAGATTTTATCTCAACACGCTCCAGCATATTTTGAACGCGGCCTATCAGCCGCAAACGCCGCATCCCGCGCACCGGCTGGACGCCAACACCACCGGCCTGGTGCTGGTCGCGCGCACGCGGGAATTTGCCGGCAAGCTTCAAGCGCAGTTCGCGCAAGGCAGCGTGGAAAAAATTTATCTGGCGCGGGTGTCCGGCGAATTGCCGGGAGAAAAGTTTTATTGCGACGCACCCATCCGCGCCGCCGCCGGCGAACACTGTTCACGCACCATTGATTTGGAGAACGGCCTTTCCGCGCGCACGGAATTCCGTTTGCTCCAGCGCCTGTCCAACGGCACCAGCCTGCTCGAAGCGCGACCGCTGACCGGCCGCACGAACCAGATCCGCGTGCATCTCTGGCATCTGGGATTGCCCGTGTGCGGCGATGCCACGTATCTGCCCGGCCGGCAGCTTGGCCGCACGCAGACGCTGGCCGTGGGCGATCCGCCGCTGTGCCTCCACGCCTCACACACCAAATTTCTGCATCCGGCGAGCGGGGAGCCGGTGGAGTTCCACGCCCCCCTGCCCGCCTGGGCGCGGGCGTGAGTCCCCAAGGCAAAAACAGCGAAAGTCGGTGAACGGTGAAATACCTCGAGTTATCCGTGGTTTACCAAGCAAGGATAGGTAGAATCAACTCATGCAAAAAATTATTGGAACGAATCTGGCCATCAAATTTGCATGGCTATTGGCGTTCCTCTCCTGGCCCTTGGAAAGCCAAGCCACCATTGCCCTGTCCGTGACCCCCGCCGTCACCAGCAACACCTATTCAGGGGTGGTCACCTTGAACATCACCGGCCTGACCAATTTCCAACAAATCAAGGTGCAGACTTTTTTGGACTTGAATGGCAACGGGACAGTGGACAATGGCGAACCCCTGATGGACGTCTTCAATCTGAAGGAAAGCGGCGTGACCATCGTGGGTGGCATCACCAACCTGAACCTTCCCTACGACAGCAATCCGGCCACCGATGCCATCACGGCCACCTTGAGTTTCGCCCTGCCGCTGGAAAACCTGGTGGGACAGAAAATTTACCACGTGCCGGGCACAACGGCGACCGCCACCTTAACCGTCACCAACGCCAGCTTGGGGCAGTCCGTCAGCGGGGTGATTTACAGCAACGGTGTCGCTCCCTTTGCCAACGCGATGGTGGCCGCCCTGACCGCCACCAACCAAAATTACGTGGGCGGTGTCGTGGCCGATGCTGCCGGCCGGTATGTCCTGGCCTTGCCGCCCGGAACTTACGTTTTGTTGCCGGTCTTTCCCGGATTCTACGCCGATACCAGCCGGTCGCCGGTCATCAATCTGACGAACGGCCTGGCGGCGACGAACAATTTATTCCTGACCAATACCACGGCCACCATCGGCGGCACGGTCTATGACTTTGCCAACACCAATGGGATTGGCGGCGTCTTCTTGCAGGGACAATCGGGAAGCCTCTTTGAAATCGCCTTCACCGACACCAACGGTTATTACTCCTTGGGCGTGACCGCCAGCGGCAACTGGAAAGTCCGCCCGCCGCCCGAACGCCTGTCCCGCCGCGCCTATCTCTCGTTGCAGAACAACTCCGTGGTGACCAACGCTTCCGCCGGCAATGTCACCAACGCCAGCTTCGGTCTTTACCGGGGAACCAACCTTTTTTACGGCCGGCTCACCATCAGCAACCAGCCGGTTCCCAATGTCTGCATCGAGGCCAACGACGACGGCCAGATTTACGCGGGCAAGGGCTACACCGACAGCCACGGCGATTACACCGTGGCCACCTTGCTGAACTCCAATGCCCTGCCGCTGGGGACGACCTGGTTTTGCTCTCCCAGTCCCAATGGCCAGTGGAACCTGTTCACGGGATTCATCTTTAACTATGCGGACAATGTCGTCTTTACGAACCAGCCGACCTGCGCGCAGAACTTTGTCGGGCTGCCGACTTCCTGCACGGTGTCCGGCACGCTGGTGAACAATACCAATCAGCCGTTGGTGGGCGTGGGCGTGGGCGGAACGGCGATGATCGGCGGTTTGAATTATGTCACCGGTTTTGTGGACACGGACACCAACGGCAACTTCACCGTCTATGCCGCCCCGGGAACCTGGAATTTCAACGCCAACTGCTGCGGCAATCACAGCCTGGAAGATCAGAATTACTACGAAGCCGGCACGGTGCCGGTGGCGGTGCCTCCGTCCTACGCTGGATTAAAGCTGGTGGTCTTTCCGGCGGACCAGCCCCAAATCGGACAGCCCCAAAAGAATTATGGAAACCAATTCATGTTTAACGTCTATGGCGCCAACGGGCACAGCTACACGGTTCAAAGCATCGGCGGTCTGGCCACGACCAATTGGAATCCGTTGCTGGTCATATCAAACCTGGGCGGAAATTCCATGTTCATCCAAGACGGTCAGGCCACCAACGCCACGGGCTTTTACCGTGTGCTGCCCAATCCCTGATATGACGTGACGGTGCGGTTTCCTTCTCTTGGGGGAGAAGGCTAGGATGAGGGCGAGCGTGAACCAATCATTCCCTCAGACCTTCTGGTCGGGCCCATTGCCTGCGGCCACCCTCTCCCAGCCGATGGGCGAGGGACATGCAGACGGCTTTTCCGGTTGAGTGCGGCCCGATTGCCGGTATGGTGGCTGGCAGGCTAAATCAATTAAAAGGGAGAACCGGACACTACTCCAGTCCCCCAATGAAGACTGACACTGAGCAGACACTATAGTTTAATCATGCAACCCACAATGGGGTGTTCTCCCCCCGCCGGCGCGGACGCCTGTCGCCACGCCGGGCAGTTTTCCGGTTGAGTGCGGCCCGTTTGCCGGTATGGTGAGGGTCAGCATGAGCAAACCATTCGCCATCCAATGGCTGGCCGAGCCGGATGAACACGATTATCCGGCCGCCGGCTCCTACTTGAACCTGCTCTATCCCCCAAAAACCGCTCGGGCGCTCGTCCAGAAACTGAAGCGGGCGGCGCTGACGGATTTCAAGTCCAAGGATATTTTCCGGGCCTCGGCCCTGCCCCTGCTCGGCCGCGACAATTCCCACGTGCGCAAGGATCTGAAATGCATTGCGGCGGGCCAGAAATTGTCCCCGCTCCTGCTCGTCCGGGATGAGGCGCAGCGCAAAGTCTTGATCGCGGACGGCTATCATCGGCTGTGCGCGGTTTATTCCTTCGATGAGGACGCGGTGATTCCTTGCAAAATCGTCTAGGCGGCCAAGCCATCATTTCTACCGAGCCAAAACCAAAATGAAACCTCCGATTCATTCATCCGTGCTGCTGGCTTTTTTGCTGGCGGCCAGCCTGCCGCTGCGCGCCGCGCCGCGCGCCGACACGCGGCTTGACGCCGGCTGGCGCTTTCACCAGGGCGACAGCACGAATGCGGCGGCGGCGGATTTCAACGACGCCGGCTGGCTGGCCGTTTCCCTCCCGCACAACTGGGGCTGGGAACAGGCGCAGGCGGGGAAGGATTATTATCGCGGGCCGGGCTGGTATCGGCGCGAGTTGGACCTCGCGCCGGAATCCGGCCGGAGATATTTTCTAAAGTTCGAGGCCGCGAGCTTGGTGGCGGATGCCTATCTGAATGGCCAGCCGCTGGGCGAACATCGTGGCGGCTTCGGCGCGTTTTGTTTTGAGATCACGAAGCAATTGTCGCCGGGCGGCACGAACGTGCTCGCCGTGCGCGTGGACAACACAAAATTTCCCGACCTCGCCCCGCTGGCCGGCGATTTTTCCATCTACGGAGGATTGTATCGCCCGGTGCATCTGATCGTGACCGGCACGGAAGATTTCACGCCGCTGGATCACGGTTCGCCGGGAGTCGCCTGGCTGCAAACGAGCGTCTCGCAGACGCAGGCGGTTCTCGAGGTGACGGCGCAAATCTCCAACGCCGACCGGCGGAGCCAGGCGCGCACGCTGACGGCCACGGTGTTTGACGCCGAGGGCAACCGCATCGCCGGCGCGGAGCAGAACATCACGCTCGCCCACGGCGACACCGCGCCCTATTTCCTGCGCGTCACCGTGCCGCAGCCGCATCTGTGGAACGGCCGCCAGGACCCATATCTTTATCAGGCGGTCGTGGAACTGCGCGCGGCGGATGAGGTGCTTGACTCCGTCGCCCAGCCGATCGGCCTGCGCTATTATTCGGTTGACCCGACCAACGGATTTTTCCTGAACGGCCAGCCGTATCATCTGCACGGCGTGGACCGGCACCAGGACCGCTTCAACAAGGGCTGGGCGGTTTCCGAGGCGGACCTGGACGAGGATATTGCGCTCCTCAAGGAAATCGGCGCGACCGTCGTCCGCTGCGCGCATTACCAGCACAGCGATTATTTTTACAGCCAGTGCGACCGGGCGGGCATCCTCGTCTGGGCGGAAATCCCGCAGGTCAACATCATCCGCGACAATCCCGCCTTTGAGATCACCAGCACCGGGCAACTCCGCGACCTCATCCGCCAGAACATCAACCATCCCTCCATTTTCGCCTGGAGCCTGTTCAACGAGGTCGGCAACGGCCCCACCGAGGATCCCCACCGCGAACTTCAGGATTTGAAGATCATCGCCAACGGCGAGGATCCCACGCGCCCGACCATCGGCGCCACCTGTGTCAGCACCCTGCCGCAGATGAACAAGATTCCCGACCTCCTCGGCTGGAACATTTATCCCGGCTGGTATTCCGGCTGGGGCACCAAGGATGATTTCGGCGAGTCGCTCGACGCGCGCCGCAATGACAGCAAATCCGGCGGCATCTGCATCAGCGAATACGGCGCGGGCGCGAACGTGACCCAGCACGAGGAGAATCCCAAACAGCCCGCCACCGCCGGCCAATGGCATCCCGAGGAATGGCAGGCCATCGTCCATGAATCCGCCTGGGCGGTCATGAAAACGCGCCCGTTCGTCTGGGGCACGATGGTCTGGTGCATGTTCGACTTCGGCGTCAGCACGCGCCATGAAGGCGGCGTTCCGGGACGCAACGACAAGGGCCTCGTGTCCTACGACCGCCAGACCCGGAAGGACGCATTCTATTTTTACAAGGCCAACTGGAACAGCGAGCCGATGGTCCATGTCACCAGCCACCGCTTCACCGACCGCACCAACGCCGTGACCGACGTGAAGATTTATTCCAACGCCGCCACCGCCGAACTCCTCCTCAACGGCGCGTCCCAGGGCGTCCGCACCAACGACGGCAACGCCGTGTTCATCTGGAAAAGCGTCCGGCTCCAACCCGGTGAAAATGCCGTCGAAGCCCGCGCCGAAAAGAATGGCGTGCCCTTGACCGACCATTGCGTCTGGACCTTGAAGGCCGCCGCAACCCGCCTGCCTTGATGATGAATCGGTGGTTCTGAAAATGAAAAGAGCCCGGACACTACTCCGGGCTCATTCAACACACTATGTTTTTCAGTTGGGTCACTACTCCCAACGACTTTAAGATACCAAATCCTGGATTTTGTGCATGTCACCAGTGTTGGGGACACGGGTTCTGAAATATCGGCAGCGGTTTGGTCCGATATGTTCAAGGATTTCAGCGGCCAAACTCTGGCCGCAAGGAATTTCCTAGTCGCAGCCACCCGGGACAAGATGGAATGTGGTCCGTGCAAGCGCTTTCCAAATTCAATATTCCGGTAGCTTTCCCGGAATACGAAGCCGCAACCATTCACGCTGCCGTAAACCTCGGCAGAACCTCCCCAGCGGAGATTCCAGAGATCAGCCTCACGGGACCAGCGCCCATCAGCCAGCTCCGGATCCAGGGGGCCGAAAATGCAATGGACCAAGCGCGAGTGGAGCAGATTCTGATCGCCACCGCCGAGCGCTTTGCCATGTTGGAAACCACCGGCACCTCGGGTGTGCGCGGCACCATCCGCTGTTATGCTGAAAGCCCGCAGGGTGGGTTTGCGGTGGGCGCACGGTTCTGTGCCGGGGATATTGTGGTGGATTTCTTTGCCGGCAGAGAACCCACGCCCCGTTTCCTAGCCGTGGTGGAGCACATCTGTGCGGAACTGCGCCGGGTTTTCGTTGAACGAATCATGGTCGTAAAAATTTGATCCACGTGAAATATCATCTCGCACTTGGCTGGGGAATTTTTTTGGCTTTCGCGGCCAACCCAACGAAATTGCCGGCGGCGTTGACGCCTGAAAAGCTCTATCAAACAGTTCTGCCGTCAGTGATGACATTGGAGGTGGAGAGTCAAAGCGGCGAAAAGCTTGTCGGCAGCGCCGTGCTCGCCAGGGCAGACGATGTTGCGGTGACCGCCTGGCATGTCGTCGCGAACGCCCGAACGGTTTGGGCGGTCTTCGCTGACGGCCAACGCGTGAAAGTGATCGGGTGCATTCATCAGGATGCGTTGCGCGACCTGGCGTTGCTGAAGCTGGAAAGACCGCGACCCCATGGGCAGGCGGCCTTATGCCGGGACCTGCAAGCCGTGGCCGCTCGAATTTATGTTGTCGGCACACCCAAGGGCTATGCCTTTAGCATCAGTGATGGCTTGATCAGCCAGATTCAGACCGTGGACGGATTTCGCGAGTATCAACTTTCCTGCCCGCTTTCGCCGGGAAACAGCGGGAGCCCGATCTTCAACCAGCGTGGGGAGGTGATTGGCATTGCCTCGTGGACGAAGTCAGACGCACAGAACATGAGCTTCGCCATTCCCACGCAGGATTTCATCCGACTCAAAATTTCCGGAGAGCCGGCGACCTGGGAGCAACTGGCGACCACCAACTCTTCGGCCCCGCCGATCAAGCTGATAAAGATCAGCCATGGCCAAGACAAGACCCACGAAGAAACGGCTGAGGCGAGCGGCTTCACCGCATTCCAGAAATGGTATTATGATTCAATGGGCAAATCCGTTGTCGTAGCGGTTCAGGCAGAAGGACGAACCAACATCTTTGCGTTCACGGTGAAATAACCAGTTGGCGGCAAGTTTCCTGAAAATGTCTGGCTGGTCACATGGGATGAAATTCAGGTTGTGAAGTGGAAGCGCAACCCCCTCAATAAAACCAGCAGTTTTATCTTGGTGAATGGATTTGAACCAGCTTTAATGGGCCTGCGGTAAACATTCATACAAATAACACAACAAAATCATGGCCAAAGCTCTGACCAAATCACAAATCGTATCTGCCATCGCAGACAAAAACAGCCTCACCAAAAAGCAAGCCGGCGAGATCCTGGAACAACTCGCCTCACTCGCTTACAAACATGCCAAGGACTCGTTCACCATTCCCGGCCTCGGCAAGCTCGTGCTGGTTAATCGCAAAGCCCGCGTCGGCCGCAATCCCGCCACCGGTGAAACGATCCAGATCAAGGCGAAGAAAGTCGTGAAGTTCCGCGTCGCCAAAGCCGCCAAGGACGCCATCCTCGGTGTGAAGAAATAATTTCGGATTTCACTCAAAGGCACTCTGTTCATTCAGGGTGCCTTTTTGCTTTGAGATTGGCTTCGGCATCTGTTTCAAAACTTCAGCAGGCATGACTCAAATCCCAAACAGCTCAAGTCCGCGCATCGAAGCTCGGCCGGCCGTTTGAATTGGTGTCCATCAAGGTTTATCGGCAGTTAAAATTCTTTGCGCATTTTTGGAGTTGTGCGGTGCGGGGCGTTGGCAGAAACTCGCGGCTTTCATGAACCCCAAATTTTGTGTCGTATTGTCTGCACTGCTCATCTGCTTGGGAACAGCGCGCAGTCAGTCCCAGACCGGCGCGGACGCCGGGGCGCCAGTGGTCAAGGCGCAGGACATCCAAGGCACGCCGGACGAGCGGGCGGATCAACTTGCCGCCGAGATGACCTTCGCCGAGAAGGTCGCCCTGCTCGCGGGCGGACCGGATGGTTTCAGCACCCGCGAGCTTCCGCGCCTGGGCATCCCTAGTTTCTTCATGTCCGACGGCCCCAACGGCGTGCGCAACCCGCCCCCGGGCGTGACCCCGCAGGCGTGCGCGTTTCCCGCCGGCGCGGCGCTGGCGGCGACGTGGGATGCCGACATGGCCACGGCCTATGGCACGGCGATGGGGCTGGAAGACCACGCGCGCGGAACCTGTTTCCAGCTTGGACCGGGTGTCAACATCTGCCGGGTGCCGGTCAATGGCCGGAATTTCGAGTATTTTGGCGAAGACCCGTTTCTGGCTTCGATCATGGCGGCGAACTGGGTGAAGGCGTGCAGCGCCATGGGTTCCATTCCCACGATCAAACATTTTGCGGCCAACAATCAGGAGGTGAACCGCGACACGGTGGACGCCCAAGTGGATGAACGGACCTTGCACGAAATTTATCTGCCGGCCTTTCGCAAGGCCGTGACGGAAGGCGGCGTGGTGGCGGTGATGTGTTCCTACAACCGGCTCAACGATGTTTATGCCAGCGCCAACGACTGGCTCCTCAACCGGGTGCTGAAACAGGAGTGGGGATTCAAGGGCCTGGTGATGTCCGATTGGGGCGCTTCGCACGCCACCACCGATGTGGCGCGCGGCCTGGATCTGGAGATGCCCAGCGGCGAGAACCTCAACCTGAAAAAAATTCAGGTGGCCATCACCAACGGCACGGTTTCGGTGACGAACGTGGATAACGCGGTGCACCGCATCCTTCGCACCTTCTTTGCGCAAGGCTGGCTGGACGCGGGCTGGCAGCCCGTGAACCATGATCTGTCCCTGGATTCACCGGCCTCGGCCAAGACCGCGCTGGCCATCGCGGAGGAGGCCATTGTGCTTTTGAAAAATGACCACCACACCCTCCCGCTCGACCGCGCGAAGGTGAAGACGATTGTGGTGGTCGGCCCGAATGCTTCGGCGCCGGACGGCGTCGTGCCGGCCAACATCGGCGGCGGCGGGAGCGGTGAGGTCAACCCGTTCACCAGCCGGATTCCGGAAGCGCGGTATCTCGATGGCATCACCAAAGCGGCCGGCCGCGGCGTCAAAGTCAGGCACATTTCCACGCCGGAACCTTCCGAGGCAGAGGCGCTGGCCCCGCTGGCTTTCGCGCGCACTTCGGCCACCGGCGAGCTGGGCCTGACCCTCTCCGTGGAGGTCGCGAGCAGCAACGCGCCGGTTCAAATTGCTCCTTCCGTCCAGACAAACATCAATGTCACTTGGCAGCCGGGCCAGTTGCCCTTTGGGGTGCCAACCAACCGGGACGCCACGTTTACCTGGAGCGGAATTCTGGCGACGCCGCAGGCTGCGGATTATCAAATCGCCGCCACCCGCAATGCGATTGTCACCATCGGCGGCCAGACCGTCGCCCCGGGCACGATCCTGCACCTCGCGGCGAACAAACCCGTGCCCATTCTCATCAAGGCGAGTTTGCGGGCCAATCCATCCGCTGGCCGGGGACGCCGCGGCGGTGATGGCGGCGGATTTGGCTGGCGCGCTGGGCCCGGCGGCGAACGCGTCCTCCGCGTGGCGCTAACTGATCTCACCGCCCTCAAAAACGCCGACGCCATCATCGCGTGCGTCGGGTTGAACCGCTATGTGGAAAGCGAAGGCCGGGACCGTCCGTTCGAGCTTCCGAAAATTCAGCAGCAACTGATCAAGTCGGTGTCGGCACTCAATCCGCATGTCATCGTGATCAACAACAGCGGCGCCGGCGTGGGAATGAGCGCATGGAATCAAGACGCGGCGGCCATCCTGCAGGCCTGGTATCTCGGACAGGAAGGCGGCATCGCCATCGGCGAGGTGCTCTTCGGGGACGTCAACCCCAGCGGCCATCTCGCTTCCACGTTCGACAAGCATTTCGAGGACAACCCGGCGTTCCCGTATTATCCGGGGAAACAGGTCGCCGGCACAAACTATCCCGTTGAACCTTACACCGAGGGCATTTTTTACGGTTATCGTGGCTATGATCAGGCGGGCAAGGAGCCGATGTTTCCGTTCGGTTTCGGATTGAGTTACACCACCTTCCGGGTTGGCAACCTGAAAGTCGTTTCGGCGGGAACCAACGTGACGGTAGCCGTGGACGTGAAGAACACCGGGAATCGCGCCGGCGCGGAAGTGGTCCAGATTTATGTGGGCGAGCGGAATTGTCCGGAGCCGAGGCCCCTGCGCGAGCTCAAGGGATTCAGCCGGGTGATGCTTGATCCCGGTCAGACCCAGCGCGTCGAGATCACGCTGCCGCGCGAGGCGTTCGCCTACTGGAGCGCGACAACAAAGAATTGGAAGGTGGACGCGGGGAACAAGTTCACCATCGAGGCCGGTATTTCCGAGCGCGACCTCCGCGCCCAGGAAACGCTGAGAGTATTCTAGCGGCGGGTGGAACAAAACATGGCGCGCGGCCCGGATCCGGGCCCGACCTCGGCTTGGCAGGGCGGGTTTCCGGAACGGGCACGGGACGCCCTGTTGGAGTTCAGCCTTCAGGCTGTTTTGAGCAACGGACATGCTGAAGCATGAACTCCAACGACTCACGTCCACAAAACGAAAACCCCTGCCCCATTGGCCGGGACGCCACACGACCGGATTGACGTCCGCCCGGAAAGTTTTTGAATTTTGGCTTTTCATTTCCGGTTTCGGGCGTAGCATCGCCCCATTATCCCCATCAGGAAAACTGGCAACGTGGCATGGCTATGAAAGAATATATTGTGAAGGAAAAAACGGAACCGGGCAAAAATGACCAGTTCCCCACCGGACGCCTGCCGCTGACGTGGTGCAAACTCTTCACCTTTCTGCTCCTCCTCACGGCGGGCAAAACGCTGGCCGGCCCCGGCGCGTGGGATCAAGCGTATGCCCCGGTGGTTTCCGGCGGGGCGGTTTATGCCATGGGCCTGCAGACCGATGGAAAACTGGTCGTGGGCGGAAATTTTTATTCAGTTAATTCGTCGAGTTCGCGTTATCATCTGGCCCGGCTGCTTTCCGACGGCTCGCTGGACGCCACTTTTTTCGCCACCGGCAGCGGGGTTTATAGCACGGTCTGGGCACTGACGATTCAAAGCGATGGCCGCATTGTCATTGGCGGCGATTTCACCTCGGTGGGCGGAACCAGCCGCTCCCACGTGGCCCGCCTGAATTCCAATGGCACGCTGGACGGCAGTTTTCTGCCCACGAATGCCATCAACTATTCCGTCCTGGCCGTGGCCGTGCAGACCAACAACGCGGTGATCATCGGCGGCACTTTCAGTCAGGGAACCTTTCCCAGTTACAATGCCCGCTTGAATGCGGACGGCACCACGGACAACTCGTTCAGTTCCTATCCCAACGGGCCGGTCTATGCGATTGCGATCCAGCCGGACGGTAAAATCCTGATCGGCGGCAACTTCACCACCGTCAATGGCGCCAACCGCTACCATATCGCCCGGCTGAATGGCGACGGCTCGCTGGACAACACGTTTCAGAACGGCATGACGGGCGCATCGTCCAATGTGCGCTGCATTCAAATCCAGAGCGACGGCAAGATTCTCATCGGCGGCGATTTTACGTCGGTCAACAATAATGGTCGCAATTATGTGGCGCGCTTGAACACCGATGGTTCCATTGACAATGGTTTCAACTCCTCGTCTGCCGCGACGGTTCTAGGAGCCAATGGCCCGGTTTATGCCCTGGCCGTGCAACCGGACAACAACATTGTGATCGGCGGTAATTTTACCAGTTACAATTCCAGTTACGGTTCCGCTAACCTCAGCCGCGTGGCCCGCATTTATCCCGATGGCAGCCGCGACACCACCTTTACCAATTTCGGCATCAATAACACCGTGCAGGCACTCGCCGTTCAAAACGATGGGAAGGTTCTGATCGGCGGCCAGTTCACAACCATCAACAACACCCAATGGGGGTATCTGGGACGGCTTTATGGAAATTTGTATCCGCCGGAATTCATTGTCCAGCCGGCCAGCCGCAGCACCAACGTCGGAGCCAATGTGACTTTTTCCGCGCAGGTCAGCAACCCGACCGCCACCAGCTTCCAATGGCGTTTGAACGGCAACAACATTTCCGGGGCGACGGACACCACTTACAGCCTGTATAATGTCCAATTTTCCGATGCCGGGAATTATTCCGTCTTTGTCGGCGATGCCGTGGGTGGCACCACGAGCAGCAATGCATTGTTGCAGGTTGGGATTGCGCCCGCATTCACCAGCCAAGCCGGCAGCCTGTCCGTGACCCAGGGTCAAAGCGCCAGTTTCAGTGTCACCGCCACCGGCACGCCGCTTAATTATTTTTGGAAGAAAAACGGCGTGTTCATTTCCGGCCAGACCAGCGCCTCGCTCAACTTTGCCAGCGTGGTTACCACCAATGCCGCAACCTACACCTGTCAGGTCAGCAACTTTCTCGGCAGCATCACCAGCACCGGCGCGGTGCTGACGGTCGCTTATCCACCGACCATTTCAGTGCCGCCGGTCGGGCAGACCATCGGCGTGGGATCAAACTTCACCGTGAGCGTCACGGCAAATGGCAATCCCGCCATCGCCTATCAATGGCGCACCAACGGAACCGTGATCGCCGGCGCAACCGCGGCGAGCTACACGGTGACGAACGCCCAGGCCAGCGACGCCGCTGATTACGACGTGGTGCTCACCAATTCCATCGGCAGCATCACCAGCAGCGTGGCCACCGTCAGCGTGGTTTATTATCCGCCGACCATCAGCCAGCAACCCGCTGGCGGGAATGTTATCGTGGGCAGCAATTTCACCATGAACGCGACCGCCGCCGGCACCGCGCCGTTCAACTGGCAATGGCGCACGAACAGCACGCCCATTCCCGGCGCGAATGCCAGCAGCTACGCCATCAGTTCCGCCCAGCTCACGGACGCCGGTTCCTACGATGTGGTGGTGACCAACAGCACCGGCAGCGTGACCAGCAGCGTGGCGCTGGTGAATGTGGGCTACGTTCCCGTGGTCGTGCAGCAACCGTTTTCGCTGACCAATATCGTGGGTGGAACCATGAACCTCAGTTGCATCGTAACCGGTTCAGCGCCGATCCTTCTGCAATGGACGTTCAATGACAACCCGCTGACCGACGCGACCAATGTGACTTTGAACCTCACCAATCTTCAGCCCGGCAACGTTGGCTTTTACGCGCTGACGGCGACCAATCTTTTCGGCGGCACAGTCAGTTCCAACGCCACCCTGGTCATACAACCGGTTCTTGCCATCGCCACCGGCCCCAGCCCGAGACTCAACGTGAATTTTAAGGGCTTTCCGGGCAGCAGCTATATCCTGCAAGCCGCCACGAACCTCACCCCGCCCATCCAATGGCTCCCGGTTTTGACCAATGTCGCGGACAGCAACGGCGTCTGGCAGTTCATGGACACCAACCTTGACAGCTCCCAAAAGTTCTACCGCATCACCCTGCCTTGAATTTCCACGCGGCTGGGCTGCAAACCAGGATACGCCCGCTCCGCGCGAGGCTGGACAGTTCCGCCGCATTTTGAAAAACTGCGCGCCGCATGAAACAAGCAATCGTCACGTTGGACATGGAAGGCGTGCTGACGCCGGAGATCTGGATCGCCGTCGCCGAGAAGACCGGCATCCCGGAACTGCGCCGCACCACGCGCGACGAACCCGACTACGACAAGCTGATGAATTACCGCATCGGCATCCTCGACCGGCACAGCATCAAGCTGTCGCATATTCAGGAAGTCATCGGCACGCTCAAGCCGCTGCCCGGCGGAAAAGAATTTCTCGACGAACTGCGTTCAATCGTGCAGGTCATCATTTTGTCCGACACGTTTGAGCAATTTGCCCAGCCGTTGATGAAACAATTAAACTGGCCGACTTTGTTCTGCCACCGGCTCATCGTCGAGAACGACCGCATCGCCGGCTACCAACTTCGTCAGCCGAACCAGAAACAGAAATCCGTCGCCGCGCTCAAGTCGCTGAACTACCATGTTGTTTCCGCCGGCGATTCCTACAACGACACCGCGATGCTCGGCGAGGCGAACGTCGGCTTCCTCATCCACGCACCGGAGAAGGTGAAAAAAGAATTTCCGCAGTTCCAAGCCGTCGAGTCGCACGCGGAACTGCTCAAACTCATCAAGGGAGCACTCTGATGCCGACGCGCAAAGGCTCCATCAAGCTGTTCCGCCTGTTCGGAATTGACGTGTATCTCCACTGGATGTGGTTTCTGGCGTTCCTTTATTTCAGCAGCCGGCCGCGCGATTATTCCAACTACGGCTGGAACGCGCTGGAAATTTTGTCGCTGTTCCTCATCGTGCTGACCCATGAATTCGGCCACCAGCTCGCCTGCCGGTCGGTGGGCGGGCAGACGAGTTTCATCGTGCTGTGGCCGCTGGGCGGCGTGGCCTATGTCAACCCGCCGCAACGGCCGGGCGCGCAGCTTTGGAGCATCGCCGCCGGGCCGCTGGTGAACGTGGCGCTGTTTCCGCTGCTGCTGGGCCTGCTTTATTCCGCGAAGCACCACGGCTGGCCGGCGGATATGCCGAACGCCTACCTGCTGGTGCGGAATGTAGCGCTCATCAACACGGTGCTGTTCGTCTTCAACATCCTGCCGATCTTTCCGCTGGACGGCGGGCAAATCCTGCGCTCGCTGCTCTGGTTTCCGTTCGGCCGCGCGAACAGCCTGATGGCCGCGAGCGTCATCGGCTTCATCGGCGTGTTTGGGCTGATTGGACTCGCCATCTGGGCGGGCGACACCTGGCTCATCCTGATGTCGGTGTTCATCGCCATGAACTGCTGGGGCGGCTTGAAACAGGCGCAGGCATTGGTGAAGCTCGCCAAGATTCCGCGTCGTCCCGGCTTTGCCTGTCCGTCCTGCCACTCCGCGCCGCCGCTCGGCGCGCTCTGGCGTTGCGGCCAGTGCGGCAACGCCTTCGACACTTTCGCCACCAACGCCGCCTGCCCGCACTGCGGCGCGCAATTCAACCTGACCCAATGCCTCGACTGCGGCACGCGCTCGGTGCTGGCCGACTGGCAAAAGCCCATCGGTTGAACTGCGGGGCGGAACACAATCGGAAGCCAGTGGAAAACCCGTTGGAGTTCACGCTTTAGCGTGTTCCCCACCGCCCGGACAAGCTAAAGCTTGAACTCCAACTGCCGCCCAGTTTCACCGTGCGACTCACGGTTATGGGCAAAGGCTTGAACGCTCCAACGGCTTTTAACAAAGTCAGATCATTTGCCGCATCCACCTTAGTCGAACCGCGGGGGCACCGGTTTTGGATTCACCGCGAAATGTATTATCTGGATAATACATTCTGTTATCGTAACGTTCCTGTGTGACGCAATTTAACTAATAAAGCTTTTCCCGCTAAGTTTATGAAATCGGTTAAGATCAATCTTCTATTTGCATTGGTGGTGTTGGCCATGAATGGCATGGAGGTGCCGGCACAAGATTTTAGAGTTCTCCGCACGTTCTCTGGTGGTTTGGATGGCTCAATACCTTTCGCCAGTCTTTTGCTATCAAGCAATACATTGTATGGAACCACGGCTGTAGGTGGTGCGACCGGCAATGGCTTGGTGTTTTCCATTAATGTCGACGGTTCGAATTACAAAGTCATCCACAATTGCGCGTATCATGAAGGGCCGTCGTTATCCAGCGTGACTTTATGTGGGAATACGCTCTATGGCACGGCCGACCAAGGCGGCACAAACATGGAGGGAATAATTTTTTCAACGGCAATTGACAGCACCAATTACAGTTTGTTGCACACTTTTACGGCCATGGATGGTTCCACTCCCGAAGCCGGTTTGGTGGTGATAAGCAACATCCTCTACGGCACCTGTATGCAGAGCGGGGTGAATAATCTTGGCACTGTGTTTGCGATGAACACGAACGGCTCCGGCTACACTGTGCTGCACCAATTCAGTGCCTTTGTGGGTGGATCTGTGAACTCTGACGGGGCATATCCACAGGGTGGTAACTTGTGTTTCCTCGGCAATACTTTGTATGGAACCACATATTCGGGGGGCACGAATGGAAGCGGCACAATTTTTTCGGTCAATACCGATGGCAGCGGATTTACCACCTTACACCATTTTGGCGGTGGCTATGATGGCTTCCATCCACAAGCGGGGTTGGCAATCGCCAACGGGAAGCTCTTTGGCACAACTGCGCGCGGAGGCACCAATGGAAATGGCACACTCTTTTCGATTAATACCAACGGATCCGTTTATCTGCAGCTTCACGCTTTTGGGGCAAAAGTCGGTAATTCCGGGCTAAATCCTGACGGGTTGTTTCCCATGGCTGGACTGACGCTGGGTGGCGATGCTCTTTTTGGAACAACTTATCAAGGGGGAGCGCATCAGCTCGGAACCATTTTCATGCTGAATCAAGACGGGTCAGGTTTCACAACCCTGCATGATTTTGCCGGCGGAGCGGATGGCGGATATCCTGAATGTGCTCCGGTTTACGCTGGCAACACGCTTTACGGAACCACGTTTTCTGGTGGTTCGAATAATGGGTCGGGTGTCATTTTTAGCCTGAACATTCTACCCGGTATCAGCAGTTTCAATTTAGTGGAAACCAATTTAACCATCAACGCAACCAAAGGTCTTATGGGGCATTCTTATGTTGTGCTGATGAGCACTAATGCGACGATGCCGATTCAGAACTGGACGCCGGTGGTGACCAACGCCTTGGACGCCAGCGGTAATTTCAATCTGACGGCCACGAATGTAGTGAGCCATACGTTTCCGCAACGGTTTTTCATTCTTCAAGGCCAGTAAAGGTAAAAAGGTAAAGGGGCTGGTTCTCGAAATTGTATACACGAGAGAGCAAAGGTCTTGGCAGACGGCCACCATTCCCTCCGCCTTGGCGTCTTTACGCCTTTGTGTTTTTTGATTCCGTCGCCCACCAAAAGCGCCAAAGGACTGGCGCACTCCAAGATGCTTCGCGCATTCGGTGGTCCTCGCTCAACGCGCCAGCGTCTTGGACTGCGGTGGCCCTCCACCGCTTTTTCATCGCGCACCAAACCCGCACGCAATTTCAAACACCCATTGCCCCGTTCGTCCACCCCAAACCGCCTTTGGCCGCACGGCTGGGACTTTGCTGGGGAGCGCGCCCGTCCCGGTGGCCGTTTTCGGCGTCGCGCCGGCTTCGTCCCGCAGGGACAACCGGAAATTAGCCAGACACGAAGTGTCTGGTTCATCGTCCCATCGAAATCCGTCCTGAAAGGACGGCGGAATCCATCGTCCTTTCAGGACGGCAAATTCATCGGATACGTTACCAGCCACTTCGTAGCTGGCTAATTTCCGGCGTCGCTCTGCGACGGGGAGCGCGCCCGTCCCGATGGCTGTTTTCGGCGGCGCGGCTCCGGGCAGGGGCGTTTTTCGCGATGGCGCAGCCACTTTTCCATTTGGAAACGTCACTTTTCCATTTGCCGAAGGAGTTTTTCCATTTGGCGGTGGAGCTTTTCCATCTGGAAAAACGCCATCGCCATCTGCCGACGGAGTTTTTCCATCTGGCAATGGAGCTTTTCCATTTGCCGACGGCGCATTTCCATTTGGAAAAGCGCCATTGCCATCTGCCGGCGGAGCTTTTCCATCTGGAAATGCGGCGTTTCCATCAGGAAAAACCGCGCGGCCAAGCCGGAAAACCGCCCATCCGTCAGCAAAATGGACAGGACTGTCTGCGAATGAGACATAAGCAGAGGTGAAGGCGGCAGATGGGAGTTGGCAGACAGCAGATCGGTTTTGGCTGGCGAGGATGCAAATTGAGATTGGAAATTTATTGGGGCTAATTTTGATTTTTAGCCCCGCCGATATTTTTGGGGATTCGCCGGGGCTGGCAATGGTGATGCTATTTTTCCCATCAACCACAAATCAGACTTCAGGAACGGATGTTTTGGGTTCCAGGCCGGGTGGTGGGAAACATCAGTCACTACAAAAAGAAAGATACATATGAGACAACAACATGTATTGCGGGATCATGCCAAAATGCCGGAAGGAATTGCCGGCGATTATGCGTTGGGGATCGGCGGCCGGTTGAGCACCAATCCGCTGTTCACCAGCCTGGCTTCATTGGGCGGTGTAATCACCGCCAAGGCGACGGAGTTCAACCTCGCGCTGGGCGTCAGCCTGAACGGCAGCGCGACGGATCGGGCGCACAAAACTACGGTGCGCGGACAATTGAACGACCTGCTGGATGATGGCGCGAATGCCGTGGACAACATCGCGCAGGGCGACGTGGAAACCCTCACCGCCTCGGGTTATCATCTGACCCATCCCGCCGGCCCGACCCCCGCGCCTGTGGGCACGGTGGCGCTCACCGGCCTCGCCAATGTGGCCCCCACCAAGTTGGGGCTGGTGCTCACCGTCACCGGCAATGTGTGGGCGGTGATTGCGGAACGTCAGAATACGGACGCCACCTGGACCAAGGTCGCGATGTTCACCGACCTGAATAACACAGTGGTGACGGGCTTGGTGTCCGGCTCCACGAACACCTTCCGCGTCTGCGCCATGGCCGCCGCCAACCAGACGAGCGAGTGGAGCGCGCCCATGAGCGCCATCTGCACCTGATCCAGCGGCAAAATCACGAACGACGCCAGCGCCAGCCGGCGTCGTTTCTATTTTTTTAAAATAGTTTTTTGCTGTGGAGCAGCGGGTTGCTTGAACGGCACCGGTTTTTCATTTGACGTCGGCCGCTTCCCGGCGTAGAAAATAGCGCGTTAGGAGGAGCAGTTAATTTTCCGATTCCAAAACAAGGAGTTTTTGAACACCAGTCCGAAAGCGCGAGATATGCGGCTTGATGCCGTGCGGGGGATGTTTCTGGTCATCATGACCGGTGTCCATGTCCCGTCGCCACTCTCCCACGGCTTGCAGGAACCATTCGGTTTCACCAGCGCGGCGGAAGGATTCATCTTTTTGAGTGCGTGTCTCGCGGGCATGGTTTTCGGCAAGGCCTACCTGCGCGGCGGCTGGGCGGAAATGTCCAACCGCGTCTGGAACCGCGCCAAGCTGGTCTATATCGTGCATCTGGCCGTGCTGCTGCCGGTGGCGCTCATCGCGTGGCTTTACGCGCGGCAGGTCGCGCCGCTCGCCAATCATTTCCACGATTTCCTGCTGCATCCGGTCGGCAGCCTGCTGCTGATCCCGCTGCTGCTCCACCAACCGCCGCTGTTCGACATCCTGCCGCTGTATGTCGTGCTGCTGCTGGCGACGCCGTTCGTTCTGGTCGCGGCCAAGCGGCGCGGCTGGGGCATCGTGCTGTCGGTTTCGTTCCTCGGCTGGTTCGCCGCGCAATTTCCCGCAACGCACCTGCCAACGACGCTGCTGCCGATTCGCGGCGGCTCGTTCAACCTGCTGGCGTGGCAATTCCTCTGGGTCGCCGGCGTGGCGCTCGGGGAGTTCTCGCGGCGCGGTGAAATCCTTTCGCCGAGGTTCCGGAAGTTTTTCTTCACCGTGGCTGGCGGCGCCGTGGTGGCCGGCTTGTGCGCGCGGCACGGAATCATTCCGGGGGCGGACATCAACCCCGCGATTTACCTCTGGATGGATAAATGGACGCTCGGCCCGCTGCGGCTGCTGAACTTCGCCGCGTGGGTGATTTTCTTGCTGGCGTGGAACCCGCGCCCGCCGGCGGCGCTGATGGAGCAGACGGCGCTGTGGGGACGACATTCGCTGGCGGTGTTCGCGCTGCATCTGCCGCTCGTCGTCTGCGCCGCGTCGGTGATCCAGATGTTCCCGATGACCGGCGTGCAGGAGACTTTTCTCGGCCTGTCGGTGATCGCCGCCATTTCCATCTGGGTCGCTTGGCTGGAATTTAATTCGCAACAGCGGAAACAAATGTCGATCAGTGCCGCACCGGTCCAACCGCGGCTTCGCCGGCTGTTGCACCGGGAAATCATCCGCCCCGCGCCACCCAAATTGACCGCAGGTTAATCCTCCGCCTTGAACGCGCGTGAAATCAAATCGCGCACGGCCTGCTTCGGATTCTTGCCCTCGTAAAGCATCGCGTGAACCTCGTCCATGATCGGCGTCGGCACGTTCTTGTCTTTCGCCAGACGATGCGCCGAGCGCGCCGTGGGATAACCTTCCGCCAGCTTCGGATGCGACGCGATGATTTGTTCAATCGTCTCGCCTTTGCCGATGCGCTCACCCAGATCGCGGTTGCGGCTTTGCTTGGAAAAACACGTCAGCATCAAATCGCCAAGACCGCTCAAGCCGTTGAACGTCTCCGGCTTCGCGCCGCACGCCACGCCAAGCCGGCGCATTTCGGACAACGCGCGGGAAACCAGGCCGGCTTTCGTGTTGTCGCCATAGCCGAGGCCGTCGCCCACGCCCGCGCCGACGGCAATGACATTTTTCAACGCGCCGCCATACTCCACACCGACCACGTCGTTGCTGCGATAGATGCGAAATTCGGGCCGGTGAAAAAGTCCCTGCACCGTCTTGGCCGTGCCATCGCTTTCGCAGGCGCAGACGACGGATGTGGGAATGCCCAGCGCCACTTCGCGCGCAAAGCTCGGGCCGGACAACGCCGCTACGCGATCCGCCGGCGCGAGTTCGCGGAGAATGCGGCTCATCGTCTCGCCAGTTTCAAACTCGATGCCTTTCGTGACGCTGACAAAAATGCCCGGATGACCTTTGAGTTTCTGCGCCACATCGCGGTAGAACTGCGAAGGAATCGCCATGACCAACACCTCGCGACCGCCGGTGGCTTTCGCGAAATCGGTTTCCGTTTTCCAGTCTGTCGGCAAGGCGACGCCGGGCAGCAGTTTTTCACTGCGGCCGGATTGCAACTCCGCGAGCAGCGACGCGTTGATGTCCCAAAGCGTCACGGAATTTCCGTTTTCGTGGAGGACTTTCGCCAGCGCCGCGCCCCATGCGCCCGCGCCCAGAACGCAGATTCTCATTTCGTTTCCTTCTTTTTGCCGAAGCGGTTTTCGGTGCCGGCCAGCAACCGCTGGATGTTGGATTTGTGTTTGTAGATCGCCAGCGCGCCCAGCGCCGTGGTGACGATGCCGAGAAAAACATTATGCGGTGTCATCACCCAGACCGCCGCCGGCAGCGCCACCGCCCCCGACATGGATGCGACCGACATGATGCGTGACGCCACCAAAGCCAGGATGAATACCGCCAGTGCAATCAGCAGCGCCCACGGCGCGAGCGCCAGATAAACGCCCGCCGTCGTCGCGATGCCTTTGCCGCCTTTGAACTTCAGCCAGCAGGTGTAGTTGTGCCCCAGCACGGCGAATATGCCGGCGATGGTCGCGAAATGTTCGGCACCTTCTTGGGAAGGCATAGGAATTGATGCTGTGGTGGAATGCAACCCGTTAAACTGATTGAAATAGTGGCTGTAAATTAATACTCCAAGGAAGCAGGCACCAAACCCCTTCAGCGCATCCATCACGAGCACGAAGATGCCGGCCGGCTTGCCGAGCACACGCATGGCGTTCGTCGCGCCGATGTTGCCGCTGCCTACGCTGCGGATGTCTATGCCCTTGGCCTTCGCCACGAGAAAGCCGAATGGAATCGAGCCGAGCAGATACGCGCCGAGCGCGGTCAGGATGTAACTTAAAACTGGCACGCCGCTAATCTAACGGTTCAAGGTTGCCGGTTGAAAGTTGAAAGTTGAGGCCGTGTCGCGCGAAGGCCGCGAAGGTTGCGAAGATTTTTCAGCCAATTGTGTTTTCCTTCGCCGCCTTCGCGGCCTTCGCGCGACATTTCTGGTTTATGTTTCAGGCCGTAGCTGGCAAACTCCGCGCATGGCAAAAGTCAAAGTCGCCGTCCTCGGCACCGGCTCGCTCGGACAGCATCACGCCCGCATTTATTCCGAACTCCACGCCGCCGGCGCGGTGGAACTCACCGGCATCTACGACGCGCACCCCGAAACCGCCCGCAACATCGCCGCGAAACATAAATTAAAAGTCTTCACCTCCGTCGCCGAGGCCGCCGCTGCCAGCGACGCGCTGAACATCGCCACGCCCACCACCACGCATTACGAAATCGCGAAGCAACTGCTCACCGCCGGCAAACACGTGCTCGTCGAGAAACCCATCACGGACGATTCCGCGCAGGCCGCCGAGCTGTGCGAAATTGCCAAGCAGAAAAACCTCGTCCTGCAGGTCGGCCACATCGAGCGGTTCAATCCCGTGTTCCAGTTTCTCCAGGAAGCCGCCACGGAACCCAAGTTCATTGAGTGCCATCGCCTGTCGCCCTTTCCTGCGCGCAGCACCGACATCGGCGTCGTCCTCGACCTGATGATCCACGACCTCGACATCGTGCTCGCGTTCGTGAAATCGCCCGTCACCAGCGTGGACAGCGTGGGCATTCCCGTGTTGAGCAAGAGCGAGGACATCGCCAATGTGCGCCTGCGCTTCGCCAACGGCTNNCGACCAATCCCTGCTACATCTCGCTTGATTACCGCGTGCAGGAAGGCTTTCTCTACCGCGTCGCCCGCGACGGTGAACAGGAAACGCCGTTCATCAAGAAGATCATGGCGGCCAAGCTGGGCATCGGCAAAGACTCCGCCATCGTCAGCGAATTTGGCGGCAAAAAGATCGTGCGCGAGCCGGTGCCCATCAACAAGGACGAGCCGCTCAAGCTGGAACTGCAAAGCTTCGTCAACTGCGTCCGCGAGAAACAACAGCCCGTCGTCACCGGCGAATCCGCCAAGCGCGCGCTCGACCTGGCGTTTGAAATCACCCGGCAGATTCAGCAGATCAAATAAGAAATTAACGCCTAGGAATTCAACGCCAAGAAGCCAAGACGCGAAGGCGCAAAGATGAAAACAACAACCGTTGATCCGCTCGACGCCTGCGGCCAAAGCTCCAGAGGACTGGAGCACTCCAAGACGCTTCGCGTTGACGGAGGTTCCAGCCCCACGCGACAGCGTCTTGGAGTGCGGCGGCCCTCCGCCGCTTTGCCCGCTGGCTGCTGGACACATTGAATCCATTTCCTGTGACGAAGGTTTAGAATTGGGTGAGGACGGTAGTTAAATTAACTATGAGGGGCCGGGTGCAAGCACCCCACCCCAAAAATGTCACTTTGTTAAAATCCGCCCAAGGATTATCTTTGCCGGCCAATGCTTAAAACCATTCTGTTCCTGCTGCTCCTGTCAACCGGTTGGGGGGCCGCACAAACAACCCCGGCGGCAACCAATTTTGTGGCCGGCGGTCGGGTGCTCATCTTGGAGAACAGCATCATGTCGTTGCCGACGGCCAGGGCCACGCTCATCGTCGGCTCGCTCACGCGCACCAACGGCTTCTATGTCGGCGATTTCAGGGTCAAGGTCTTCCCGTATTTCTTCAAAAGCGACTGGGGACGGCTGGCCATCAACGTCCCGGACAAGGAAATGGCGGCGGTCAATCAGGGTAAAACCACGGCCATCACCGGCACTTCCACCTCCACCAAGAACGGCGTCGTGCGGCGCATCGAAATCACCGCCATGCCGAAGGATGGCAATCACGGCACCGTCAGCCTGTGGTTCATGGTGGGCGACCAGAAAATGATTTTCAACCCGGCCTACCACTTTGGGGACAAGGCCCCGGCTCCGGCGAAAACACCGTCGCCGCCAAGCATTGCCACCAGCCTTCGTCAGGAGTGAGCGGTGAACCGGGCCGGCGCTTCGTCGCGCGGCTCTGGATGGGACCCGGGCAACACGGCAAATCGTCACAAAAAAACGGCCCCTGTTTCCAGGGGCCGTCCTTGTTCAGGCAGAGTTTCTTCAGCCGTGATTCGCTTGGCCAGCGACCCCGTTTCAAGGCGCGGGCGTGACGTTGAGCAGGCGCGCGTTGTAGGTGACCCGGCATGATTGCGCGGAAAATATGTTTGCGGTGACGGCGCGGGCAAATTAAACTCGACGACTGCTGGCAGGAGGCCGGCAGCAGTCAGTATCAAGTGAAACTCTTTTACCCATGAACAAACCGCTCACAAGCGCAGAAATCAACGAAATCGTCGCCGGCCTGAAGAAGCTGTCCCGCAACCTGTGGTGGACTTGGAACCAGGTGGCGCAGGACTTCTTCTATGAGCTGTCGCCGCGCGGCTGGCAGAACATGTTCCACAACGCCGTGGCCGTGTTGCGCGAGGTTTCCGATCAGGAATTGCGCGCCCGCCTGCAGGACGCCGCGTTCGCCACCCGCGCCCGAACGGTGCTGGCCGAGTTCCAGAATTATCTTAACGACCCGAAGACCTGGGGGCACACGCACGCGGCCAAGCTGCACCAGAATCCCGTGGCCTATTTCTCCGCCGAGTTCGGTTTCCACGAATCGCTGCCCATCGCCGCCGGCGGCCTGGGCATCCTCGCGGGCGATCATTGCAAATCCGCGAGCGACCTTGGCCTCGGCTTCGTCGGCATCGGCCTGTTCTACCGCGAAGGTTATTTCCAGCAGGCGATTGACGGCAACAACTGGCAGACGGAATATTACAACCCCGTTGACCCGCACAACGTCCCGGTGGAACCGCTCCTTGATGCCGACGGCGAACGCATCATCGGCAGCGTCGAGATCGGCTTGAGCGTGGTGGATTTCCAGGTCTGGCGCGTCAACGTCGGCCGCGTGCCGGTCTATCTGCTCGACACCAACCTGCCGCAGAACGAGCAGCTTTATCGCGACCTCACCAACCGCGTTTATGGCGGCGACAGCACCACGCGCATCATGCAGGAAATTCTGCTGGGCATCGGCGGCACCCGCCTGCTGCGCAAACTCGGCCTCACGCCCTCCACGTTCCACATGAACGAAGGCCACGCGGCGTTCCTCACGCTGGAACTCATCCGCGAAAAGATGGCCGCCGGCAAAACCTTCGCGGAGGCGCAGGCGCTGACCAAGCCGGAGTGCATCTTCACCACGCACACGCCCGTCGAGGCCGGCCATGACCGCTTCTCGCCGGAGCTGATGAATTACGCATTGCAGAGCTATCTGCTGAACCTGCATGTGACGTTCAACGACATCCTCGGCCTCGGCCGCGTGACGCCGTCCGACAGTCACGAGCTGTTCTGCATGACCGTCCTCGCGCTCAAGCTCTGCCGCTCCGCGAACGCCGTCAGCGAACTGCACGGCCAGGTCAGCCGCCATATGTGGCAGCACCTTTACAACGTGCCGGAGAAAGACGTGCCCATCGGCCACATCACGAACGGCATCCATCTGCTCGGCTGGATGAAGGGCCCCGTCCGCCAGTTCTGGCGCATGAAGCTCAATGATTCAACCAACGGCGAGGCGAAGCTGTTCCGCGAGAAATTCGGCTCGGACTGGTCCTCCGCCATCAACCATGTCGAGTTCTGGGAAAAGATGACCTGCGCGGAATTCGTCACCGACGAGGAACTCTGGGCGCTCCGCTACAAGCTGCGCCGCGAGCTGATCGAGTTCGCCCGCCGCAAGCTGCTCCACCAGAGCCAGCGCGTGACGCCCGGCGATTACATCCGCTTCGACCACCTGTTGAACCCCGACGCGCTGACCATCGGCTTCGCCCGCCGCTTCGCCACCTACAAGCGCGCGCCGCTGATTTTCCAGCAGT
>PLYV01000011.1 GCA_003151855.1 Limisphaerales bacterium | reverse complement strand
GAGGCGGGCCTCAATGACCTTGTCCACTTCACCGGCCTTGAGCTGTTGCGCCTCTTCCAGCTTGCGCGTGTCATCGGCGAGCTGACGCACGGCGGCAGGAGCAATGCCTTCAAAGCGTTTCAGTTGATTGGTCAAGGCGATGTTGTTGGTGCGAAATTCTTCATGCTTGGACTTCTCGACGACGCCCTCGGCGTCCAGCGTCCAAGCGCCGTCGCGCTCGACATACAGGGATTGCAGTTCGGCGGGGATTTCGTCTTTGGTTTTGAATTTGAATTTTAGTGCCATAAATTTTTACAGGTTTTTGGTTGGCAGTTGCGCCGGTGCATTACCAGCCGGAGCGGAAGCAGGCAGCGTGACCGCGCCGGGAGCAGCGGCGACCGGTGCCGGTTGCGGCGTGCCGGCGACAAGTTTGGCCTCATCCTCGTTGCTGCGACCGACCGGCAGGACATCGCCCATGCGGAAAAGGTCGAACATCGTGTCCTGGCTGATGGCCCCGGCTTTCCATGCCGCGACGACGGCGGCAATCTCGGTGCTGGCCATGCCGTTGAGGCTGAAATCAGCGTTGAGGGACACCAGCACGGTTTTGTCGCCAATGTCCCCCGGCGTGGATTCGGTGGAGTTCCACCAATAGACCCAGCGCAGGACTTGCGACAGCGATTGGCTGATGCTCAATGACACGGCGGACAGCACGGCGTTTTCGCCGCTCTGCCGGAGTTCGATGGATGCCGCCGTTTCGCCGACGCGCTTTTGTTCTTCCATCATCCGCGAGCCAAGCACGGCCATGTCCTGCTCGTCTTGCGCCATCGCCCGTTCAAAGGTCGTCAGACCTTGCCCATGAAATTCCAGATACCCCGCCGTCGCGCCGGGAGTTTCCGCCACCCAAGCCGTGCTGCTGCCGATGCGAAGGTTTGAAGTCTTGTCAAATCCGCTGACCCATGCGGTAGGCAGAGCAGTAAAATGAAGACCGTGTTTATAGTCTGCATTGAGGCGGTAATGGTCGAGGTTGATGGCGATGATGTCGGCCAGCGGAAGTTTATCCACTTTCGGCAGGGAATGTTTCGGCCCATGAAAGACAAAGGGAATCAGCGGCAAAGGTTTTCCGAGACGAAGCGGCGTTCGCGTATCCACGACGACCCATTCAGTTTTCGTCCGTTTGGATTTTCCCGGTTGCTGTTGCCAGAGTTCGACCTGATATGTCCAAGGGGTTGAGCCATCGGCGGCAGGCGTCGCATCCGGCACGAGTTTCAAGACCCGGAGTTGTTCGATGGATTCAGGTTGGAATGGATCATTTTGACCGGCGGCAAGATTTTCGGGAGTAGTTGAAGTTTGCAGCCGGTTTTTGCCATGTTCCTTGAGCACTACCAGCGTCAGGACATTCCGACCGTTCACCCGTTGAGAATGCCAGTTGATGATTTGCTCGGTTTCATACATCACGACCAAGGCGCGATTCTCGGCTTCAACTTCCCAATCTATAAGCGTGCCGGCGCGACCGACCGCGATGACTTCATGCGTGACGTGTTTGGCGTAAGCCGACATCGGCGTGCCGAGCAAGTCGGCATCGGCGACGAAGGCATCCAGCGCACGACCAATGCCGGCGGACGTGTCCGGCAGTTTGAAAGTTGGTTCCCGGCGAAAAATTCGACCGACGTAGCCATCGGCAATGCGCGCCGTGGCGTTGTAGAAGGCGGCGCGCATTTTATAGGCTACGTATTCATCATCCGTTTGGGAATCCAGACGCGGCAGATATTTTATCCCGGCAGTTTTTACGGCATCTTCCCCGGCAATGACATCACGCGCTCGTTGCCATGCAACAAGGTTGGCGTCGTAATCAGGATGTGTGCTTTGCACCGGCATCTCATGTGCCAGACCGGGCAGATTTTTTTCAGCAAGTCATGGCATCAAAGCCATGAAGTCAATTGCGCTGCCGTTTCCTGGCACTCCATTTATAGCACAATTTTTGAGCGCTTTTTTTTGAGGCTTTTGGGAGGCGTGTAGCTAGGCACATCAAGGGATAAGTGGCTGCTTTTAGGAGTAAGAGAGTGCGGTTTTTTCATTAAAATAAATTCAGATTTATTTGACAGCCGGTTTGTAAAACTCACCACTTGCCAGATTCCAGAATAAGACGGACGCCGTGAGAATTTGCCAGCCTTTGAATTTTTTCGGCGATGTAATTTTTTTGGGAATAGAATTTTCCATCGTTCGACGCCGGTAATTTTTTGCGTGTCGGCAATTCGTGCGTCGCTGGTAATTCGGCACACGCAGCCAGGTGAAGCCGTGAGTCGCGAGCAATGAGAATGCGTTTGGTAATTCGGATGCGTTTTGGTGGCCGTGTGCAAACACCAAAGTTAGTTCGCGATGCTCAACAGATAAATTAGTTCGCGCTCCGTTCCTGATTCACTATGCGCTCAACAATGACGAACGCGCCACCCATTCACGGTTTCCATTGACGAATGCCATGTGGCGCGTGCGCGGACGCCTGACGCTCATGCCCGTGCAGCCCGCTAACGCGGTCTGCTCCGGGCACCGGCACGCCATCTTTGGTT
>PLYV01000224.1:898-15564 GCA_003151855.1 Limisphaerales bacterium | reverse complement strand
ACTGGTCAATGCGGCGGATGGAACGGTGGCGGCCAATGATGAATACGCGGCGTTTGGCGAGTCGGCGCGCGTGACGGGTGTCATGCCTAGAAACAATCCGTTCCGCTCGCGAAACCCTTTTCAAACAGTATGAAAACTGCAAAATCAATCATCGTTGTTCTGTTTGTGCTGCTGACGGCACAAATCGCTTCTGCTTACTACTGCCCGTCAAGCGGACGTTGGTTGAGCAGGGATCCGATCGATGAGGTAAGTTTTCGCACCAGCTATTTAAATTCACTTAACCGCAATGATCAGCGAGCCGTGCGTATGCGATCACCGTCTGTAAACGAGTTTAGATTCGCAGATAACCAGCCAATCGACTTGATTGACAAATGCGGGTTAACAACTTGGAAAGGGTCATGCACCTCTTATGGAGCAGGCTTTGTTGCAGGACTAATCTGCGTTGAATGTGATCTTGTTAGCGGCAATGAAATTGGCGCAGATCAACACTCTGAATCCGTGCATACAAAAGCTTGGTTCCTGGGGCTTTGCCTTGGACTTCCAGCTGGCATGACATTTTCCAGCAATACTTTCATTTCACCAAACGGAAGCGACCATACCGCATTCAATGGCTCGGCTTCGCTATATGGATTTAGTGTTAGTGTGGGTGGAGGCGGTTATGTTCAAGGCATGACGCTCGGCAAAGCAGATTTGTATACCATTGCCGGAACACAAACAGGTGTAGATGGCGCAGCGTTTCTTGGCAAAGGTTATTCTTTTACAAGTAATTGGTGGATTAATGAATAATAGAAATATCCACTTGTAGAATCTGCTTAATATGACATCAGAAGTTTTCTTTGTTTGTGGCACCTCAATCTTTGGCTGCATATGGATAGTGGTTATACTCCTCTATTTATTAAAAATCGTCCCGGTGGTTAAGAAGATGCGAGATTGGAGGGCGCTCGCTAAAGTTGGCTTGCAGCTAGGTTTTTCAAGTGATATTCGTCAGTATGGTGTCATAGCCAAGGAAACGAAGGATAGAGCGATGCTCAAAACATACTACATCCTTAATATTCTAGTCGTGGTTTCTATGTTGGTATTTCTGGCAACTATACTCAGCACAATAGAGTTCTAACCAACACCATGAAAACTTCAAAATCAATCATCGTTGTTCTGGTTGTGCTGCTCACGGTGCAAATCGCTTCTGCTTACTATTGCCCGTCAACTGGGCGCTGGCTGTCGCGTGACCCGATTGCCGAGCAAGGAGGATTAAACCCATACAGCTTTATCGGCAACAACCCGATTATTCAGATCGACGAACTTGGCCTGATGAAGTGGGCTGATGTGGTTGCTAAACAGAAAGAAGTCGAAGCGCAGGTTAGCAAAATCAAATGTTGTTGCAATAAACCTGGACCAACAAGGGCGCTTGAGACAATTGCGGGAACATCTTCTGGAGAAACAGTGACAGAGACAGCAACTGTCGACACGCACGGCTGTGTGTTAACGATCTGGAGTTACTATTGGTGGAATTGTTTTAGAGCCCAAAGCGAAGCGTGGTGGATTTTTCCAGGAGGCCCAGGATGGAATAAAGACGCATGGAAAGAATACGGATGGGAGGAAGGGGGTTCGACTGATACAGAGAGTCATGCGGGTAAGGCTTTGGGTGGCCGCCGCGACTCCAATCATTGGAACTGGAATGCTGCTATTATTTACACGGTATGTGGTTCTGATGGATATGTGCATGCTTTTCTTATGCCATCTAACGAATCGATGTGGACTTGGGATCCGAGAACAAAGTCTTGGAAGCAGTAACGATATTAAATGACATGTCTAAAAAATTAAAGTTTACGATTTTGGGTGGTATGTTTGTTGCAATGGCCATAGCTGTGGGCGTTATTTGCCAGATCATGTTTGCCCCACAGACAACAGCAAGAAATACCTGCGTGAATAATCTGCGCATTCTCGATTCATGCAAGCAAGAGTGGGCGCTTGAACATAAAAAAACTACAAACGACATTCCGACATGGGATGATCTTCGACCTTATGTCCCAAACTGGTGGACGAATGGTATGCCAACCTGCCCTCTGAGCGGAATTTATACGGTAGGGAGAATTGGCAAAGCGCCCACATGTTCAACTGGAGGGCCAAGCCACTCTTTGCCTCAATGATGAAATCGTAAAGACCAATAATGAATAAGCATGGGAACACAACCGACGAGGTTTTAAGGAAAGTTTTACCCCAACATCGGCTCGCAACCCGCGCTTTCATCATTTTCTTGATCGGAATGTTAGCTTCACTGGCTTGGATTAAGTTTCATCAAAATCTGCCAATCCCAAGCGCAACTGCCGCCGTAGAACCGCCAGCATATAAGCAGCCGGAAACGCTCAACGGACTTTTAGCTTTGTCGCCCGAACAACTTGAACACTGCGACATTGCCCGGATGAATCTGCTCTGCGCCGAAGCTTTGCCCGGCACCGAAAATCTAAACGTGGAAGAATGCCTGGCCACGCTCGACCAGTGGGCGCAGCATATCAAAGCGGAGACCGACCGGAACTATCACCATTTCAAGGAAGACCCGGCCACCTACTCCAACTCCGAAGCCTTCTACAAGATGCTGATGATGGCCGTAGTGCTGTATGAGGATTATGCCGTCCGTTACAACCCCAGACTGATCACGTCGCCGGAAGCGACCGCAGCCGACAACCATTTCTTCGCTGATTCGCGTGACATTTTGATTCACGGACTGGTCGGGCCGCAACATCTGGGGACGTGCAGTTCGATGCCGATTCTCTACATCGCCTTGGGACGGCGGCTGGATTATCCGTTGAAGCTGGTAAAAGCCAAAGGCCATCTTTTCATGCGCTGGGACAGCCCGACCGAAAAATTCGACATGGATGCAACGGGCAAAGGCTTGGATATGGAGACTGACGAGTTTTACAAAAAGTGGCCGTTCCCGTTGAGCGAAGCGGACATTCAGGCGGAAGATTATCTCAAATCGCTTTCGGCTAGAGAGGAGTTGTCTGTTTTCCTGTCCATTCGCGGAGAGTGCCAGACGGACAACGGGCAGCTTGGTGACGCGCTGGCGAGTTTCAGCCTTGCCTACAAACTCGTGCCGACGTGGCAAGGCAATCAAGTGATGTTTGCCCAAGCTCGACAAAGATTGGCGCGTCCGGTAATGATGGCCCAGGAACAAGCGCCGATGAATCTAAACATTCCGGCTGACCCGAATCCGATACCGCAAGCCCCACGAAATTCATTCCAGACGCAATGAAAACTAAAAGATCAATCATCGTTGTTTTGTTTGTGCTGCTGACGGCACAAATTTCTTCTGCTTACTACTGCCCCTCAACCGGACGCTGGCTGTCGCGCGATCCGTTGGGCGAACCGGGCTTTGAAAATCTTCGAGCGGCAAAAGCTGGTAAAATGGTTTTGACACAGCCAGCTAGGTGGATTCAACGCGATTCAATTTCCGCAAAAAATGATCCTGACCGCTATGCGTTTGTTTGCAACAACTCGATTAATTCAATTGATATTCTTGGACTATCGCCAGGGACACCAACTGCGACTTGCTGTAAATGTCTCAGGGTTCAAGTTGGCGGCAAACCGACTAACCCTCCGAATATTGGTTGGTATATTGATGGGACTAGAGCCATGTATGGGAATCTGATGACTGTTACTTGGACAGTTAGTGGAAATCCACATGACTGCACATATGGCCAAGACGAAAAAGGCTATAGTGACGCAAAAGCGGCGACCGGAGGTGGAAGTAAATATGCAACATACTCTAACCATCCAGATGTTAGTGGCATTGTCCCAATAACATTTGGTTCAAACACTGCAACGTATCAAGATTATATGGGTCTGCCATTTTCTGCTCCTGACGATGATGGTGGCTGGAAATATTTTATTGATTTGAGTATAGACTTTACCTGCACTTCATCAGATGGATCAAAAATAACGGGCCAGCATTTGGATTATAGAAAATCAGGTAGCATGCATTTTTAAATCAGGAGGAGCGAATGAGTTTAAATAAATTAGCACTTTTCAAAATTACAGCGGTTTTTTTACTTGTGGCAAGTTGCAGTAAACAGGTGCCAAAACAAAGTGATACCTTCGGAAGGCCAGTCAAAACCTACGATGTTTCGACCTTTGCCAAGTTTTCATCTTTTCAAGGCAAGATTCTTGAAAAATACGTCGATTTTCCTGAAGTCTCTTCTGGTCAGACAAACTACCACATCGTGGTCGTTTTAAAAAAGAGCAATGGAGAACAATTGGCGGTCACGCAAATCCATGCGTCACAGGATATGGCTGACATCGTCAATTCGCTTGAGAAGGATCGCAGCTATACTTTCCCGAATGCTCTAACGAATGGGATCTAGTTAATCAAGCAAGGCCAAATTGACCGCTTCATTTTAGCACATAAAGAACAAAATCTTTGTCTTGATAAACGATGGTGTAAGGGCTGAGGAAAGCTTGCCACGCATCACTTAACGGTTCGGCCTTGAGCAATACTTGTTCCGGCTGGTAATGGCGGCAGATTTCAATGATTTGTGCTTCGCTAATCTGGTCGGACCAAAATCGTTTTAATGTGACTAGTGCCAGTTCCGGCGGCATGAGCAATTGCGCTTGGAAAGGGTAAATCTCGTGGGGGTATTGCACATAAACCCAATGCGTGCGCCCGGCATTTTCCTTCATCTTGGCCAGAATGGGGCTGGTCTCCACCCGTTCCCGTTCCCGCAGGTTTTTAACCCCGCTTTCCAGCCGGCCTTCCGCCCGGACCAACACCAGTGCCACCAAAGCGCACAAGCCAACGCCTTGCCATGTTTTTGAGGAGGCAAAGTCAAGTTGGCTTCTGGCCAGCAAACGAGAAACGTGCGTAAGGGCTTCGTTCACGGCAAACCCGGCCAGCCAAGCCAGCGGAATGGCAAGATGCAGGTAGTAATACCCCCACCAAGGGCGGTGAAAGAGATGAATGAACATTACCGTCGCCAGCATTACGAGGGGGAGGGCGAACGGTCGCCATTGACGGCGGCGCGAGACTAATATCAGGCCCACGATGGCTGCTCCGGTGCATTCGGCATGATCCCAGAACAGGCTGAAAGGCAGGGGAAAATCTTCCGGGCGGGCGAGGCCGGTGATCGCGTGTTCGGCAAAATGCGACCGAAAAGAGGTTTGAAAACTGCCCTGTCCCCACAGCAGCGTAATGCCGGCGAAGATGAGGCCGGTGGTGATGATCCAAGTCAGAATGGCCAGCGCCGCCGGCTTCATCAATACTGGAGCGCGCGGGCGGTTGAATGCCAGCCAGACTTCCACCAACATGGCTGGCACTACCAGCACGGCGGTAAGCTTAATTCCCAGGGCAACGCCCATCACCGCCCCTGAAACCAGCAGCCAGCCCCAGCGTCGCTTATGGCTCCATTGAAACAGCAGCCAAACGGATACGAGTGCCAGGGCAAAAGCGGGGACTTCCTGCATGGCGGAAACGCTCAGTTCAAAAATAGCGGGGCCGGAAACCAGGAAAAGCGTGGCCAGCAAGGCGGTTCGCCCAGCAAGCCGTTGCCTGACCAGTTGAAAAAAAGTGCCAAATAAAACCAAGCCAAATCCGGCGGCCATCAGGCGGGCGGCTAAAATGGACGGCCCCCAATGCTGGAACAACCATTTAAGCAGCAAAACATGAACGGGCGGTTGGTCATTCCAGATTGGCGTATATAGCGCATAGCCCTTGCTCATGAGGAAGCCCGTGATGAGCTGGTAGCCTTCGTCCCCGCCAAATTGCACGGCGGTGCCCAATGGCAGCAGATAATAAAGGAAAATCAAGGCGGTCATGACCGCCGCCATGCCCCCATAACTTTTCAAACGGTTCACCGAATCATGATTTGCCGGGCATGGAAATGAGTCAAGGGAAACTGCGGTTAATGCACGCGGTAGCCGCGAATGTTTCGGTAAAATTTGGCCAGCTCAGCCATGGCTACGCGGTGCAACTGCTCAGCGGGACACCCACCAGAAAGGGGGCGCATGAACACCGTCCGATTATCACAAGCCCCGGACAACGCCTGCCCATCCGAAAATGATTCCTGCGGATTTTCGTCCTGTCCGGGCAGCCGGCGTGTTCAATTCCGGCCGGGAAAAATGGCTAACAAAATGGCTAACAAACCAATCTAAAACCGAGGGTTCTAATAGTGACGCAATCTGCTTGAATCCCCTGTAAAATCAGGCATAATATCACCGTCGCCAGCCCCAAAAGGCGCCCGATTCCGACTCTCGCCTCCATGTTAAACCCTTTATTTCACAGGGGGTTTAGTGGGTCGAGGGCCAGAGTTTCACCGGATTCTTCACCTGTTTGGCTGCTCGTTCAGTTTTCTGTTACTGCTCGGCTATAGCTCGTCCAGAGTTCGCTTACGCGACGGATGCCGTTCCTGACACACTCACAACCATGAGTGAACCAATGAAACAAGCATTCGGTCTGGTCCGCCGCCCTTGGGGCGTCTTCTACCTGAAAAACAAAACCACTGGCGTTCAAACCAGTCTTAAAACTTCGGACAAAAATGAGGCGCAACGCATGCTCCAGGCACACAATGAATCGGAGGTGCAACCGCACTTCAACCTGTCGCTGGCACGGGTTTACATGAACGGCGCGGATCCAAAACTTGGCTCGCGGACCTGGCAGGAGGTCATGGAGCATATTGTCGCCAAGAAAACGGACGCGACGCGCGTGCGCTGGGACGTGGCCATCAAGGACTCAAACTTTGACTGCATCCGCAAACTGCGCGTGGCGGAGACGCGGCCGGAACATTTCGACAAGGCGCTGGCGGATGGCAAGGTGTCCACCAATGTTTATCTGCGGCGGATTCATAATCATGCCCTCGGCATGGAATGGCTGCTTAAATCGGNNCGCGCCTGCAATGGCCCAAGCCGGTTTACAAGGAGAAGCGAGCCATCACGGCGGACGAACACACGGCGATTCTCAACGCCGAGGTGAACGCGGAGCGGAAGGTGTTTTATCAACTGTGCTGGCACTTGGGCGGCAGTCAGGGCGACCTTGCCCGGCTCAAGGGCGAGGATGTGGATTGGGAGAACAGCACGGTCAGTTTCACGCGCAAGAAAACCGGCGTGCCGGTGATCGTGCGCCTGGGATCGGAGGCGTTGAATCTGCTGAAAGATTTGCCGGCGGAGGGGCCGCTGTTTCCGTATCTGGCCACAGTAAGGGCAGGGGACCGGGCCACGGAGTTTCGGTCACGGTGCCGCCAGTTGGGCATCAATGGCGTGACGTTGCACAGCTATCGCTATGCGTGGGCGGAACGCGCTTTGAAGTGCGGTTATCCCGAACGCTTCGCCATGGAGAATTTGGGGCATAACAGCAAGGCGGTGCATCGGGCCTATGCGAAACGGGCGCTGATGAAATTGCCGTCGCTGGAGGAATACGAATTGAAGAATGCGGAAACGCTGAAAGCGGACGGCCACCAGGACGCCAGCGAACCGAATTGAACACGCCGGCTGCCCGGACAGGACGAAAATCCGCAGGGGAAAATTTTCGGGTGGATCGGCGTTGTCCGGGGCGTGTGATAATCGGGTGGCAGGTGCGGGCATGCACATCTATTGCTTTTAAGAAGGCAATAGATGTGGGGGATGGTTTGGCGGAATATTCTTGGCAATTTCAGGCGAAGGGCGAAAATGCAAAACAAGCTACGGGCAGTTCTTAAACTGAAACAACCATGAAATCAATCGGGATATTTTTTTTGGCAGCGGGCATCGTTTTCTCGCCTAATCTGCTTCACGCGCAAGCCACCGCGCCAGACTCCATCGTCCAAGCCACGGCGGAAAATCAGGGCTTGTCACTCATCGCCCGCGAGGATTTGCCGTTGACTGGCACGTTCTGGCTAATCACTTCCAACGGCTTCAGTTTGCCGATGCCTTGCGCGCCGCTGGACCAAAGCATTCCGATTTATGTTCTTTCCGATAACGTGTTTTTGGCCGATGGCACCGGCGGCTTGGCAGCATTGAATCCGCATCGGGCGGGATATGACACCGTGGATGGCGTCTTGGATGCACAAGCCAGCGCCGTGGAGAATTTGGTCAGCCAGACCGAAGCGGCGCAGATGCGCCCGATGATGCGGGCAATGGGCATGAGCATGGACAGCCAACAGACAGATACGCCTGACGCCAGCGGTTTTTACAATGATGCGGACAACTACACTTGGGACACGAACCAGCTTTGGCTCGAAATAACGAATGTCACCCCCGATACCACTTTTGCGAACTTGAGAAACGGGACCAACCAAGTTTATGCCATCTGGAGCGCGACCAACATTGCGACGCCATTGAACCAGTGGCAGGTGGCCACGGAGCTTTGGCCGACGGATACCAACTGCCAGCCGTTCATGGTGCCGAATTTTGGCGGTCAGAATCTTTACCTGCGGGCGGAGGACTGGACCGGCGTTGACAGCGACAATGACGGTATCCCGGATTGGTGGGCTTGGAAATTTTTTGGCCGGGTCAACCTGGTTGCCACCAACCTGGACTGGGCGGGAAACACGCTTTTCCATGACTACACAAACAATCTGGTCACAAATATCTTCATTTTTTCCGGGATTGAAGTGGCGAATAATTATGTTCAAGCCAGCCCGGTTCCGGTGCGGTTAAATGTGGTGGGTTATCCATATTATATGGCGGTGCAGGTGGATGACACGAATCTCAATGGAGCGGCCTGGAACCTTTACAGTTCTTCAAATCTCCCGGTGAATCTCGGTTCTTCGGCAGGGTGGCATCAAGTGTGGGTCGGTTTGCGCGGGCATGCGGATGCCGCCACCAATGCCGTCTGGCGGGAAATCGGGTTGAATCTGGATCCGGGACCGCCGGTGATCACGGTGACCAGCCCGGCACCGGGGACGGTTTCGGTGCCATTCATCCAACTGCTGGGATATGTGAGCGAGCCGGTGGCGGCACTGACGTTTGACGTGAGCAATGCCGACGGAATCATCAGCAACCAGCCGGCCTATGTCAGCGGCCAGCTTTATGACACGAACGCGCAAGCCTGGACGACAAGTTTCTTTCAAGGCTATGATGTGGCACTGGCGGACGGGCTGAACACAATCACGCTCCATGCCATCGACCTAGCGGGGAACACCAGCACGGCGACGATAAGTTATACGCGGAATTATTATGCCAACGGCGGCGGTGGCGGTGGTTCCAGCAACAACATCGTGCCAGCGTTAAGCCTGGCCTGGCCGGCGGACGGGACGGTCGTCTGCGGCACCAATTTTACCTTTGAAGGCTCGGTGGATGACCCGACGGTGGCCATCAGCGCGATCATTGTGGATGCGAATGGGAATACGAACACGGTGGCGGGCAAGGTGGACCGGGACGGAACGGTATGGGTGAAAGACCTGCCGCTGAATGCGGGCGCCAGCACGCTGACGGTGATGGCGAAAAATGCGGCAGGAAATGTTTCGACCACGAGCGTGACTTTGAACCAGAGCAGCGTGCTGGTGACGTTCACGCCCCCGACGGGCGATTTAACCACGGTGTCTGGCACGGTGAGCGACAGCACGGCGCGGGTGTATGTGAACACCATTCCGGCTGCGGTGAATAGCGACGGCACTTGGACGGCCAGCGGCGTGCCGGTGAGCGCCACCGGAACGGCGGTGTATGACGTGGTGGTTTATCCGGCGGCGGATGTGCCGCCCCCGCCGCCGCCGCCGCCGGGTGGTGGCGGGGGAAATAATAATTCGGTCGTGATCAGCCCCCTGACGAGTGGGAATGATTTGACCATGACCGCCGATGCATTGCCGACGGACAAGTCGCCGGTGGGCTATGAGAAGTTCACGGCGGTGCCGCCGCCGGTGGTGCAGGTGGTGGCTTACCAAGAGGATAGTGCCTGGGATTTATATTATTCTCTGACATATTGGAGCGTGACCCACGATGTCGGTTCCCGAATGGTCAGTTGGTCGGAGGGCTTTGATGGAATCAAACATGATAGCGGCATCAGGTCTGAATATTTCGACACCCTGTTCCAAGGAGACTTTCCCTATGACGAGCAGACCGTGTTGCCGCCGGATTGGGCGTCTGCCAATGCCTGCTATGGGATGGCGATGCTGCATGAGGCGACCGGCAACAGGCAGGTTGACGCGCAGACCGCGTTGAAGACGGGTGGGGAATATGTGCCGGGACAGATGAACCTGTATTTGCTCAAGGTGGCGGCGTATAACTCTTGGTATAACCCGGCCATCATGAACGAGGAGACGGATTATGTGCCGGTGGCCAAGGTGCAGGTGCCGGGCTGGACGTTGACGCCGGACATGGCGGACATGAACTGGGGGGATTTTATTGTGAGCGCACCCGCGCAGGCCACAGTGCCGATGACGCCGACTGCGCCGGGCGTGAGCGATTACAGCTTCGGCTTTCAGGTCAATCAGGTGAACCTGCAACCGGCGGTGGACGCCAACCGCGACGGCAGCATCACGTTTGACAGCCAGGACCAGACCAGCAGCGCGAATTATTACCGGTTTTGGGTCAACGATGATCAAGATGATGCTTATGCGGGGGATGTAGTTCCGGTGACAGCGAGGGATTGCGATGATTTCATCATCAACAGCCCGCGCGATCTGGAAGACTTGTCACGGCTGCATCTGTTGGTGCAAGGCCTCACCAATGAACTGGCGCACGGCACTTTCTTGCTTGGTTTGAAATGGAAGAACGTCACCGGCACGCCATCCATCAATATTTTCCCGGCGGCAGAAACGAATGGCGGCACGCTCTATCTCACCGACACCAACGTGGCGATACAGCAGGCACCAGCAGTTACCCCTTGTCCCACAGTTTTGAACAACGCCAACAACTATCATCAAGTTGACACGTCTGGAACCTTCCTGATTAATTCAACCTTCTGGCAGACGGCAGGTGCCATTGCCACGAACAGCGTGGCGCATCTGCTCTTTGAAGGTTGCGCGGTGGGCAAAGGTCAATTGGTTGTGACCATCAACAAACCCGACGGCACGGAACTGGCCGAGGCCGGCAGCGTGTGGCTGGACATCAAGGACATCAAAGCCATGTATCAACGGGCGGTGACTACGCCGTCTGATGATTCATTTGCACCGCCCTATAATCAAAGCGGTTCAGCTTACTATGCTAACAGCGTGTTTGATGAATCCAGCTTGAGTTATTCCATCGGCACTTCAATCGCTTTTGACAAACCACAGGATGAAACGCCGCAATGCGTGGTGTTCGTCCACGGCTGGAACATGGACGACAATGAATATCTGTCTTTCAGCGAAACGATGTTCAAGCGGTTCTGGTGGCAGGGCTACAAGGGCAGGTTCTGCGCATTCCATTGGGCTACATTGACCGGCTTCACCACCTACAACACCAGCGAGTTCAGGGCTTGGAAATACGGTCTCTCACTGAAAAAATATGTTGAGTCCTTGAAAGCGAATCTCTCTGGTTACACCATGAACATTGTGGCGCACAGCATGGGCAACATTGTCACCAGTTCAGCATTGAATCGCGGTCTGACGGTGGATAACTATGTTCTCTTGCAGGCCGCCGTGCCGGCGGGTTGTTATGACACCAGCAGCGGAATAAACAGCTATGGAGTTTTTGCCACGGCAGAGGCCAGCAAGACGACACCCGATTTAGCCGTTCCTGACATGGGCTATCGTGGTTATCTGGCAAACGTGTCGGGTAATCTGGTGAATTTTTACAACGCCAATGATTTTGCCTTGGCGACAGGAAATCTTGCCACATTTACCCATATTCCTTTCCTATGGTGGATTGATGCGAATTGGGAAGCCAACGAGGTGGAAAGCAAGCCGGATTATTTTACCAGCCAGGTTTACAATTACGATTCCACACAGACCCTCTTGCAACGCGGCCAGTTGTTAATCCGCCATGCCGGGCCAACTTACACGGTTGACCATTATGTGACCGACCCGCAGGAATCCATGTCCTTTGTTGCAAGGCCGAGATCAAAAGCCGTGGGCGCATTGGCAGATGTCGGCGGAACCATCACAAGCCAAGTGGATTTGAATGCCAATTTTGGATTTGACCGTAACCGCGATGAGCACAGCGCTGAGTTTAATTGGAATATTCAACGTGTGGGTGGTTTTTACTCTGAACTTTTAAGCGATCTTCTTCCGCAACATCCATGAAAAATAAAATTCGTTTAATCATTGCTGCGACCATCGCGGCGGCCATTTTTTTTGCTATAAAGGAATGGAGAGTGTTTCATGATGCGAGTCAAACCAAGTCAAGTGCAACAGACATCCACGCCCCAGCGACTGCTGAAAGCCATCAGAAACCCACCACGAATACCGCTCCTATTCCGAGCGCTATAGTCCAAACCACCAACACTGATGCTTACATTCTTGGCCTATCAATGCGTGATTTTTACGCGCAGACCAGAATTGACCATCAGCTTGAATGGAAAATGCCGATCAATTTTTATGGAAGGGTTGTAGATGAAAACGAACAGCCCGTAGGAAGTGCATCAATCCATTTTACATGGAACGACATATCAGTAAAAGGAACATCCGACGCAGATGTGAAAAGTGACGGCAACGGTTTTTTTTCTCTCACTGACCGACGCGGTAAGGGAATGTCTGTTACTGTTAGCAAAGACGGTTATTATACTTACCCTTCTGAAAGACTTCGTAGTTTTGAGTATGCGCAACCAGACATACGATTCCAGCCTGACCCTAATAACCCGATTGTTTTCCATCTGCGAAGAAAGGGTGTCGGAGTTGATTTAGTTACATCCAAGCATGGGATAGCTTTGCCGGGATTGAGGAGTTATCTTGGCGTTTCAGCACCGCTAAATGGGAATCCTGTTGCCGTGGATTTGTCGAGTCAGACGATCAGCCCCAATGGACAACTGATTATCAGTCAAATCAAACCTGAATATGCAAATTGGCAGCAAGCCACACAATGGTCTTTCAAAATGGAAATTCCTAACGGCGGATTTATCGAAGATAACGATGAATTCCCGTTTGCAGCGCCAGAAGATGGTTATCAAAAAACTATCGAATTTGATTTAGATAAAAATCAGCCTGATTGGAAAACAAGCATCCACAAGGATTTTTACATAAAATATGGGAATCCACCGCAATACGGTCATTTATATTTGGATACGTCAATCATGATGGAGGGAGCAAGGCTTACTTATGCTATCAATCCAACAGGCTCGCGCAATTTAGAGCCGAAATGAATGTGAAACGATATTTGATTTTGTGCGGGGCTATAATTATAGCCATAGCGATTTTTCTTTTTTGGAGAACCAAAGTTACAGCTAGTCGAATCGAGATAAATATGATAAGGTTGAATTGGGCGAACAAGCCTCTGACTCGAATTGGAGGTCAGATGTGACTTACAGTTTCTTCTTCAAAAGTCGAGGGGGTATTTATGGACAATTCAAAGCCGATTTTTATCCGAAATATAGCACGAATGCCGCGATTGATTTAAACTATTTTGTCAATCCCCCGGCTCACGCAATTTAGAGCCGCAGTGACCCGCAGGAATGTGTCCAAAGAAGGTTATTTGGGTTGATATTTTTCATCGCCCGATGCGGAAGCAAAGGGATTGCTGGGCGGCTGGGGGAAAACTGCCTGCGGTTTCGGTCTTGGGGTTTTAGCGGCGAGGCGGTCGCGAAGGTGGTTCAGGTGGTATTCGTCGGTTTCGAGCGAACGGCGTTCGCGTTTCATTTCAATCCGGCCCACGATGTAGGCCATTTTGCGCTCGTCAAACACCACGGTCCGGTCGGCGGACAGGAACGGAACCAGGTCGGCAAGGCGAAGCACGTCAGGGCCAAGATCGGTTTTGAACTCGGCGGCACCGGTGAACACCACGACGGAATGAAAATGATCCTCCGGCAAACTGAACAGGGCTTGCAGCGTCTTGACGTGGCCGTAGTTTTGCCGAAGCGGATTTTGAAACCGGGATTTGTGGTGGTAAATAGTCTGTGTCCACTGGCTGGCCGAGGGTTCGCCGAAAATCCAGCCGGAATAATGTTTGGCCTCGATGACGAAAATGCCCGTGTCGGCCACGAGGACATGGTCAATCTGCGTCGTCCCCTCGTCCGTTGGCAGGGTGACGTTGTTCAACAGGAGATGCGGGCGGGGAAAATATCCGTCAATCGTATCCGCCAGCATGGCCTCGCCGGTGTTTTTGCGGTGCTGCCAGCGGGCGGGACCGGCACCAATCCCGATACCAGCCAGCAGCGCAACCAACGCGACCGCCAACATCCAAATGATGCCGGGGGACCAGATGTTGCCGCTGTTGACGGGTTGAATCGCCGGCATTGCGATGATGAGCGGTTTGACCGGCGACACCGGAACGGCTGCGGGCGGTGCGACGGCGACAACCGGCTGCGGGGGCGGGGCTGCCGCCGGATTATTTTCCGACGGCAGATGATTGCCGGAAAAAGTCAGTTCGCAGGGGCCGGTGAGTCCCTGAATCTGGACCAGCACGGCTTGCTCGCGAATGTCGAGACATTGCACATGAACCGTTCGGCCTTTCAATTTCAGGTCGCACTCGTCACCGGGGGAAAGGGTTTTGCCATTGATGACTGCCAGCGGATGGTCAGGCAACCCACTTGCCGACAACCTCGGCCAAGCGGTAAAGCTCCGGCTGGCTGTTCAATAGCAGGTTCAAAACCTTCTCGGTCGGCAATGTCCGGTTTTTCTTCCGTGCATCGGTGT
>PLYV01000224.1:0-863 GCA_003151855.1 Limisphaerales bacterium | reverse complement strand
GCCCCTCATCCGTCGGTCGCCTTGTTCACGAAACAGCCGAGCCTCCAGCCCTCCTGCATGGGAGTCGCTTCAGAGGGAACCGTGCAAGGCGGGCTGGTGTGTTAGGCGAGGCCGTGACAAGGCGACTGACTGCCTGATGAGGGGATGCAGAAAAAGCCGGACCTGAAAACGAAGCTGCCCACACAAAAAACCAACCCAACTGTTTTTCGAGCAACGCGAGCAAACTCACTTGGCAGCGTAGCGGAAACAAACTGACTGCATTGACCCGGCCCAATCACACTCAAGGCGGAGCGTCCGCCTGCATTTCATTTCGGCGCGACAAGACGGGGTTGGCGTGCGGGATGCCGTCAAGCTGGCGCACCGATAGCAGCGCAATGGGGAATTGCGCGACCGCTGGGGACAGCGACGCTATCGGTGTGACAGTGCAGACGCGGGACTGCGCCCAACGCCACTTTGTGGAACAATTATTCCAGGCTAGGGTCTCGCGGGTTCCCTAGCCGCCCGGAATAAATGTCCGAAGGGTCATCCACAAAGTGTGTTGGGTTCGGTCCCGGAAGCAAATCGAAGGTCCAGGCGCGCAGCTTGCGAGCACCGTAGCCGGAGATGTTCCCTCATGCCAACCCCAGAGCGACGCCGTATCAACAACTCTGCCGGGTCACTTCGTTTTCCGGCACAGTCGCGCCAGCGCGAAACCAACGATTCTGACTCCCCGCCGATGGAACGGAGCGGAATGATGGCCGGCTGACGGTGATGGGGCAGCCGAGACAGCAGGCCGCGAAGTCCAGCGCCGGGGTGTCAGACCAATTCGGTTTGCGCAGTGAGTTCGGTTGTTTCTGTCCGCCGCAATGGAGCCTGCGAAATGG
>PLYV01000205.1 GCA_003151855.1 Limisphaerales bacterium | reverse complement strand
CCGGCCCGCGAAACGCCTTGCCGGAGGTGCGGTTGGCCTTGTCGAAGCTGGCTTTGAAAACGTAGGTGATGCCAAGCTGCTGGCAGGTCTTGACGAGCGACGCGGCGACGGTGCGGCAAAGTTTTTCATTCTCAATGACGCACGGCCCGGCGATGAGAAACAGGCGGTTGGGCGAATTGAGATTTTTCCAGATGGCGGCGGAATTGAGCACGCGGAATTTTAGCGGCGGAATGGCGGAAAGTAAATGACGCGTAGTGAGCGTGCATTGACCATACCAACTGCTGGCCTAACCTCGTCGCATGGCGAAATTCTCCGCAAACATCTGTGAAAAATTGCAGTTCTACGTTTATCGGCTTATCGATCCACGAAACGGTGAAACTTTCTATGTTGGCAAAGGCAAAGACAACCGAGTATTTATGCACGTTGAGGGCGAACTTGGCAAAGACGTCGATGTTTTAACCGAAAAACTTCAAAAGATTCGTGAAATCCGACTTGATGGTTTTGAAGTGGCACATGTGATTCATCGTCACGGCATGGATGAGCAAACAGCTTTCGAGGTAGAGGCCGCCTTAATTGATGCTTACCCTGAAGCCAGTAATCTGGTAGGTGGTCGAGCAACGGATGAACGAGGCGTAATGCATTCAAAGCAGGTTATTGAGCGTTACGAAGCTGAAAAAGCTGTTTTTGAACACAAGGTGATTCTGATCAATATAAATCGGTCAGCGACGGCAAGAGGGAGCATTTACGAAGCGGTGCGTTACGCATGGAAGCTTGATCCGACCAGAGCAAAGAGGGCAGAAGTTGTCTTGGCAGTGTCACAGGGTTTAATTGTAGGTGCGTTTATTGCTGACGATTGGCTGAATGCAAGCGCAGAAAACTTTCCAGCCACTGGTTCTGACTGGAAAGGTAGGTGGGGTTTTGTCGGACACCAAGCACCTGACGAGATTGCCAACCTTTATTTACGGCACAGAATTCCTCAAGAGATGCGAAAACAGGGTGCTGCTAATCCGGTTAAATATACGTTCCGCTAAATTCTAGAACCGCTATTAATAATACCCTGCCCCTCACGCCGTCGGCTGGCCGGCCGGCTGGGTCAGCCGCAGGAGGCAATGCCCGAAATCCAGGTGCCCCAGCTCGGCGTTGACGATGAAATGGCGCGGGAGCTGGTAATTGCGGCGGGTCAGCACAATCAGTCCGGCGCGGCGCAGCACCCCCAGATGTTTGGAGGCAATCACCGGCTTGCAGCCGGTCTTGCGCGCCAGCTCGATGACCATGCGCGGTTCGCCGGTGGCCAGTTCCAGCAGCATCGCGCACCGCAACGGCGAACTGATGGCCTTGAGCAGTGCCGTCTGGTTGGGGTGCCGTTCGGCGGACAGGCTGCTGGCAGTGGAAACAGTGCTATTCATTGGTTTTTTGATGAAAATGGCTGGTTCGCAGAGGTTATTCAAGACAAAACTGGATTCTAAAAAATCTATTTAATCTTGTTGGGATATAAAATTGGTATTCATTGATACTATCTAGTCTTTCATCGAAAAAATTTAATATCTCAGCGAAATATTTTAGATTCTTATGGATACAAATTAGTCTCTTAACGAGACATTTTAGTCTTATATGGAATCATTTTAGTCTCGCATGGTTAAAAATCAATCCTCTGGATTGAAGTTTTAGGATTGCGCGGATGATGTTTGCGGCAAGACGGCTTCAAATCACCATGCCGTTCGGGAGCACCGCGTCCTTGGGAATGATGACGATGCCGTCGCGGATGAAGTATTGCGCGTGATCCACGTTCTCCGCCTTGCCGGCGGGCGAGATGACGACGTTGTTCCCGATGCGCGCATTCTTGTCAATGATGGCGTTCTCGATCTTGCAGTGCGCGCCGATGCCCACGCGCGGGAGGCCCTGATGCTCGTGGCGTTCCACGGATTCGGCGGATTCGTAATAGTCGCTGCCGAGGATGACGACGCGGTTCAGCTCGGTGCCGTCGCCGATGATGGTGCGCAGGCCGACGATGGTGTTGCTGATGCGAGCGCGATTGATGATGCAGCCGTCGGAAATGACGGCGTGGTCAATCTGCGCGCCGTTGATCTTGGAGCCGGGCAGGAAGCGCGGCCGGGAAAAGATCGGCGCGCTCATGTCGAAGAAATTGAACCGGGGCAGTTCGCTGACGAGGTCGAGGTTGGCTTCGAAGAAGTTGCGGATGGTGCCGATGTCTTCCCAGTAGCCTTGATAAACGTAGGAGAACACGCGGTGCGTGTTGATGGCGTGCGGGATGATGTGCTTGCCGAAATCGGAGAGCGGGTTGTCGAGCAGTTCCGCGATGACCTGGCGGTTGAAGACGTAGATGCCCATCGAGGCGAGGTAGGATTCGCGGCCGCCGGGGATGGCGAGCGCGGCGTTCATCTCCGGCGCGATCTTGAGCGTTTCGAGCACGGCGTCTTCCTTGGGCTTTTCCACAAAGCGCGTGATGCGTTTCTCGGCGTCAATCTGCATGATGCCGAGCGCCGAGACCTCGCTGCGCCCGACCGGCAGCGTGGCGATGGTGATGTCCGCGCCGGTGTCGTGGTGCTGCTCGACGAGTTCCTGAAAGTCCATGCGATACAACTGGTCGCCGCTCA
>PLYV01000197.1 GCA_003151855.1 Limisphaerales bacterium | reverse complement strand
TTTCAAGGTGGTCATCCCGATGCTCGTCTCGCCGCTGCTGGGATTTGTCATCGCCTTCGGCATCATGGCGGCGCTTTATGTGCTGCTGCAAAGCTGGCGGCCGCGCACTGTCACGCGGACGTTCGGGCGGCTGCAATTGTTCAGTTCCGCCTACATGGGTTTCAGCCNNCAAAAAACCATGGGCATCATCGCGCTGGCCCTCGCCGCCGCCACGCAGGCCGGCACGTTCGATCATTTGCCCGCATGGCTGGATTTCCTGCGCGCGAACGAGGCCGCCGATCCGAAGAACCAGCACATCGCCCTCTGGATAAAAATTCTTTGCGCGCTCACGATGGCCGCCGGCACCGCCATCGGCGGCTGGCGCATCATCCGGACGCTCGGCCACAAACTCGTGAAGCTCCAGCCCGTCCACGGTTTTGCCGCCGAGACCGCCGGCGCGAGCGTGCTGCTCGGCACCGCGATGCTGGGAATGCCGGTCTCCACCACGCACGTCATCACCGCGTCCATCATGGGCGTCGGCGCGGCCCGGCGCTTGAGCGCGCTGAAATGGATTCTCGCCGAGCAAATCGTCTGGGCCTGGATTTTTACATTGCCCGTCAGCGCCGCCGTTGCCTACGGCCTGGTGAAACTGGTGGAAATGCTCTAACCCGCGTTCTCAATGGCAGTGATTCAAGAGTTCGTCCTAGCGGCTCAAAATAAATCCAATGAACAACAACAAAAGCATCAACAGGCAAATAATAAAAGTCCAACGCCGTCTTTGGCTCAGGCACTTTTTACAACGATAAACCTTCCAGTAAATAAAATTGCCGCCAACCCGCTCGGTATCCTCGGACGTTACCGGCTGTCCGCAAGACTTGCACACCATCTCATTCTGGAATGTCCTTCGCATTTTGTTGGGCAAAGAAAATCTCACCCGGCGTTTTCAATCGGCTTCGCCGAAATCTCCAGCATCCGCTCGATGGGCAGGCGCGCGCGCTGGATGATTTCCGGCGGCAGCTCCACGCGCGGCGCGAGGTTTTTCATGCAGTCGCGCACCTTTTCAAGCGTGTTCATCTTCATGAATTTACACTCGCTGCAATGGCAGGGGTCGGTCGGCGCGCGCATCACGTCCACCGTCGGTGCGCAGAGAAATTCCTTACCCGGACATTCCTTCTGCATCCGGTGGATGATGCCGCTCTCCGTCACGATGACGAACCGCTTCGCCGGACTCGCCTTGCAATAAGTGATCATCTTCTCCGTCGAACAGACCGAATCCGCCAGGTCGCGCACCTCGCGCAAACTTTCCGGGTGGACGACGACCTTCGCGTCGGGAAACTGCCGCTTCGCCGCCAGCACGCGCTCGCGCTGGAACTCCACATGCGCGTAACAATTGCCCTTCCACAAAGTCATCTTGCGACCGGTTTGTTCCATCACCCACTGGCCTAGATTTTCATCCGGCACGAACAGCAGATCCTTGTCCTTCGGCGCGGCGTTCACGATTTTCTCCGCGTTGCCGCTCGTGACAATCACATCGCACAGCGCCTTCACCGCCGCGCTGCAATTGATGTAGGCAATCGTCCAAAAATTCGGGTTGGTGGCTTGCAACTTCGCCAGCTCCGGTGCCGGACAACTTGCTTCCAGCGAACAGCCGGCGTCCTTGTCCGGCAGCACCACGATTTTGTCCGGGTTCAAAATCTTCGCCGTCTCCGCCATGAAATGCACGCCACAGAACACGATGACATCCGCATTGGTCTTGGCCGCCTCCTGCGCGAGGCCGAGCGAATCGCCCACGAAATCCGCCACGTCCTGGATCTCCGGCACCTGGTAATTATGCGCAAGGATGACGGCGTTCAACCGTTTCTTGAGCGTGGCAATCTCCTGGGCCAGCGGCTCAAAGCGGTTTTTGGCCATCGCCCCGCGCGGGTGCATTTCGGCAACATCAATCATGGGGAAAAGTTACTTGTCCGGCGCGCCACCGTCAAACCACCATCGCTGCCGGCAGCGGCTGAATCTTATCCCAAAGGATGCGGGTTCAAACTGAACGCGTGGCGCGAAGAAGAATTTGCATTTGCGCCGGACTGTGTAACTTTACGCCGACATTAAACTTATGAGCCAACCCAACCAACTTCTCGACGCCCTGCAATGGCGTTACGCCACCAAAATTTTTGACGCCACCAAGAAAATCCCCGCCGATCTCTGGAGCGCGCTGGAAAAAACCCTCGTGCTGACGCCGACGAGCTACGGCTTGCAGCCGTATCAATTTCTCATCGTGCAGGACGCGGCGACGCGCGCGGCGCTGCTGCCGCATTCGTGGGGGCAGAAACAGGTCGTGGACTGCTCGCATTATGTCGTGTTCACGGCGCGGACGGAGATGACGGAGGCCGACGTAGCCAAACTGATTGCCCGCATCAGCGCCGTGCGCGGCATCCCGGCGGCGACGCTGAATTTTTACCGCGACATGATGCTCTCCGACGTGGTGAACGGCCCGCGCGGCAAAAATGCGCACGAATGGGCGGCGCGGCAGGCTTACATCGCGCTGGGCAACCTGATGACTGCCGCCGCCGTGCTCGGCGTGGACGCGTGCCCGATGGAAGGTTTGGTGCCCACCGAATATGACAAGATTCTGAAACTCGAAGGCACCGGTTACAAGACGGTCGTGGCGCTGGCGCTGGGTTATCGCGCCGCCGGCGACAAATATGCCAGCTTGGCCAAGGTCCGCTACGAGGCGGCCGACCTGATCAAGGTGATTTGACTTCGGCTGCGCGGATTCAACTTCTGTCGCGGGAAACGGCGGCAGAAGCTTTGTTTTTTTAACTGGCGGAAATATTCGTCTTGGCTAATGTTTTCCCATGTTCAAAAAACTATTCATCCCCTCGGACGATTCGGATTTGACCAGCATGGCGCTGCTGGTGGCGCGGCTGTGGTTCGGCCTTTCGATGCTGTTCAACCACGGCCTCGACAAACTCGGCCACTTCAAGGACAGCGTCGGCACGTTTCCCGATCCGCTGGGCATCGGCCAGGAGGCGAGCCTGGTGCTGGTGATCATGGCCGAGGTCGGCGCGGCGCTGCTGCTGACGGTGGGTTTTATGACGCGTGTCGCGGCGTCGGTGCTGGTGATTGACATGTTCGTCGCCTTCCTGATGGTGCACAAGACGGCGATGAGCGGGCCGCAAAGCGGGGAGCTGGCCTTCGTCTATCTGGCCGGTTACGTCATGCTGGTGATCGCCGGCGGCGGGCTGTTCTCGCTGGACACAATCGCCTTTGCCGGCACCGATCGCGGCCGCATTCAGAAACGCGGTTGAAACGCGGTTGAAACGCGGCGCGGTGCGCTTACAGTTTTTCCGGCTGGTGCATCAGCGCGCCGATGCGCTGCAACAACCTTCCCGCCGCGCCGCCGTCCAGCACGCGGTGGTCGAAGCTCAACGTAAGATAAGCCTCCATCACCGGCACGAACTGGCCCTTCGCCTCGTCCCAATGCGGCATCCGCCGGCCCGCGCCCAGGCCGAGCACCAGCGTCTGCTCCGGCAGCGGAATCGGCGTGGCCCAGATCAAACCGAACGTGCCGAAGTTCGTCACCGTGGCGACGGAGCCGCCGGTGGCGTCCAACGGTAATTTCCGCTGGCGCGCGAGTTCCACGAGTTCGTTGTAGCGCGTCGTCAATTCCCGCAGCGGCTTTTTGTCCGCGCCGCGCAACACCGGCACGAGCACGCCATCCTCCGCCTCGACCGCGAAGCCGACGTCAATGGCGTTCGGGTGAACAATCTTGCTGCCGACCAGCCGGCCGGCGACCGCGCTGTTTTCCGCCAGCGCCACGGCGAGCGAGCGCAGGGCGTAGAGCGCCGGGCCGGGTTTCGGTTCGCACGTCTTGCGATGCGCCAGCACGGGATCAAGGATGACCGGCAGGCCGACGGTCGCGAGCGGACGCGTCCAACTGCGCCGCATCGCGTCGGCCACGGCGACGCGCATCGTCGAGGCGTCGCTCATCTTCAGCTTGTCGAGGCTGGCTATGTATTTTTCAAAATCCTCCACGGTCACGCGGCCCGCCGCGCCGCTGCCGGCGACGCCCGCGAGGTCGGCGGCGTGCAGGCCGAGTTCGTCCATGCGCGCCTTGAGCCGCGGTGAAAGATAACTGGCGCCGGCGGCATTGGCGGGCACCGGCAGACCGCGGATGGTCGGCTGCACAGCGGCCTTGCCGCTGTGGATGCCGGACTTGGAAGCGTGCTCCGTATCCCCGTTCGCCGGCTTGGCGACGTCAAATCCGAGGCGCTGGGCTTCTTCGTTGGTCGCTTCAATTTGTCCCAGCGGGGCGCCGACGGCGTAGCTCTCATCCAGTTGCGCGGAAAATTTTTCCACGCGGCCCTGGCACGGCGAGGCGACGGTCATGGTGGCCTTGTCGGTCTCCACCTCGATCAAATCCTGGTCGGCCTCGACGCTGTCGCCGGGCTTCACGAGGAACTGGACGATGCGGGCCTCGGCGATGGATTCGCCGAGCTGCGGCATGATGATGGGAATGTGCGGCATATTTTAACGGCGAGGATGGAGGATTGAGAATTGAAGATGGCGATGTCCGGCCATCTTCCATCTTCTATTTTCCAGCTTCGTCTTCATTTTAAAAAATCAATGGCGGAGAATTTTCCTGGCGGCGGCGGCGATGGAACGGACGGTCGGGCGGTGCGCCGCCCACAAATTCGGGTGATACGGGATCGGCGTGTCCTTGGCGTTGAGGCGCTGCGGCGGCGCGTCGAGCAGGCCAAAACCCTCGCTGGTCACGCGGGCGATCACCTCGGCGGTGACGCCGCCCCACGGCCAGGCTTCGCCGACGGCGAGCAATTTTCCCGTGCGCGCCACGCTGGCGATGACGGTGTCGGTGTCCAGCGGTTTCACGGAACGCAAGTCCACGACTTCAATTTCCCAGCCCTCGGCGGCCAGTTCCGTCGCGGCCTCGATCGCGTCATGCACCATCGCGCTGTAGGCGACGACGGTGAGGTCGCGGCCTTCGCGGGCGATGCGCGCCTTGCCGATGGGCAGCGCCTCGGTCGGCAATTTTTCCGCCTTGAGATGGCGGTAAAGAAATTTGTGCTCGCAGAAAATCACCGGGTCGTCAATCGCCACAGCCTCGATCAGCATGGAGTAGGCGTCCTCGACCGTCGCCGGCGTGAGCACGATGAGCCCGGGATAATGCGCGTAAATCGTCTCCGGCGTCTGGCTGTGGAACGGTCCGCCGCCCGAAGTGCCGCCGAACGGCAGCCGCACGGTGATGGGACAGGGCACCTGCGTGCGCCAGAACAGCGTCGCCGCCTGGTTGACGATCTGGTTGAAACCGACGCTGGAAAAATCGGCGAACTGCATTTCCACAATCGGCCGCATGCCCTCGATGGCCGCGCCGACGGCGAGGCCGACCA
>PLYV01000263.1 GCA_003151855.1 Limisphaerales bacterium | reverse complement strand
GCCGATGACGATGTCCACCGCGCCGGCAGCCAAATCTTTCACGACGCGCGTCTGCTCGCGCTTGGTGCGGAAACGGGAGAGCAGCTCCACTCGGACCGGATAATCCGCCATGCGCTCGCGAAAATTGTTGAAATGCTGCTGCGCCAAAACCGTCGTCGGCACGAGAATGGCAACCTGCTTGCCGTCCATCACGCACTTGAACGCAGCGCGAATTGCCACTTCCGTTTTGCCGAAACCGACATCGCCGCAGATCAAACGATCCATCGGCTTGGCGCGCTCCTGATCGGCCTTGGTGTCGGCGATGGCGGTGACCTGATCGGCGGTTTCCTCGTAGATGAAGGCACTTTCAAATTCGCGCTGCCATTGCGTGTCCGGTTTGCACGGATGACCAGGCTGCGTTTCGCGCACGGCCTGGATGCGCAGCATGTCCGCCGCAATGTCGCGCACGGCTTTTTCGGTCTGCTCCACGGCCTTGGCCCAGCGATTGCCACCGAGCTGGTTCAGCGGCGGATTCGACTTGCCCGCGCCGACGTATTTGCTGACGAGATGCGCCTCGCTGACGGGAACATAAAGTTTCGGCGGCTCCACGGCGTCGCCGCTCGGCGCGTATTCGATGACCAGACATTCAATTTCGGATTGAGGATTGCCGATTGCCGATTGCCGATTACTCACGGACGCCGGCAGATTTTTCAGGCCGAGATATTTTCCGATGCCGTGCTGCAAATGCACGACCAGATCGCCTTCCTCCAGATCGGTGAAATCAATGTCGAGCGCGGAGCGTGCCGCGAGCGCGTGGGAAGATTTTTGGCGGCGCGGGCGCTGGATTTTGTAGCGCCCAAAAATCTCCGCATCCGTGACCACGACGAACTTCGCCTCATCGCAGATAAATCCGCGAGCGAGCGAACCAACCTCGGTTCGCGGATTATTGTTCTCCGGCAACGCAAGCTCGTTCCAGATTTCTTGAAATCGCTGACGCTCGCCGGCGTTGTTGCAAAAAACGTGGACGGCGTAATCCTGTCGCCGCCAGCGATGAAGTTGCTGAAAAAATTCGCGCCGCTGCGCCTCGGCGATCTGCGGTTCCGGCGCACGCTCGGCCAGCGGACGGAAGGCGTCAAGCGAGGCAAAGCTGGGAACGCCGATCTCCTGACCGGCTCGTTCATCTTCGGGAATGCTGCCACTTGCCGAACGGGAGTTCGGCGTTCCGTCCGCTTGTTCCTCGCTCAATTCAACCGACGTAAAACCGCGCCGGTTCAGTTCCATGAGGAAATCCGGCCACGAAATGAAAAATGGATCGTCTTTGGGAATCTGCTGCGCGTAGTTTTCGGCGTGGACAGCGAGCGCTTCCGGCTCGCACATCAGAAAAATGGTTGCGCGCGGCAGATGGTCGAGCAGCGTGGTGAGCGCCGTTTGATCCTGTATTTTGCCGGCTTCATTCTGCCTTTGCTTCAAGATTCCCAACTCGCCCGCTGGCGGCAAAGTGACACCCGTGATTTCCCCGCGCGAGACTTGCGTGAGCGGATCAAACTCGCGGAGTGATTCCAGTTCGTCGCCAAAAAATTCCAGCCGCACCGGCCAAGGATTGGTCGGCGGAAAAACATCCACAATACCACCGCGCAAGGCGAGTTCGCCCTTCTGCGAGACCTGCGCCTCCGGCTCGTAGCCCTGCTCCTCCAGAAATTCAATCAGGTCAAGCGGCGCGATTTTGTCGCCGCGCTGCCACCGCCGCGTGCGGCTTTTCAAATCGTCCGGCGCGAAGGTTTTTTGCAGCAGCGCGGCGACATTCGCGACGATGATTTGAGATTTATGATTTGAGATTTGGGATTGCGGCGACAGCGCGACCAGCGTTTGCAGGCGGTCGCTGATGACGTCGGCGTGCGGCAGCTTGCCCTCGTGCGGCAGCGTTTCCCACGCGGGATAAAAGAGCAGTTGGGAGTTGGCAGATGGAAGTTGGGGCGGCTCGACTTTGGGCTTTGGGCTTTGGACTTGGGACTCAACCGCCAGCCACGTTTCCAAGTCCTGCTGGAAACTTTCCTGCTGCTTCAGGTTTTCCGCAACGAAGACAACAGCGCGTTGCGGGAAAATCTGTTGCACCAGCGCGGCGAAGAACGGCTGCGCGCTGGCGGTGACGCCGGTAAATGACAGCGCTCCGCCCTGCTCCATGCGCCGGGCGAGGGATTGCACGGCGGGAACTTTCAGGATGTCAGCGAACAGGTTGCCGCTCGCCGACGACATTTCGCTGGGCGGCAAGCGGAAAGACAGTCGCAGCGAACGGCGGCGGCGTCAAGCGCGCGGCTTCGCTGGAGCAAATGCAGCCCGGCATTTTTCGCGAATGATGGGGAAGTGCGGTTTCAGCAGCACCCAAGCGAGGGCGAAGGTCAGAGCAATAATGCAAAGGTCGAGGTAGTTGTAGGTCGTGCCGGCGGGCGAATTTAACACGTTCAGTCCGCTGGTCGCCAATGTGAGCTGCAATCCGCCGACCAGCAAATATATGATGGCGAACGGATTCAGCTCGACGGCGGCGAAGCTGGCCGGAATGGCGAGATACTCGTTGGTGGTCGCCGGCGCGCAAGCCACCATGGCGGCGAGATAGATGAACAAGGTGTTCAAGCCGTCGCGCCGACGACACGCGAACGCCAGCGCCGCCAAAATCAAACCCCAGATGATCTTGGGCGAGAAACAGAGTTGCAAAATCCCGGGAACGAACAACGAGTAGAAATAATGCGTGGCCGTCTCCGTTGACGAATAGTGGAAGACATTTTGCATGATACCCGCCGAGCCGCCGGCCCAATACGGCGCGAAACCGAGCAGGAAGACCAGCACCGGCACGCCCATGACTAATATTTTGGGGACAAGGCCGCGCTGCTTGACAGCCAGCCAGAACGGGAACAAGAAAAGCACATGCTTGGTCATCAGCGAAAGGCCGAGCAGCGCGAGCGCGAAAAATTTTCGTCCGTTCAACGGCCGGTCAAAGTCATCGCCAAACTGGATCACGGCCAGCAGGCCGACGAACACGCCGAAGTTATCGAACTGGTTGTGCATTCCCGTGACGATGATGGAAATCGGGTTTAGAAAAAAAATGATGGCCGGCCATTTGCCAAAGCGCCGCCACAACAGCCAAACAATGCCAATGTCCACCAGCGTCAAAAAACCGGTCAGCAGCAGCCGGAAGCGATGGATTTCATGCCCGGCCAGCCAGTCGAGCAGGTTCAGGGTGTTGAACCAGACGGGGCCGTAGTTGTAGCGGTCGGTGCTGGCATAGACGTTTTTGCCCTGCTGCAACAGGTCAATGACAATCCGGTAGGAATCGAAATCGAAGTTGACGCCAAAGCGGCCGATCCAAAATCGCGCGAAAATTCCGCCGGCCAGCACGGGCAGCACCCACCCGAGCGCGCCGGGAAATTTGCCAGAGGAAGACGGTTTCATTTCGGCTGGATAGTTTCCACCCTTGCGGTAATAGTCAACCATTAAGCCGCACACGTCAGTCGTGCCAGCCTTCGACGCGGTAGAACTGGAGGTTTTCCATGAAGTTCAAATTTCCCTGCGGCGTCTCAAAGACCAGCTTGAACTCGCGGCTGTGGTTGCTCAAAAACTGGTTGAGCTGCAAAACCCACGTCTCGGTGTAAGGCCGGTCGGCCCAGCCGGAATGTGGCAGCGGCGGCGGCGGCAAATCCGCCGGCACCGACACGCCGGGTTCCGGCACGGCCATCATGCCCACGAGCCACACGCGATGACCGGCGCGCAACGCGGCTTCGGCCCGCGTCAGCAACGGCTGCATCACGCCCGTTTTTTTCATCTGCGCGTGAACCAGGTCGTAGCGCGCCAGCGAATGATCCGCCAGCGGCGGAGCTGTTTCCCAATGTGACGGGCCTTTGAAATAGCGTTCAAAAGTGATGCCGCAATACCACGGGCTGACGACCACCAAATCTTCCGGCGCGGCTTCCGCCGCAAGGCGCTGGCACAGCAGGTCAACATTTGTGAGCCGCCAGTTGACGGCTTTTTGGTCGGCAAAAACCACCACGCCCGCGAAGGCCACCACCACAATGGAAAACCCCAGCACCGCCGCCCGCGCATGGCCGCGCACCGGCAGGCCGATTTCAAAACAACCGGCGGCGAGCGCGAGCAACGGAATGAAATACCACGGTTCCGTCGGCAGCGCGGCATACCACAGAAACGCCGCGAATCCAATGGCCGCGACCAGCAACGTCACGCCGCCGAACCAGGCCAGATCGCCGTCATCGCTGACAAAATTGTTTTCTATGAAGAAAGATTTCCGCTCCAGCCAGACCACGCCCACCGCCAGCGCCGGGATGATCCACCAGTGATATTGCGGGGACGCGGCGAACCACAAAAATCCCGTGGCCGCCACCAGCGCCGCCAGCGGCAGCGTCCACCGCACCGGCAGGAAGTTTTTTACCGGCAGATTTTCAGCGGCGGCTTTATGACGCGGAAACATCGCCGCGACCCCAGCCGCCAGCATCACCAGCCCGAAGACCGGCCAGAGCCAGCGGCATTGCTCCATCGGAAAGCCAAACGCCGTGGCGAACGTGGCCTGCAACCGGCCCGGATCAATGCCGGTGCGCAGCGAACCGGCACCCGTGTTCAGCGAAATGAAATTATCCAGATACGGCAGTAGCGAAAGCGCGGCGGTCACGCCGACGAGCAAAACCTTCAGCGCGGCGCGGAGATTATTTTGCCGTGCGCAGACCGCCCACGCGCCGGCGCAGATGGCCGCGACAAAAATCGCGTTTTGAAACAAGGTCTGGACGCTCAAGACCGCCAGCGCCGCCCAGATGGCCGCGCGCCGCCAGGAAGTTTTTTGCAGAAACCACGCGGCAGCCAGCGCAGTAAACAGAATCAGCAAACTGCCCAAGCCATGCGCCCGCAGCGAATCGCCGAAGACAATGACCGTGCCGTTGAGCGCGAGCAGCGCGAGGCCGGGCAGCGGCGGCGAGCGGCGGAATTTCCACGCCGCCAGCCACAGCGCCGCCGGCAGGCCGAGGCCGATGAGCAGGCCCAGCAGGCGCAGGCCGGAATCGGTTTTGCCGGGGCCGAGGATTTCCCAAAAGCGCACGAGCAGCGGCATCAGGACCGGAAACGAGTCGTGCGACATCGCGCCCAGCGAACTGGAACCGGCGAGGTTGACGAGATGAACTTCGTCGCGCCAAAGGCCGCCGGCATGGAACAGAAAATAAACGTGCAGTCCGGCGGCGACCGCGGTGACGGCCAGCGCCAGCACCCACGCGGTCAGCCAGAAATCCGGGCGGCGCGGTGAATTCATGCGCGGCATGAGACGAAATCGGCGCGGCGGTTTCAATCCAATTTGCCGGTTTCAGTTGACCGGCGCGCGCGCGTCCGTGAAAATTTCCCGGTGACGGCTGGCGATTTCATTTTGATGCTGCCCTTCGCGCTGCTGCTCGGCGCGATGGCGCTCGCGCCGGTGTGCGCGCCCGGCGGGTGGCGGCGGCATTACGCCAAAATCGCGCTCGGCCTCGGCGCGGTGACGGCGGGCTGGTATGCGTTTGGGTTGCGCGACTGGCACAGTCTTGGCGAAGCGGCGCACGAATATTTTGGCTTCATCGCGCTCGTCGGCTCGCTGTTCGTTGTCAGCGGCGGCATTCACCTCGGCGTGAAGGGCGAAGCCACGCCGCTGAAGAACGTCATCTTCCTGCTCGTCGGCGCAGTCATCGCCAATATCCTCGGCACCACCGGCGCGGCGATGCTGCTCATCCGCCCGTGGATCCGCATGAACCAACGCCGCGTGACGGCGCATCACCTCGTGTTTTTCATCTTCATCGTCGCCAACGTTGGCGGCTGCCTCACGCCCATCGGCGACCCGCCGCTGTTCCTCGGCTACCTGCAAGGCGTGCCGTTCTGGTGGGTGGCGCGCAACTGCTGGCCGGCGTGGCTGCTGGCTAACGGCCTGCTGCTGGCAATTTTTTACGCGCTCGACCGGAAAAGTTTTCTCCGCGCACGGGGCTGTGATTGTAGAATTGAGCCTGTGGCCCAACCGATTGGCGCACAGCGCCAACTCTACACCGAAACGTGGAAAATTGACGGCCTGCCAAATTTGTTTTTTCTCGCGGTGATTCTCGGCGCGGTGTTCACGCCGTCGCCGGGGCGCGAAATCCTGATGCTGGCCGCCGCCGCCGGCTCGTGGTTCACCACCAAAAAATCCGTCCACGCGGCAAACGATTTTAATTTCCATCCGATCCAGGAAGTGGCGGCGTTGTTCGCTGGCATTTTCGCCACGATGATTCCCGCGCTGGCGTGGCTCGACCACCATGCCGCCGCGCTGCTGGGGCCAAATCCGGCACCGGGCATTTTCTTCTGGGGCACCGGCGCGCTGTCTGCCGGGCTGGACAACGCGCCGACGTATCTCGGTTTTTTGAGCGCGTTGCGCGGCACCAGCGGCACGGCGGATATTTCCGAACTGCTCGCCAGCCACGCCGCACAGATTCTGGCCATCAGCCTCGGCTCGGTATTTTTTGGCGCAGCCACCTACATCGGCAACGGCCCGAACTTCATGGTCAAGGCCATCGCCGAACAAAACGGCGTGAAAATGCCGTCGTTTCTGGCGTTCGTCTTGAAATTTTCCCTGCCGTTCCTGCTGCCGGTGCTGATAACCGTCTGGTTACTCTTTTTCCGAAGTTGAAATCCGGTGACAAATTTGAAACAATTCCGTGCCGGTCGGTCGCCCCGGGCGCTGGCGGTTTGAGGGAATTCACTTTGCGCACACTTTACAACATTTTGTTCCTGACGTTTTTCGTCCTGTCGTCGCCGTATTATTTCTGGCGGATGCGGCGGCGCGGCGACTGGCGCGCGGGCTTCGGCGAACGCTTCGCCATTTACGACGCCGCGCTCAAGCAGGCGCTCACCAACCGCCATGTCATCTGGCTCCACGCCGTCAGCGTCGGCGAGGTCAACCTCTGCACCCAGCTCATCAACGCGCTGGAACCGCGCGTGCCGAACGTCAAGATCGTCGTCTCCTGCACCACCACCACCGGCATGGCGGAACTGCGCCGCCGGCTGCCGACGCGCGTCAGCAAGATTTATTACCCGGTGGACCGGTGGAAATTCGTCCGGCGCGCGCTCGCCACGATGAACCCGGAGGCCATCGTCCTCGTCGAGGCGGAAATCTGGCCAAACTTCCTCTGGCGCGCAAAGGCGCTGGACATCCCAGTGTTTCTCGCCAACGCGCGGCTGTCCGACCGCTCGTATCCGCGCTACAAGAAATATGCGTTCCTGTTCCGGAAGCTGTTCGCGTCGTTCGCCGGCGTCGGCTGCCAGAATGAACAGGATGCTGAACGCCTGCGCGCCGTGGGCTGCCGGCCGGACGCGGTGAAGGTGGTCGGCAACCTCAAGTTTGACGCGGCCAAGCTCTCCGAGCGCAGTTCGCTCGACGTGCGCGGGCTACTCCGCCAGCTCGGCGTGCCGGACGACGCGCAAATCCTGGTGGCCGGCAGCACGCACGACGGCGAGGAAATATTGCTGGCGGACATGGCGCGGCGGCTGCGCGAGAAATTCCCGAAATTATTCCTGATCCTGGTGCCGCGCCATTTCGAGCGGTGCAAGGACATCGGCCAGAAACTGAAGGCGCGCGGCGTGAAGTTCATTTTCCGCAGCGAAATTTTTAACGGCACGGATTTGCCGACGGACGGACTGGACTGCCTGCTGGTGAACTCGACGGGCGAGCTGAAATTTTTCTACGAGCCGGCCACGGTGGTGTTCGTCGGCAAAAGTCTCACGGCTTTCGGCGGGCAGAATCCCATCGAGCCGGGCGCGCAGGGCAAGGCGATTGTCTGCGGGCCGAACATGCAGAATTTCACCGACATCACCCGCGTGTTTCTTGACAAAAACGCCGCCGTGCAGGTGAAAAGCCCGGAGGAACTGGAGCGCGTCCTCGGCGAACTGCTGGCGGACGACGCGCGCCGCGCCGCGCTGGGTCGCGCCGCGCTGGAGGTCGTCGCGGAAAACCTCGGCGCGGTGGAGCGCACGGTGGAGATGATTTTGCCGCACCTCGAAAGCCGGGGAATCCTCGTGCGGAAAAAAAATTGAGCCGGCGGCGTTTCGCCGCTTGACGAACCTGCCGGCGGTTTCAATACTCGCACCGCTTCGGAATCCAAGTCTGCCGGAGCGCGTATGCCCAAGCCCAAGCCCCGAAAAAATCCCGCCCCGAAACCCGCCAGCGTTCCCGCCGCCGCGCCCGGCGACTACGCCACGGAGCTGGCCGCCAAAATCCGGGAACTCGTCCAGACCGCCAAGGAACAAGGGCATCTCACCTACGAGGAAATCAGCGAATCGCTGCCGGAATCACTTTCGGCACCGGAGGCGCTGGACGAGATTTTCGCCAAGCTGCGCGAACTGGAAATTGAAATTGTGGACCCGGCGGAAGTGGACGCGGCCAAGGAAACCGAGGAGGACGAAACCGAGTCCAAGCATCTTGACGCGCTCGACGACCCGGTGCGGATGTATCTCAAGCAGATGGGCGCGGTGCCGCTGCTGACGCGCGAGCAGGAAGTGACCATTTCCAAGCGCATCGAGGCGGCGGAAAACGAACTGCGCGCGGTGGTTTACAGTTTTGGCTTCGCGGGCAAGGAGCACCTCGCGCTGGCGGAAAAACTGCTGGCCGAACCGCCGCGCGAACGGTTTGACCGCGTGGTGCTGGACAAGCAGGTGGCCAGCCGCGAGACGCACCTGAAAGCGCTGCAAAAACTGGCGCCGCACGCGCGGGAGCTGGACGCGGAGGTGGATCGGCATTTCAACCGGTGGCGCGACGCCCACCAAAACCCCAAGCGCGACCGCGCGCACGACGAATTTCTCAAGCTCGACAAAAAACTGCAGGCGACGTTCCCGAAATTCTGCTTCAAGCAGAAGGTGAACGAGGAAATCGCGCTCGTCGCGGAAAACATCCACGCCAAACTGCAATACACCCTGCGGGCGCTGCACGACGCCCGGCACCAGCGCGAATCTTCCGCGCAAAAACACCTCGTCGAGGCGGAGCAGCAGAAGCTCCGCGCGCTGGAGGAATTCGTGCGGCTACCGGCGGACGATTTCCTGAAGGAAATTGACCGGCTGCGCGACGCGGCGGCGCGGGCGTTGCAAGCCAAGACGGAAATGGTGGAGGCCAACCTGCGCCTCGTGATTTCCATCGCCAAGAAATA
>PLYV01000179.1 GCA_003151855.1 Limisphaerales bacterium | reverse complement strand
GCAACGAGATCATCAACAGCGACGACGTCCGCGACCGCCTCATGGACATCATCGAGGAAGTGGTGATTCTCAAGATCGAGGAATTCACCTCCGCCCATGCCGACGTGGCCGAATGGCGCGTGCGTCCGCTGGCCGACTGGGTGAACCTGAATTTTCCGCTCGGTTTGCCCGAGGCGGAAATCGCCAAGGCCGCCGCCGATGGCAAGGAAGAGCCGGTGGCCAATTCCATTTACGACGGCTTAAGCCCGGCGCAGTTCGCCGTCTGCAATTTCATCAGCGACAGCATCCGCAAGGCTTACGAGTTGAAAGTCAGCTTCGAGGAGCCGGACAAGCTGGCGACCGTCGAGCGCTACACGATTTTGCAGGCGATTGACAAGCTGTGGCAGGAACATCTTTACGAGATGGACAGCCTGCGCCACAGCATCGGCCTGCGCGCGCACGGCCAGCGCGACCCGCTGCTGGAATACAAGGCCGAGGCGTTCAAGATTTTCGACGAGCTGATGGTCAACGTGAAAACGGAGATCTGCCACAACGTGTTCCGCAGTGCGTCCTCGTTGCTCGCGTTTGAAAATTTCCTGCGCAACGCGCCGCAGCAGACGCTGCACACGAACACCAGCGCGTTTGGCGGCACCACCACCGGCACTGGCGCAGGCCAGGCGAAGGCCAGCGACGTGGTCAGCCAGGCGGCCGATGCCGTTGCGGCGCAGGCCAAGGCCAAGCCCGTCCGCACCGGCCCGAAGGTCGGACGCAACGACCCATGCCCCTGCGGCAGCGGCAAGAAATACAAGAACTGCTGCGGGAAGTGAACCGGCGCTGATGTGTGCAGTTGAGTTTTGGCGGGCGGCAGGTCATCCTGTCGCCCGCTTTATTTTGTCATGTATCGCATCGGCATTGATCTCGGCGGCACAAAAATCGAAGGCGTAGTGCTCGACGCCGACGGCAAGGAACTTTTCCGCAAGCGCATTCCCACGGAGCGCGAGCACGGCTACCAGCATATTTTGAATCGCATCAAGCTGATTCACGACGAGCTGGTCGCCACCGTGCCCGGCCAGCCGACGACGTTCGGCATCGGCACGCCCGGCGCGCTTTCGCCGCGCACCGGTCTCCTCAAGAACTCCAACACCGTTTGCATGAACGGCCACCCGGTGAAAGCCGATCTGGCAAAACTCCTCGGTCGTAACATTGAGATTCAAAACGACGCGAATTGTTTTGCGATGGCCGAGGCGCTGCTCGGCGCGGGCAGGGGAAAGAAGCTGGTTTTCGGCGTCATCATGGGCACCGGCTGCGGCGGCGGCATCGTTTACAAGGGCGAGGTTTTCACCGGCGCGCAGGCGATTGCCGGCGAATGGGGCCACATGAGCATTGATCCGCACGGACCGCTTTGTTATTGCGGCCAGCGCGGTTGCATTGAGACTTTTATCAGCGGCGGCGGACTGGAGAAACGCTACGTCGAAAAATACGGCGTCCCGCGTCCGCTCAAGGAAGTCACGGCGGCGTATTTCGCCGGCGAACCCCAGGCCGTGGAATTCATGCGCGAATTCTTCGACCGCTTTGGCCGCGCGCTGGCCAACCTCATTGACGTGCTCGACCCCGACATCGTGGTGCTCGGCGGCGGCGTCTCCAACGTGTCGGCGCTTTACACTGAAGGCATCGCGGCAGTGAAGAAATACGTCTTCACCGACGAGCTGGAGACGCCCATCGTGCAGCACCAGCTTGGCGATTCCGCCGGTGTCCTTGGCGCGGCCTTGGTGGGCATTTGAGCGGCGCAACTTGCCCTGCCGCCGGAGCGCCGGCTTCCAGCCGGCTTTCAACGGTCACATGCATCGGAGCGTGCTGATTTTTGCCACGCCCAAAGCCGGCTGGAAGCCGGTGCTCCAGTTTTACGGCGCGGCGTTCGCGGGCATTTGAGGCAAAAGAAAGTTTCTTGATTCTGCCGGCATTGCGGTAAAATAAACCACCATGTCGTCAGAAAATAATTCAAGCCAGACCGCCGCCGCGCGCCCGCCGCTGAACCTCGCGGCGCTCGTGAAGGCCAACGAAGGGAAAAATTACGAGCTGCAGGCGGAGCACATCAACCCCGCCAACGTCCGCACGCTGAAAACCATCGGCTTCGACCGCTGCTACACGCGCGCCGAGGGACCGTATCTGTGGGACGTGAAGGGCGACAAGTATCTCGATTTGCTTTCCGGCTACGGCGTGTTCGGCCTCGGCCGCAACCATCCCGAAGTCCGCCGTGTCCTGAAGGAATTTCTCGACGCCGATTATCCGTCGCTCGTGAAGATGGAGGCGCCGCTGCTCTCCGGTTTGCTCGCCGCCGAGCTGAAGAAGCGCATGCCGAACCAGCTCGACATGGTGTTCTTCACCAATTCCGGCGCGGAAGGCGTGGAGACGGCCATCAAATACGCCAAGTGCGCCACCGGCAAGCCCGCGCTCATCCATTGCAAAAAATCTTTCCACGGCCTCACCAGCGGCGCGCTCGGCGTGAACGGCGACGACAGCTTTCGCGACGGTTTTGCACCGTTCCTGCCGGATTGCCGCGCGATTCCGTTCAACGATCTGGACGCGCTGGAAAAGGAATTGAAGAAAGGCGACGTCGCTGGCTTCATCGTCGAACCCATTCAGGGCAAAGGCGTGAATCTGCCGCTGCCCGGCTATCTGCTGGCGGCGCAACAGCTCTGCCGCAAGCACGGCGCGCTCTTCATTGACGACGAAGTGCAGACCGGCATGGGCCGCACGGGAAAGTTTTTGGCCATCGAACACGAAGGCGCGGTTGATCCCGACATCGTGATTCTCGCCAAAACCTTGTCCGGCGGGTTCGTGCCCGTCGGCGCGGTGTTGTGCAAAAAGTGGATCCACGAAAAGGTGTTCTCCTCCATGTCGCGCTCGGTGGTGCACAGCTCCACGTTCAGCCAGGGGAGCTTTGCGATGGCCGCCGGCCTCGCCGCGCTCGACGTGCTCGACCGCGAAAACCTCATCGCCAACGCCGCGAAGATGGGCGACCTCATCGGCCAGGGTTTGACGGCGATGATTCCGCGTTTTGAGTTCATGAAAGAAGTCCGGTGGCGCGGTTTGATGACCGGCATCGAGTTTGGCTCGCCGAAATCCATCTCGCTGAAGATCGCATGGACGACGTGCCACACGCTGGACAAGAGTTTGTTCCCGCAGGCGGCGGTGATTCCGCTGCTGGACAAGCATCACATCATCACGCAGGTCGCCGGCCATGCCGTGGACGTCGTCAAACTTCTCCCGCCGCTCGTCATCACCGAGGCGGACGCGAAATATTTCCTGACCGCGTTCGAGGACACCATGGTGCAGATGCACAAATTTCCTGGCCCAGCGTGGGACGTGCTGACCGGCATCGGCAAGATGGCCCTGACGCAGCGCGCCCGGTGACGAAACCCTGCGCGCCGGTGCCCAGCCGGCGGCGCGGATGTTTAATTCATGTTTATCCGATGGGTTGACCCATTTGATGTTGGAAATCAAAAAGCCAGCGGTCGCGCGAAGGTCGCGAAGAAAAATGAAGAGGGAAGTTTTTCCTTCGCCGACTTCGCGGCCTTCGCGCGACCCTTTTCAAAATGAACCGGCAAGCGCATCGGCATAGTTTGATTTATGCGGAACGAACCTCCAACTCCAGGCGGGCACGGTAAAACCGTGTTCAGTCTGGCCGCGCTGCTGTTCATCCTGTTGGCCAGCCCCGGCTGCGTGTCTTTGCCCGGTGCCGGCAGGGTGGTCAACCCCGTGGTGACCGGCAAACCCGTTGCCATGGACAACCTGCTCGTGACCGTCACCAGTCTGGCGGCCGATTCTGAGGCTGAGAAAACTTTGTTTGGCGAGGCGCTGGTTTCCGGCCTGAAAGAAACCCGGTTATTTGTGTCCGTAGCGGGAAATCCGGCGGATCTGGAGGCCGGTGACGGCGTAAAAATCTCCGTGGCGATCACCGTGCTCAAGAAAGTGACCGACAACGCGCGTGCCTGGACCGGGGCCTTGGCCGGTCGCGCGCGTCTGACGGTGCGTGTGACGATCACCGACCTGAAATCCGGGCAGCCCATTGAGGCGTTTATAGCGGAAGGGCAGTCCGGCGCATCCGCCTATGCCGGCACCACGGATGAAGCGGTCCAGCAAGCCGTCCAACCCATCGTGGCGGAAGTCCTCAAGCTCAATGCCCAAACCGGGCAGTGATTTTGAAACCGCTGATGACGGCGGGACCTTCGGCAAAATGGCGCTGACGCAGCGCGCGCGATGAATGCCGGCGTTTGACACGAATTCAACGAATCAAATTCATCTTTGGTAAGGCTGCGTTGTCATGCAGCCCATGCTGAATGCGCTGAAGGCGCTATGGAAATTAGCCCGGGGTTGCGCGCACAACGTAAGCGCTACCCCGGGAAACCGTCCCACCCAATAAATTCCTTCTCCACATCGGATGGGGAGAAGGTGGCCGCAGGCCGGATGAGGGGTGGGGCGGGGAATGTGAACGTCAGTCTTGCAAAGGTTGTAGGCAAATGAATAATCTCCGTTCATTATGGCTGCTAGAACTAGGTTGGTTAACCTCGACGCGATGATTCCAAGAGCGGATTTTGCTTTGCTGGATGACAAAGATTCAACGAGTTTTGAAAAGTTTCCGTCAATTTCAGTTCGAGATTTTAAGCCAGATGGTTTAATTCGCCCCAGTCTTCGCAAACCTGATTTTCAGCGAGAGACTAACCATTGGTCGCCTGAACAAGTGGTTTCGCTACTTGAATGTTTCATTAATGGTGACTTGATCCCATCTGTAATTGTATGGAAATCGCCCACATATTTTTTCGTGATAGATGGGGGGCATCGTTTAAGCGCGATACGAGCATGGATTGAAGATGATTATGGTGACGGCCCGACATCACGTTCGTTTTTTGGTGATATAATTTCAAAGGAGCAAAAGAAAGCGGCTGTGAGAACGCGGGATTTGGTGGCTGAAAAAATCGGAACTTGGCAGCACTTCCAATCAAATCTAGACAATCCAAAGCTTGACGAACGGGAACGCCGTCGGATTACCACCGTTGTATCTAGAGGTATTCCCGTGCAATGGGTAGAGGGGAATGCGGAGAAAGCAGAAGCTTCATTTTTTAAGATTAACACTCAAGGCACTGCCCTCGATGATATTGAGGAGTTGCTCCTTTCAAATCGAAGGAAACCGATTGCCATTGCATCTCGTGCTGTAATTCGCTCAGGAATGGGACATCGTTATTGGTCAAAGTTTTCCCCACCTACTTGTAATGAAATCGAACAATTGGCAAAAAAGATATATGGCAATCTTTTTGAGCCGGAAATCGATACGCCCGTTAAAACATTAGATCTTCCATTAGGTGGTTCAACAGGTGTTCGGTCTGCGCTCCAAGTCCTGATTGAATTTGCACTCACGGCAAATAGAGACCAGGAAAACAAGCCAAAGTATTTAGGAGATCAAGCGGATGATGCGGATGGATTAGCGACTAAAGAAACTCTGTCCCATATGCAGGCTCTTGCATCTCGATTGACGGGGAATGAAAGGGGGAGCTTGGGGTTACATCCGGCAATTTATTTTTATGGCCCGACGGCACGCCATTCGATTCCGATGTTCTTGGGTATGTCTGTTTGGATTAGTCGTAAAATGGTTAACAACGACAAACTATTTTTTGAAAAATTTTCCGCTGTCCGTGGCAAATTGGAGAATATTCTGATTGAACACAAAGATCTAATCGCAACTATCCTCCAGAAAACTATCAGTAAATATAGGGTAAATAAATATGCCGAACTGCTTGAAACACTCGTCAAATTATTGAATGAAAATCCCTCGGCAACGTTTACTGATGCGGAAATTGTGGTTCATGCTGGGCTGACTGGAAAGATTATAACCGGAACGGTATCAGAAGCTGGCGAGAAATTCTCTGAAGACACAAAGAGTGCGGTTTTCATCAAGACAGCACTTAAATCTGCAATCAGATGTCCCATTTGTGACGGTTATTTAGACCCTGCAAAATCTGTCTCTTACGATCACGTCAAAGAAAAGGTTGTTGGGGGCAAAGGGAACGAAGAAAATTGTCAACTAACACACCCATACTGTAATCAAGCTATCAAAAACAAGGCATTTCAAAATGCTTCGGATTGAAGACTTCCAATTCAAATTTGGTTGGTTCACCCCATCACCCTAGCCCTCATCCGGCCTACGGCCACCTTCTCCCATCCGATGGGAGAAGGAATTTGTTTTGTGTGACGTTTTCCCGGGGTAGCCGCTGCGCGTCAACCCCGGGCTAATCTCCGTAGCGCCTTCAGCGCAATCAAAAGGGCTTTTTGGGCCGGCAATCCGGCTAAATTGACGCAACCCGTTGATATTTAAGTGTCCCGGCAGCCGTCGGGCAGAAATTGCCGGGTTCCGGGAGAAAGCCGGAGGCCTCCGGACGGTTCCCGGACACCTCCGGCTTTCTCCCGGATGTCTCCGGAATCTTCCCGGAGGCCTCCGGCTTCGGCCCGGACAGCTCCGGCTTCAACCCGGAACCCTCCGGACTTCTCCCGGAGACGTAAAAACTCCGCCCGGAACCGTCCAAATTGAGTTTGGACGGCTCCGGAACGGAGTGGGCAACCGCCGGACCGTTCAGGTCGTCGGCGGGGTGGGGGTGGGTGGATTCGTTTCGTGGCGGGGCGAGGGGCGGACGCTTTTGCGCAGGTTCGTGGCTTCCTGCGCCTGCGAACTGCCCCGGCCAAACGCGGTGATGACCATGTCGCAGGCGTTGCTGCAATCGCTGTAAGCCGCCGCCACGGCGTCGTTCACGGCTATGGTCGCTTCCCGCAACTGCGTCTTCAATCCTTCCTGCAAGTCGTTCGCCGCCGAAATCGCCTTGGAATCAGGATCAAGCTTGGCGATGAGGCCGGTCGGATCAATCTTGGCGGCGATCATCTGCGTTTTATACTTCGTCAGCATCGCCGCCGATGTGCCGCAGAAGCCGATTACTTCATGTGCCGGATACGTTACTTTGGATGTGCTCATGGTTTTTATGGGAGCCTTTTTGGGACCCCAAACAGCGCCCGGCGTATTCCATTTCGTGCCGTCATTCCATTTGGGAACAAAAGTGCTCATTGTTGATTTTACTTTGTTGCCCCCCGAACCCGAACAAGCGTTGGAGATTGAAATTACTTCTATCATAACCCGCTGCGTTTTTGCAATAGGTAGAAGCAGATATAATTTAATCAAAATAAGAAGATAAGAAAAAAAGAAGCATGAGATGGCGGCGTGAAGTGCGATAAAGTCCCGCAAAAAAAGGCTGGCCAAACGGATGAAAAAGGCGCAAAAGTTCCGACCAAAACCTTTATGTGGGAACATAACGACGAACTGGATCGGGCCTTTGCGAATGCGCATCTGGGCGTGGAGCAGACGGTGGAGTTTTTTCGGCAGTTGCGGGAGTCCAACGTGACGTTTGTCGCGCCTTACCACCCGGAAATCATCGGTGAAAATAAAATTGGGAGCGATGGCAAGATGATCATCACGGTGTGGTCAATTGGCGCAGAGGAAGTGATTCCGATTTTCACCACGCCGGAACGCTTGGATGAGGCGATGCAGGGCAGAGGCAAGCCGGGCGAACTATATGCGGCCGGTCAGATGGTTGGCAAAGAACTGTTCCGGGCGTTTTGTCCGCCGCACAACAAGTTCCGCGTGGCGATCAATCCCGGCTGCGCGTGTGGGACGCATTTTTTGGACCCGGAAAGGATACAAGGCATCGTGGACGGGTCAGCGCTTTATATTCCCACGCCGGGCGAACTGGCGATGAGCGGGCTGGTGATCTCGCTGCCGGAACGCCAGCCAGATTGCTTGAAGGTGCCACTGGGGAAATTTCTCACCGGCATCCCGGAAGTGAAGGCGGCGTGGCTGTTTTACGAGGAGGAACCGAAGCCGCCATTTGAACAGGTCCATGTCCTCGGACTGGCAATTGTGGGCGGCGATGCGGAGGAGATTCGCACGGAAGCGGCGCTAGCCATCGCCAGTGTCTGTCCGCCGGAATGGAGTTCGCGGGCCATCATCATGGATCCAAAAGACGAAGGTTTTTCCGATATCATGCGCTGCCCGTCATTCTACCGGACGCCGGATTATGTGCCGCCGCCCAAGGCCGGCTAACCCAGCCGTCGGGCGGGGTGGCTGAGTCATTTTCCTGTCCTTATTTCGCTTTCCGCAACAACTTCAACGCATCCTTGAAATCCTTGGGCAGTGGCGCGGTGAAGTGCTTTTCCTTTTTCGTGCGCGGATGGATGAAGGTCAGTTCCTGGGCGTGCAGCAGCACGCGCGGCGCGGCGTAGTTCGTCTGCTCTTTGAGCTGCTTGTTCTGCTTCGCGCCGTAGGTGTCGTCGCCGGCGACCGGATAACCGAGGTGCTGGAAATGCACGCGGATCTGGTGCGTGCGTCCGGTGTGGATTTGCACCTCGACGTAGGTGGCGAACGGCATTTTCTCCAGCACGCAGTAGCTGGTATGCGCCGCGCGGCCGTCGCCGTCGTCGTGGACGGCCATCCGCTTGCGGTGCGTGGGATGCCGGGCGATGGCGGCGTGGATTTCGCCGGTTGCGTGCGGCAGCACGCCGCAGAGGATGGCGTGGTAAATCTTTTTGACGACGCGCGTGGAAAATTGTTCGGAGAGCGCGAGGTGGGTGGCGTCGTTTTTGGCGACGACGAGGCAGCCGCTGGTTTCCTTGTCGAGCCGGTGGACGATGCCGGGCCGGGCCACGCCGCCGATGCCGCTCAACGAGCCGGCGCAATGGTGGAGCAGGGCGTTGACGAGCGTGTGTTCCTCGTGCCCGGCGGCGGGATGCACGACGAGGCCGGCGGGTTTGTTGACGACGAGCAGCGATTGGTCCTCAAACAAAATCTCCAGCGGGATGTCCTCCGGCTGCGCCTCGGCGGGGCGGGCGTCGGGAAAATGTATTTCCACCGTGTCGCCGACGCGGGGATGGTGCGTGGGCTTGGTGGGCTGGCCGTTGACGCGGATGTGCGCCTGTTCGATGAGCCGTTGCATCGCGCCGCGCGAGACGGCGGGAAATTTTTCGCGCAGAAAAATGTCCAGGCGCTCGCCGGGGCGCGACTGTTCGACCGTGAAGGTTTCGGTGCGCGTATTCATCCGCAGATTGCGCCGATTTTCGCAGATTCAATTCTGTGTGAATCTGTGAAATCTGCGGAGAAATGTTTTATTTTAATCATTTGTCCGGTTTCGGTGCGTGCTCGTTTTTCCAGGTGATGAGGAAAATCAGGCCGACGCCGGTGCAGATGGCGGTGTCGGCGAGGTTGAAGGCGGGGAAGCCGAGTTCGCCGCCGCCGCGCTGCTGGATGAAGAAATAGAGAAAATCAATGACCTCGTGGCGGTCGGGCAGGAGGCGGTCAGTGAGGTTGCCGGCGATGCCGCCAAAGATGAGGCCGAAGGCGATCTGGCCGGGCAGCGTGTGGGAATTGAAATGGTGCCGCGTGAGAAACAGCGCAACGAAGGCGAGGAGGGCGACGAAGGCGAGGGTGCCGTTGTTGCCGCGAAACATGCTCCAGGCGGCGCCGGTGTTGCCCCAGTGGACGAACTTGAAGAAGCCGGGGATGATGGTTTTCTCGTCGCCTTTTTCGAGCAGGTTCAGCACGAGCCATTTCGTGAACTGGTCGAGCACGAACACCACCGCCGCGAGGATGGCGATGTAACGGTTGGAGTGGCGGTTGGCTTCGGCCATGTGGCGGACATTAAACCGCACCCGGCACAGTGTTTTCAATCGTAATCCGAATCTTAATCTCAACCGTGATCCCGTTTCCGTGGGGATTAAGATCAGGACGACGATTAAGATTAGGATTTTCGCGCCGGAAAAATCCTGACATTCTTCGCGCATGGCGCTCGTCCGCATCCTCGTTGACGGCTATTCGCTGCTACACTTGTAATAATACCTAAATAGATAAATCTCGTCAATAGGCAATAAAAACGATTGTATTTGCTAACGTATCCGCCTCTCCCACCTCAAATCTTTTCCGCTTCTGAAACGATCTCCGTGAGAGATAACCCCAAAGCGTTCGCTATTGCTTTTGCCGTGTCCAAGTTCGGACTTCTTTTCTCACGTTCCAAGAGGCCAATGTAGGTTTGATGAAGGCCAGCTTTTTCTGCCAAGGCCGCACGACTAAATCCATTTTTCTCACGATGCTTTTTTACCACCCGTGAAAAGGCGTCGGACATGGCGGATTGAGTTTTTTTCATCCATGCCAAATTGCCCGCCAAATAGAAAAACCAGAATAAGACAATTGTCTTTTCACTTGACGCCCGCCCAGTTTGTGAAACTCTGATTAGGTCTTCGGGCTACAATCAACAACTAAAATAAGGTAAAACATGAAAAGGATAACCAAAACTGCCGCACTTCTTGCTGTCGGCATATTCATCGCAGCCAACATCCACGCACAATCATTTCTGACAAGTGGGCTTGTTGCCTACTACCCGTTTAACGGAAACCCAAATGATGCGAGCGGACACGGGAATAATGCCGTCACAAATGGCATATGCAGCTTTGGAAAAAATTCATCATATCCGTTTCAACATTTTGTTCAAACTGTTGGCGACAATTCACCAACCTATGTGAACGGCGGTTATGTGTCATTTCCAGACCTTACAGGAATGGTAACCAATAGTATCACTGTCAGCGTATGGGTTAAGTTGCTGGACAGCATTCCCGACGAATATCCTGTCTATTTCGGGATGGATAATGCTGGTCAGAATTATTTTGGCATTGATTGTTATCAGGGGTTCACAATTGCCGACAGTAGCGGAGTCACCAGAATTCCTGTAGTCACAACAAACATCAGCGGCAACTGGAAGCATTTTGTCATCGCTTACCAACCGGGCAGCTTGACCGCATTTATTGACGGGCAATTGGTAGGGCAAACAAATGTAACAGTTTCGGGATTGCCTTTAAGCCCCGGCGCACTTGGTTGGCATCAGTGGTTCGCCGGAACTTCTGCAAGAACATCGTGGCAATATGCCAACGTCAGAATCTTCAACCGTGCATTGGCGACAAATGAAGTGGCACAATTGCATACTGTCGAATCCACTGCCTTTTCTCTGCCTTACCAGAATCTTACAATTAGCCTCAAATTTTCCGAGCAAAGCGGCAGCAACGTCGTTGGCACAATCTTAACCACAGCCGCACCCACAGTGGTAAAATTGGCGACGAAGGATATTCTAAATTTGCTGGCATCTGATGAAAATGTGGAAGGCAATTGGCCGAGCAACAGCTTCCCAAAAAACACGACCTTGGCATTGGCTGGCAACAGTTTTATCGTGCTTAATGGAACCAACATTCTTTTGAATGTTTCCGATATTTTGAGTTTTGAAGCAGGTGAACCCCAAGTCACTTCCGGCAAACGAAATACCGTGACAGGATTAGCAAGCACTTCCGCTCAAAGGCTTGAATTGGGCAACATCGTATTTGATGACACCTTCATCAATGGCGGGAATGATTTGCACTTCTACCTGTATGGCGTTTTGAACCTAACCACGACAGACACCGCCCCTGCGAATGGCATTTACACAGAAACAAGAACCATCAGTAACACAACTGTCGTCGGGGATGGTTTTTCACAGGATGTTCCGTTCACTTGCACGGGAGCTTTCTCGGCAACCGGAAAAAGTCCGCTGCACCTCTGACATTTCAATCAAGCAACTTGCCCTGTCTGCCGAGTGTGGACAGGGCTTTTTGTTTGCCGGAAATCTGGCATCATTTCGCAGATTTATTCAATTTTGCCGGCGGTGGATTATATTTATTTTTGATGTCAGACCCGACCAAATTGATTGCAGTTTTCCAAGCGTTGCTCGCCCAGTTGGAACAAACAATTTCACAAATGCCGCAACTGATGGCAGAAGATGGAAGGGCTGAAAGTTTGGGAAACCAAATTCAGGCTCACCAAACGCAACTGGCAAGAATTAAGAACGTCCTACGGAAACACCAAGACCACGAAAAGCGAAAAAGAGAACTTGAAACCCAAAATCGGAAGAATAACCCCAAACGCTGATTATTTCCCCTTCGCTCGTTTGATGATGCGTTGAACTTGTGTAGGATGCCATTTTTGCCCCTTGCGTGATTTGATGCCATCTGAATTCAGCTTGTCGGCAATTGACGTAACCGATTGGCCGTTTTTGCGGTATTCAAGAATGGATTCCACAACTTTGATTTCATCTGGATTATGACCATAAGGCTTGCGGCCTTCGCAGCGTTTGCCGCTCTTACGAACTCGCATCCTTGAAGCCCGAAGTTTTTGCACGATGCGAGTTTTTTCAAATTCAGAAATTGATGCTAAAATCTGTCGAACCATTTTTTTTGTTGGCTCGCCGTCTTCAACCGTCAAATCTGTGCCACTGTCAGCCGCAATAACTTTTACGCCAATACTTCGGAATTCATTCAAGATGATTTCAGAAACCATGAGATCACGGGCAAGGCGGTCTGCATTTTCTAACAAAACCAACCTAACGCCGTTAGATTTGACCGCAACCATTAAGGCGGTCAAACCTTCACGGTCAAATCCGTCTTTGGTTCCCGAAACTCCACTGTCCAAGAATTCTTGAACCACTTCTATGCGGTTAGCTTTGGCATACTTGCTTACAACGTCACGTTGACGGGTAAAACCGTCGCCCTTGGCTTGGCCGAGTCCTGACGTTCTTACATAGGAAAATGCTTTCGTTTTCATGGCTTCATTCTGCCATATCCAAACCAAGATGCAACACATATTCTGTAGAATATGTGTTCTTCTTATTATATTGTGTTCTATTTGTGGCATTTATGTGTTTTTTGCCTTTTGCGTCGGTTCTTTGAAGATCGGCAGACAGACGGGAGCGGGTTGCACCTGATTTTGCCGTTTGCTGGCGTTAGGTGGGCATCAGGAGCGGTTTTGTATCACAACCCGCACGGAAAGGGGGAGCCAGTTTCAAAAGGAGCCAAAACCGTCAAAAGTTGGGCGGAGTAATTATAGCGTTATAGTTACTATACTAATGATTATTTAGAAGGCATAGTCATAATACATTTGACATTG
>PLYV01000169.1:3536-3708 GCA_003151855.1 Limisphaerales bacterium | reverse complement strand
CCGCACCGGCGAACGGCGCGAGATATTGGTTGGAGGCGGAATCGGATGCGGACGCCGCGACGATGACCGTGTAGGGCAGCGCGCCGGCATCTTCCAGCACCGCGATGACGCGGGCGATGTTCGATTGCTTCTGGCCGACCGCGACGTAGATGTTGTAAATCGGGCGGAAATC
>PLYV01000169.1:0-3514 GCA_003151855.1 Limisphaerales bacterium | reverse complement strand
TGATGCCGGGCGCGATTTTTTCAACCGGATAAAAAGCGGATTCCTTGATCGCGCCTTTGCCGTCAAGCGGCTGGCCGAGGACGTTGACGACGCGGCCGAGCATCCCTTTGCCGACGGGAATCTGGAGCAGCTTGCCGGTGGTGCGGACCTCGGTGCCTTCCTTGATCTTGGTGTAATCGCCGAGAATGATCGCGCCGACTTCGGTCTCTTCAAGGTTAAGCGCGAGGCCGATAATGCCGTTGCCGAAGTCGAGCATCTCGTTGAGCATCGTGTCGGTGAGGCCTTCGATCTTGGCCACGCCGTCGCCGATTTCGCGCACGGTGCCGACGTTCTGTTTCGCCGTCGCGGTCTTTGCGCCCGCGATCTGGGCTTCAATTTCCTGTAACAAATTACTCATATAATCCGGTTAAAAACTTTGGGCCAATTTATCCAAACGGGTCTTCACACTGCCGTCGTAAAGGTCGCTGCCGACCTGAATCCGCAAACCGCCGAGCAGCGCCGCGTTCTGCGTGAACGACAAATCCAAACCCGCGCCGTAAATTTTTGCCAACTGCGCCGCGACCTGCGTCTGCTGGTCGGCGGCCAGCGGCGTGGCACTTTCCACACGCGCCGTGCGGCGGTCGAGGTCGAGCTTCACCAAACGGTGCAGACGCGACAGAATTTCGACATAGCCGCGCGGCTTTTTTTCCACGAGCAAGGCGACCGCCTGACGGACGCGGCTTTCGTCAAGCTGGCCGTTGACCTGACAACTGCGGAATAGTTGCCGGGCTTCGCGCTGGGCTTGTTTGGAGATTTTCATCCGCCGTGGTTCAAGACAACTGCTTCTGCGTTTCTTCCGCGAGACGTTTTTGGTCGTCCGCCGTCAAAACTTTTCCGGTGACGGTCGTCGTGGTCTGCACCACCAGCCGGCCGACTTCGCGCTTCAATTCGGCGAGCATCTTCGCATGATCCTGCGCGGCGGCTTCGCGCGCCTTGGCGATGATCTGCTCAGCGGCGGCGATGGCCTTCTGCGTCTCGACTTCGCGGACGCGGTTGGCGGCTTCGCGCGCCTGCTCGATCATTCCGTTCGCCACGTCGCTGGCCTGCGCCAGAATCCGCTGGCGTTCCGCCTCGGTCTTGGCGAGTTCGGCCTTGATCTTTTCCGCGTTGGCAATGCCGTCGGCAATCTTCACCTTGCGCGCGTCCAAGATGTTGAAAATCGGCTTATAGGCGAATTTCCACAACACGAACAGCGCGATGCCGAAGTCAATGCCCTGCACCAGCAGCTTCTGCCACTGGATGCCGAGCATTTCGAGTGTCTCGTTCATGCGAGCCTCAGATTAATGGGCCTTGCCGAGCACGAACGCGAGAATCGCCGCGCCTTCCGCGAGGGCGATGCCAAGAATCATGATGGCGACGACGCGACCGAACATGCCGGGGTTGCGGCCGATGGCCATGGTTGCACCGGCGGCGGCAATGCCGATGCCGATGGCCGCGCCACCGAAGGCGAGACCGACGTGAATGTTTCCTGATAAGTCTGCGAGCATCATATGTTTTATGTTTTGGTTGTTAGTTACTGCGTCCGTTCGCCGAAAGGTCTCCCGGTCGCAAATTCAAAAATCTCAATGGCTGTGCTCCTCGTCCGAATGCGAGCACAGCGTGCCCGCAAACACAATGGTCAGCATCGCGAACACGAACGCCTGCACCACGGCGACAAAAATTTCGAAAAAGTAAAACGGCAGCGAGAGCAGCAGCCCGGCGAAGAACGGCTTGGCGGTCATCGTCATCGCCAGCAGGGTTTCGCCAGCATAAATGTTGCCGTAAAGACGAACCGCCAGTGCCAGCGGACGAACAAAGACAATCGAGAGCGCTTCCATCGAGCCGACGAAGAGAAACATCAGCGCGACCAGCGGGTAGAGCCATTTGGCCGTGTCCACCTTGACGCCGAAGACGTGTTTGATGACGCCAATGAGACCGTTGTAACGCAGCGCCCACACAAATGTCATCACGAGAAAAATCAGCGCCATCGCCGTGGTCAGATTGGCGTCCGAGGTGGGCGGGCGCATGAACGGAAGCTCCACGTGCTCGACCGAGCGCGGCAGCGAACTGAAAGCTTCGCCAGCTTTTACAGGCAGACCGTAGCCGATGCTGCCGACACCGGGAAGCAGGTCAATGAAGTTTGAAAACAGGGCGAAAAGGAAAAACGTGACGGCGAACGGAAACACCCAGCGGGAAACCTTCGGCTCCAGAATCATGCCGGAAAGACCGTCCCAACCCTCCACCATTCCCTCGAGCAGATTTTGCAGGCCGGTCGGAACCTTGTCCGCGCTCATCCGGCGCGTGCCGACTTGCACGATGCAAACAATGAGCACCACCACCACCCAGGACAGCAGAATAGAGTTGGTGATCGGCACGGGGCCGATGTGAAAAAGCGTCGGGGCCGACATCGGCACCAACGGCGCGACGTCTTCGACGACCGCCTTTTGCGCGACCACCGAAGCATCGGCCGCAGCGGGCTGGGCGTGAAGATTGATTGCGGTGGCCGCAACCAAAAACACGAGGACAAAAACGAATTTGCAAATCTGATTCACAATTACAACAAGTCACTGACGACACGAAAACCTCTCAAGAAAACTTCGGTGCCAGAGCCGCAGAAAATGCCTCATCGTGAAAAATTTCACAAGCACTTTTTCTACTTTTTTTGATTCATCAAACTATCTGAAGCATCACCAGCCGGCGCGCAGATGTTCTGCTGACAACCCGCGTTCTCGCAGCGTCCGCAGGCTCAAGGCATCATGCCTTTTGGCCAGCCGTTCGCCGCGATCGTCGCGCATCAGCTCGCAATGGAAAAATTTCGGCGGCACCCAGCCCAGCGCCCGATACAGCAAAATCTGCCGCGCCGTGCTGACCAGCAGATCCGCGCCACGCACGACCTCCGTGATCTGCATCGCCGCGTCGTCCACCGCGCACGAAAGCTGATACGCCGGCACGCCGTCATGCCGCCACACGACGAAATCGCCAAAGTCTTTCCCGGCCACAAATTTCTGTTCGCCGCGGTTTCCGTCCACGAAGGAAATGGTTTCGCCGTCTGGAACACGAAAGCGCCAGCTGAATTTAGGAGTTGGAAGTTGGGAGTTAGAAGTTATGGGTTTTGTGCGGCACGTTCCCGGATAAATTGGCTCCTCGTCATTTTCCGGGTGTGGAGCCGTGATGGCCATCTGGATGTCTTTCCGCGAACAGGTGCAGGGATAAATGAAACCGCCGGCCCGAAGCTGTTCCAGCGCCGCGCGGTAAAAACTCATCCGCTCGCTTTGGTTGTAAGGCGCAAATTTGCCGCCGATGTCCGGGCCTTCGCTCCATTCAAAACCAAACCAGCGCAAGTCCTCCAGCATCGCGTCCACAAACTCCATCTTGAAGCGCGTGGAATCCAGATCGTCGTTACGCAAAATCATTTCCCCACCGTGTAACCGGGCGCGAACCTGCGCCGTCCAGAAAGTTCGCGCATGACCCAGATGCAAATAACCCGTCGGCGACG
>PLYV01000136.1 GCA_003151855.1 Limisphaerales bacterium | reverse complement strand
TGGAAGAAAACCGCGCGCTGCTCAAGACCGAATTGCCCGATTCCGAACTCGCGCTCATGGCGAAGGAAGAAATTGCGCGGCTGGAAGCGGACGAAAAGAAACTCGCGCAGCAAATCCAGTTCGGCCTCGTGCCGCCGGATCCGACGGATTCGCGCAACACGATCGTGGAAATCCGCGCGGGCGCGGGCGGCTCGGAATCCGCCCTGTTTGCGGCGGATTTGTATCGGATGTATTGCCGTTACGCCGAGGCGCGCAGCTGGAAAACCCAGACGCTCGATTCCAGCGTGTCGGACCTGGGCGGCTTCAAGGAAATCATTTTTCAGATCAATGGCGCGGACGTTTTCAAGCGGATGAAATACGAGAGCGGCGTCCACCGCGTCCAGCGCGTGCCGGCGACCGAGGCGCAGGGACGCATCCACACGAGCACCTGCACAGTCGCCGTATTGCCCGAGGCACAGGAGGTGGATATCGAAATCAAGCCCGACGAAATCGAGATCAATTGCTGCCGCGCGTCCGGCAAGGGCGGCCAGGGCGTGAACACCACGGATTCCGCCGTGCAAATCATCCACAAACCGACGGGCCTGATTGTGCGTTGCGCCGACGAACGCTCGCAGCAAAAGAACCGCATCACGGCGATGACGGTTTTGCGCTCGCGCCTGCTCGAGGCGAAGATCGCCGAGGAGAACGCGAAATATGCCGCGCACCGCAAAGACCAGATCGGCACCGGCGACCGCAGCGAAAAAATCCGCACCTACAATTTTCCGCAGAACCGCGTCACGGATCACCGCATCGAGGTGACGCTCTACAACCTGTCCGTGTTCATCGAGGGCAATCTGGACGAACTGATTGACCCGCTGATGACGCACGACATGGAACAGCGATTGGCGGAGGTGGCGCTGTAATTTCCCTTCGTAATCCTGCTCTTAATCGGTTTTTGAGGATTACGATTACGAACAAGATTAAGATTATGACCAATATCAAAGGCCTAATTTTCGACTGCGACGGCACGCTGGCCGACACCATGCCGCTGCACTGGCACGCGTGGCAGATGGTCACGCAGCGGCATGGACTGCATTTTCCCGAAGACCGGTTTTATTCGCTCGGCGGCGTGCCGTCACGCGACATCCTGAAGATGCTCGCGGCGGAACAGGGCCGTTCGCTCGACCACATTGCCGTGGCGCATGAAAAGGAAAACGCCTATCTGCCGCTGATGTCGCAGGTCGGGCCGATCCATGAAGTCGTGGAAATCGCGAAGGCAAACTTCGGAAAGATTCCGCTGGCGGTCGCGTCCGGCGGCACGCAGTCCATCATCTGCGACGTGCTGGAACACTTGAAAATACGCCATCTTTTTGCCGCCGTCGTGACGAGCGAGATGGTGAAGCACCAGAAACCAGCGCCGGATATTTTTCTGGAGGCCGCGCGGCGTATCGGCGTGGAGCCGAAACTCTGCCGCGCCTACGAGGATACCGACCTCGGCCTCACCGCCATCCGTGCCGCCGGCATGGACGCGGTGGACGTGCGCCATCTGCGCGGTTAAATCTGCTCACCAAAATTGCCACGCGCCGCGCGTGACGACCCAGACGCCGAGCAGGAAGTTGGTGATGGCATGCGCGGTCATGGCGTCGCCGAGGCGGTTTTTGCGCAGCACCAGCCATTGATACGCCGCGCCGCACAGGATGCCGGCGAGCCATTCATTGTGCGAGAAGCCAAAGATGAACGCCGTGGCGAAAAACGACTTCAGACAAAAGCGGTTCAGCGGCATGGACAGAAATTCGTGCTGGGCGACATAGCGATATAAAAATGAGCGGTAAAAAACTTCTTCGATCGGCGGCACGACCAAGGCTGAGCCGAGTATCCGCACGGCGATGAACAGCCACGCCAGCGTGGAGCCTGTTCCAAATAGCTCGTTGGGATTCCAGGCCGTCGCCAGTTTCCTCGGCGGGTGGGACAACCCGAGTTTGACCCACAGCGAACTTTGTATCGTCCACTCGCCACTGACGCCAATCCATAGAAAAAAAATTCCGACGCCGACCGCCACCGCCTCCCAGGAAAAGGCCCAGCGCATTTCGGCGATGACCGGGCGCAGGACAAAAATCATGCCCAGGCCGGCGAGCGTTTTGGCGAGGTAAAACCAGTAGGCCGAGGCCGCGCCGAACTCGCCCTGCGCCGCCGTGAGCAGCACAAAAATGACGAACGGCAGCAGGCGCACCGCCGTGGGGTGGTTCCGAAATTTTTCCGGCGGCCCCATGTGTCAGTTGGACATGCCGAGCTTGAGCGGCTTGCCGTCGGGGCCGACGAGCGTCACGGTGTAGCGGGTGATTTCCTTGACGCGGTAGTCGAGGTAACGGTCGCCGGGGCGCACGGTCTTTCCGTCCACGATGGCGACGGGATCTTTGGTGGAATAAAAAATCCCCTGTAGTTTCGGCCCGTTCTCCGGGTTCACCACCGCCACCACCGGCGGCGGCGGGGCGATAACCGTGGTGCTGACATCGGCCACGGCCTGTGTGGCGACGGTTTCGGCGGTGACGGTTTCCACCACGTTGCGGACCGTGCGGTGCGCCGAGGCGAGACCGATGACAAAGACAACGGCGAAGACCAGCACAATCACGATGGCCGGGATCAGCCAGACCTTGCGCGAGTCCGGCTCGTCATCGTCCGGCGGCAGCGGCGGCAGCGGGCGCTGCGGAATCCGCGGCGGCGCCTGCCGGGCCTGCTTGAGGGCGTCATTGATGAGGCTCATGCGTGAATGTCTCCTTCCAGCTCGCGGATGGCGCGACCGACCATCCAATAATTAATCCGCTGGCTGCGGCCAACGAAACCGGCCAGCAGCGCCTTGTCGCAAACGGCGTTGACCAGTCGCGGGATGCCGCCGCTGTAGCGGAACACCCGCCACACCGCCGGCGTGGTGAAGGCCGGCTGCCCGTTTGAACCCGCCAGCGCGAGCCGGTGGTGGATGTATTGGCCGACCTCCGTGCAATTCAGCGGACGCAAATGATACCGCACGGTGATGCGCTGCCGCAATTGCTTCAGACGCGGGCTGTTCAGCCGGTCGCGCAATTCCGGCTGGCCCATCAGCACGATTTGCAGCAGCTTGCGGTCGTCCGTTTCGATGTTGGAAATCAGCCTCACCTGTTCCAGCAAATCTTCCGTCAAATTCTGCGCCTCGTCCACAATCAAAACCGTCTCCCGCCCGGCGAGCGTCTGCTTCAGCAAAAAATCGCTGATCGTGGAAATCGTCTCCAGCCGGTCCTTGCCTTTGACTTCCAGACCGAATTCGCCGGCGATGGCCTTCATCAGTTCGTCGCCGCTCAACACCGGGTTCAAAATCAGCGCCGTGGAAAATTTCCCGTCGAGCTGCTCCAGCAGCGCGCGGCAGAGCGTCGTCTTGCCCGCGCCGACCTCGCCGGTGAGCTGCACGAAGCCCTTGCGTTCGCGGATGCCGTAGAGCAGATGGTTGAACGCCTCGCGGTGCTTGTTGCTGTGGAAAAGGAAGCGCGGGTTCGGCGTGATGTCGAACGGCGCGAGCTTCAATCCGTAAAACTCCAAATACACACAACGCTTTTAACAGAAACCGGCGCGGTTGGCCAAGCAAAGGTTTTGCGGAAGATTCATAATCGTAATCCTAATCGTAATCGTTCCCAGGCCGGGATTACGATTAGGATTAAGGCAAAAGCCTTACAGCGAAATTGCCCTCACTGCCCGCACCAGCGCCGCCGCTTCCGCCGGCGTGCCGATGGTGATGCGCAGATAACCGCTCACTTCCGGCGCGCTGAACCAGCGGACGAGGATTTTTTGGTCGCGCAGTTTTTGCAACCATACTTTCGCCGGAAACAGCGGCGGCTTGGCCAGGATGAAATTTGTCTGGCTTGGCAGCACGCGGAAACCCAGCTTCGTCAGCTCGCGCGCAAGCGATTCGCGCGTGGTGATGATTTTTTTGAAATTAGCGCGGTAAAATTTCAAGTCATCTAGCGTCGCTTCCGCCGCAATCTGGCCGAGGCCGTTGACATTGTAGCTGTCGCGGATTTTGTCCAGCGCCGCGATGAGTTCCGCAGGGCCGATGAAATAGCCGACGCGCTGGAAGCACAGCGAATACGCCTTGGAAAATGTCCGCGCCACGAGGACGTGTGGAAATATCAGCGCCAGATTCGCCGCGTTTTCATTGGCGAAATCCACATACGCCTCGTCCAAAATGACCACGCCTTTTTGCGCGCGGCAAAGTTTTTCCAGCGCGGCCGGTGGGTAGCCGCGCCCGCCCGGCGCGTTCGGCGTGGTGATGAAGGTAAGCGCAGCGTGGAAGTCCCATTTTCCACCACGCCGCAATTCCGGCACGGACGGCATGGAAAAATCCGGCTTCAACGCCACCGGATTTTTTGCCGCACCGTGGATGTCCGCCAGCACTGGATACAGCGAATAGCTCGGCGTGAAATACTGCACCGTGGCCTTCGCGTTGTTCCGCTTTCCGCTTTCCGCTTTCCGCTTTGGCTCGGTGAACGCCCGCGTCGCCAGCGCCAGCACTTCGTCCGAACCATTGCCGACGAGGATGTTTTCCGGCTGGCAGCCGTGCAGCTTCGCGAGTTTGGCGCGCAGTTTTTCGGCGGTCGGGTTGGGATACAGCCGCAGCCGCCCGTCCACCGCCGCCTTGACCGCCGCCAAAACTTTCGGCGACGGTGGATAAGGGTTTTCGTTGGTGTTCAGCTTGACCAGGCCCTTGATTTTCGGCTGTTCGCCGGGAACGTAGGCGTGCAGCGCCTGCACCAGCGGGCGGATGAGCGGATTCAATTTTGCCATGCGCCGATTATGCCAGCCCCGGCGGCTTGTCACAAAAAATTTTCCGAGAAAAAGTGGAATATCGTTGACTCTTTTTTTGCGCCTGAAAAAATTCCGGCAACGTTTCAGGGAAATTTTGACAACACCGTTTCAACCTTCAAACCACCGCCGCGCCTGCGGCGGAAAATTCCGCTTCCGTTTTTTTAACCTGTGAAAAACTACATCCTCGACACCAACGTCCTGCTCCACGACCCGAATTCACTCGTCAATTTCAAGGAGAACAACGTCCTCGTGCCCATTGAGGTCATCGAGGAGATTGACCGCTTCAAGCGCGAGTCCACCGAGCTGGGCCGCAACGCGCGCACGGTTTCGCGGATGCTCGACGGCTTCCGCGGCGAGGGCAGTTTGAGCAAGGGCGTGGACCTGCCCAACGGCGGAAAACTAAAGATCGCCGTCCACAAAAGCTCCCACGGCGAAACTTTTTTCTCCAAGGATTCGGTGGATAACCAAATCCTGGCGGTGGCTTTCGAAATTCAGAAAACGCAGCCGAAAAACGCAACCGTTCTTGTCTCGAAGGACATCAATCTGCGCATCAAGGCCGACGCCATCGGCGTGCTGGCGGAGGATTACGAGACGGATCGCGTGTTCATCACCGACCTTTACACCGGGATGGTGGAGCAGACGGTGTCGCCCGAAAAAATCGCGGCATTCCGCGCCAATGGCGAATTCGCGCTACCCGAGGGGAAAAATTATTTTCCGAACGAGTATTGCACGCTGACCGACGAATCGAACCCCAAAAAGACCGCGCTCGGCAAGGTGGATGCCACCGGCAAAAAACTCATTCCCATCCTCGACTGCCGCGAAGGCGTGTGGGGCATCAAGCCGCG
>PLYV01000010.1 GCA_003151855.1 Limisphaerales bacterium | reverse complement strand
TAAACCTGATGGCTCACGTCCCAGACAAATTTGTCCTTCGGCGTGGTGAAAACCTTGTGCAGCGCGATGGAAAGCTCGACGACGCCGAGGTTCGGGCCGAGGTGGCCGCCGCCCTTGGCGAGGCCCTCGATCAGTTCGGTGCGGATTTCGCCAGCGAGTTCCTGCAATTGCGGCACCGTGAGCTTTTTGACGTGCTCTGGTCCGTCCACCATGTCCAAGTATCGGCTCATAAATTCTTAAAAATATTCAACCACGGATGGACACAGATAAACACGGATTAAAATTTACCGGTGTGATGCCTCATTCCCAATCCGTGTGCATCTGTGTCCATCCGTGGCTTTCAAATCATTCTTCAGCCAAATCGAGCGGCTTCAATTTAAGTTCGCCCGTCGCCGTCTTTTCAAGCTGCTGGATTTTGACTTCCGCCTCGGCGAGTTTTTCCTGACAGATTTTCACCAGCCGCGCGCCTTCCTCATAGCGCGCCAGCAGCGTTTCGAGCGGCAAATCGTCCGCTTCCATGGCGTCCACGACGCCCTCAAGTTTTTTGAGGGCGTCTTCAAACGGCACATTGCCCTTGGCCGGATCAGCGGCCTTGGCTGGTTTTGACATGGGAGGAAAATAAGAAAAAACCCTATCCGCGTCCAGCGTGGAGACAAACGAATCACTCATCAACGCAGCTGAAAATTTCACCGCTTGCCAGCCGCGTTCTTAATGCCTGACCGGCGGACACCTGCGCGGCATCGTGCAACACTTTGCCGCTCGCCGCGTCCGTGGTGATGGAATAGCCGCGCGCCAGAACCTGCTCCGGGCCGAGCGCATTCAATCTTTTTTCCAGCTGCCGCAACGTCTCGCGCCGCGCCTTCAGCACCAGCGCCGGCTTCGCGCGCAAAAATCTGCCGGCGAGATTTTCCAGCACCAGCGTCCGCGAACGCGCCGCTGTCTTCAGCCCGCGCAGCAGGCCGGCTTGCAAATCATCCAGCCGTTGCAACGAATCATTCAGCTTCCGGCGCGGATGCAGACGCGACAAACGGCCGGCCAGCGAATCGAAATTTTCGATTTCGCGATCCAGCTTGCGCCGTGCCGCGCGCTGCAACAAAACCGGCGCATCGTTCACGAATTCGCGGCTGGCAAAAACACCTTCCGTGATGATTTCCGCCGCCGCGCTCGGCGTCGCCGCGCGCCCGTCCGCCACAAAATCCGCGATGGTGAAATCAATCTCATGCCCGACCGCCGACACGACAGGAATGACCGATTCAAAAATCGCCCGCGCCACCGCTTCCTCGTTGAACGCCCACAAATCCTCTAGCGACCCGCCGCCGCGTGTGATCAAAATCAAATCGAGGCCGCCTTGTTGGAGTTCAAGCTTTAGCTTGCTCCGTTCTCCTACACTGCCCGAACAAGCTAAAGCTTGAACTCCAGCATTGACCTCATTCAGCGTTCGGATGGCTTCCGCGATTTCGCGTGCCGCGCCGTCGCCTTGCACGCGGCAGGGCGCGAGGATGATTTCCAAGCCCGGATAACGGCGCTGCACGACGTGCAGCACATCGCGGATGGCCGCGCCGGTCGGCGAAGTGACGAGGCCGATGCGCTGCGGAAATCTTGGCAACGGCCGTTTCCGCTCCGGCGCGAACAAGCCTTCCGCCGCGAGCTTTTGCTTCAGTTTTTCAAACGCGATTTGCAGCGCGCCGACGCCTTGCAATTCTACTTCGCGGACGATGAGTTGATACTGTCCGCGCGCCTCATAAACCGTCACGTCGCCTTGCAGTAAAACTTTCTGGCCGTCTGCCAGCAGACTGCGCTGCGCCGCCGCCGTGCCGCGAAACAGCACACAGCTCAACTGCGCGGCCACATCCTTGAGCGTGAAATAAACGTGGCCGGAGCTTTGTGCGCGCAAGTTGGTGATTTCGCCGCTGACCCAGACGGAGCCGATTTGTTTTTCCAGCAGCCGCTTGATGTCCGACGTGAGTTCCCAGACGGACAAAACCTTGCGTGTTTCCGAAGGCGGAAACAGTTCGCCGAAGTCCCACTGTGATTTGACCGGTTTGCTCATGCGCTTTTACTGGCCACAGATTGACACAGATGAAACACAGATAAAAACAATTCCGGCTTGGATGTAAAATCTGTGTTTCATCTGTGCACATCTGTGGCTAAAAATTCCGTGGCCGCGTTCACCGCGGCGACCAGGGCGTTGACGCGGGTGGGCAGCGGAAAGTCCGACGGCGCTTCCAGCGTGTAGCCCTGCCGCGCTTTTTGCGTGATGAGATAAAACGCCTCCGGCCAGTCGGTGCGTTCGTTCGGAGAAATGTTTGGCCGCACAATTCCGCCATGCGCGGCGCGGCCTTCGATGTTTTCGGACAAATCAATCGGACACACTTTTTTCACGGCCTCAATCAACTTTTCCGCGAGCGACGGTTTGCCGTCGGGATTCTGCTCGTAAAGATAAAAGCCCTGCGCTTCCCAGTCCTCGTGCAGGCACAGATACAGGTTGAACGCCGGCTGCCGTTCCAGCCATGCGAAATGCGCGCGCACCTCGGCGGACTTTGCGTTGCGATAATCGCGGTTCAAGTCCACGCCCTCGGCGTTCTCGCGCCGGTTCAGTGTGAAGCCGACGGGATTCAGGCACGGCAGCAGAAAAATCTCCGCGCTCTCGGGCCAGTGGTTTTCCTGGATCAGCTTCAATGCCGCGAGCGGTCCGGCGGGTTCGTCGCCGTGGATGCCGGTGGAAATGTAAAGGCGCGGGGCATTGGGCGCGCGGCGCGAGGCGCGGTGCAGCGCGGGCAATTTGAATTCGCCGGTGTCATGGAAAACTTCCGCCGTCCAGCCATGAGTTTGCGCGGCGGATTCGACCGCGCGCAGCACGGCGCGGATGTCAATCGTCTCGCCGTG
>PLYV01000192.1:342-33266 GCA_003151855.1 Limisphaerales bacterium | reverse complement strand
GTTTGCAGCGCGTGATTATACCAATCGCTCAGGCTCTGGATGATTTGATGCATGAAGCCGTGGTTTATAGCGGAAAATGAAAATGGAGCAAGGCAGTTTACGCCCAGAATTGGCTAATCAAGAAATCCCGGCGTGATGCCAGCTATCTGTTGAAGCAGCGATAACAATTCTCGATGACACTTTTCAAAAGAGGAACAGGAACCCTTGGCCATGTTCAAATCGAAAACGGCGGTGAGAGCAGGCTGATCGTTCACCTCGTCGTAGGCAAAACTACGGGGCATCTTATCCGAAAGCCATTCCTTGCAACCACGAATTGTTTCTGGCGACTGATGAGATTGCAAGGTGGTCGGCAAATTACGCTTTCCCGCAATGGATTCAGCCGAGCCAAGAAACCATGTTTCAAATTCTCGATGGGCGAGAACCAGCGAGGTCGGAAGATCGCCGCGCGCCTGACGCACCCGCGCCAGCAGCTTTGGACCAAGCGTTGCCGGACAGTCATCCTCGCAATCCAACAGAACAAAAATGCCGCCGGGGCCACCCAGTTTGCGAGCCGCCAGTTCAACATGGCGCTCCAGTTCGCCTGGCTTGAGGAGTTTGGAGGCGGGCTGACGGATTACGGGACGAATCACAACTCGTCCGTCCCAGCCAGCCAGTTTGGCGTAGCGTCGCAATAATATTGGCACGGCCTCAACTTCGCCGTCACCCTCCACAATTGCGGCGATTTGCAGTTGGCTCATGGACGGGCAAAGAGATCCGGTTGGACTTGCTGATAAGCGGCCTCATCGGTGCCAAGCTGGTTAAGGCGCAGCAACTCGCCCGCAGTAAAAAGATGATCTCGAATGGAGGTGCGGCTGGCTTCATCCACCGAACCAAGGATGGTTTCACCCGCCCGGCTGGTCACCGAAACAAGGGAGTCCGCTGAAATTTTTTTGTCGTCCAGCAAATCAGGACTGTGACTTGTGACAATTACCTGCGTATTCCGTGAAGCTTCAAACAATGCTGCCCGAAGAACTGCCGCCGCGCCGGGATGCAGCGCCGTTTCCGGTTCTTCAATCCCAACAATCCTGACCGCCCGCCCGTCAGAAGCCGACGGTTGAAACAATGCCACAAGAACTCCCAATGCTCGAAGCGTGCCGTCCGACATGTTTTCAGCATCAAAACGCCAAGCATCTTTGCTTCCGGCCACAAGCTGACGAAATTCGAGCGTTTCCTTTTTCCCGACGGGTTTGTGGCTTGCGCCAGTAATTCCAGGAACGACTTTGCCAACCATTTCAACCAAGCGCTCCATTCGTCCACCGGGCTGCTCGGCCAGACGTTTGAGAACGGAGGCTAAGTTTCGTCCATCAGAAGATAGAACTTCGCCCGTATCGGGAGACTGAAGCTCGCGAATGACATCGGGATTGAAATTGTAAAAACCCATGCGCAACAGAGCATCGTAAAGCGGACGAAATTCCGGCTGCCCAGACATGGCCACCAGAAAGAGCCGGTCACTGGCCGCCGCTGGTGGCGACGACAAAGAACACTGATCGATTTTCCCGGAACTGATTTTATAGCTGGCCGATTTTTCAGCCAGATTTGCGAAATTCACGATGCACTCTTCCTGTTGAACCTCAAAAGCACCGTGAGATTTGGCTCCAATACGGAACGCATAAATACCATGGTCGCCCGAGGGCAGAGACCAATCCAGCCGCACACCGAAATTTGTCGGATGTCCGGCCGAACGCCGTCTGACTTCTCCAATTCCACCGCGCTCACGCAAGGCGTGTTCCACCGATGTGTTCAGCGCGTCGGCAATGAAACGAAGCGCATCCAAAAAATTGCTTTTGCCAGCGCCGTTCTGCCCAACCAGAAAGTTTAGTGCCCGCAATTCGAGCGAACACCGGGCAATGCTCATGTAATTATTCAGCACCACACGGCGGAGAAAGATGGATTGATCAGGCATATCGTTTCTATTGCTTTTACACCACGAACCAGCGTGGTTGAAATCATACCAAAAGTGCAGGCTGAGTCACCTTTCTTCGCTCAAGCGCCTGCACTGGCGAGGTGGCTCACGCCGGCAAAAAGAATTTCCGCTGCTTCGTGCTGATGGGCAGCTCCAGTTTTTCCATCACCTTCAGGATGTCCTCCCAGACCTTGCGCTTCTCGCTCATCGCCTGGTTGCGCAGCAGATACGCCGGATGATACGTCGGCATCAGCGGAATGCCGCGATACGTCTGCCAATTGCCGCGCAGCTTCGTGATGCCGAGCGTCTTGCCGAGCAACCCGTCCACCGCCGTCGCGCCGAGCGCCACGATGGCCTTGGGCTTGATCAAATCAATCTGCTCCTGCAAATACGGAATGCACGTCGCGCGCTCCTCCGGCGTGGGCGGCCGGTTGCCGGCGCTTTGACCGGGCGTGTCGGGCCGGCATTTCAAGATGTTCGCGATGTAAACATCACTGCGCGAAAGGCCGGTGGCCAAAATGATTTTCGTAAGCAACTGTCCAGCGCGACCCACGAACGGTTCGCCCTGCTCATCTTCGTCCGCGCCCGGTGCCTCGCCGACGAACATCAACTGCGCGTCAATGGTGCCCACGCCAAACACAACGGTGGTGCGCGACGCCGCGAGGTGCGGGCATTTGATGCACGCCAAAGCCTTTTCGCGCAGCGCGGTGAACGCGGCGGCTTTTTCCGGCGACGAACTTTTGATTTCGACTTTGAGGTTTGGAATTACGGCTTTAACCGGAGCAACTGGAGCGGCAGATTTTTTTGGCGGCATGGAAATGGTTGGTTCAATTTTAGACGGAACGGCAGCGGTTGGGATTTGCGGTTTGAAATTTGCGCTCGCAGATTTTCCCGCCGCCGGCGGCAATGCGAGCGCGCGCAAGGTTTCCGGCGCGACGGCGACATGGCGCACGCCGCGCGATTTCAGACCTTCGAGGTGCTGGATCGTCGCGTCGAGAAGCTGCCGGTAGTCGTCGGACATGGCGGACATCGTAGCCGCAGCGCGGCGCACCGGCAACCGGCATCCACAGTTTGGGTGACTTGTTTTTTGCCGCCTTTGCCTGATGCTACCTGTCACTACCAAAATGAAAACCATCCGGCTGGCGGCCATCTTGATTTTTCCCGCACTGGGCGCTTGTTTTTTATCCCGCGCGGGCGGCGCTGATTTATCGCTCTCTCCGGCTCCCGGCACCGGCGACTTCGTTTTGTTCGATGGCAAAAATGCCGCGTCAATCTTGGTGGAAACCAATGACGAGCGCGCCGTCATCCGCGCCGCCGGCGATTTGGTTGAAGACATGAACTACGTGACCGGCGCAAAACCGCGGCTGATCAACCAGCCTGCCGGCGACGAAAAATTTCCGGTCATCGTCGGCACCATCGGCAAAAGCAAAATCATGGATGCTTTGGCTGCGGAAGGAAAACTCGCGACCAACGGCATCAGCGGAGCCTGGGAAAGTTTTGTTTTGCAGGTCGTGAACAACCCGCGCCCCGGCATCCAGCGCGCGCTGGTCATCGCCGGCAGCGATCGGCGCGGGACGATTTACGGCATTTATCATTTGTCGGAACTGATCGGCGTCTCGCCGTGGCATTGGTGGGCGGACGTGCCGGTGCCAAAGAGAAAATTTCTCGCGCTGCGCGGCGACCGTTTCCAGCAAGGCCCGCCCGCCGTGAAATATCGCGGCATTTTCCTGAATGACGAAGACTGGGGTCTGCGCCCGTGGGCGGCGAAAACATTCGAGCCGGCAGCCGGCAACCTCGGGCCGAAAACCTACTCGAAGATTTTTGAGCTGCTGCTGCGGCTGCACGCAAATTTCCTCTGGCCGGCGATGCATTCAGGCACGGCGGAATTCAACCATTTTCCAGACAACCGTGAAATCGCCAATGAATACGGCATTGTCATGGGTTCATCGCACTGCGAGCAGATGCTGCGCAACAATGTCAGCGAGTGGGACAAAAAAACTTTCGGCGAGTATAATTTCGCCACGAATCCGGATGGCGTCTTGAAATACTGGGAGCAGCGCGTCCGGGAAAATGGGAAATACGAAAATGTTTACACGCTCGGCATGCGCGGCATCCACGACAGCGCCATGCCCGGCGGCGGCACGCAACGCGAAAAAGCCGCACGGCTGCAAACCATCATCGCCGACCAGCGCGACCTGCTCGCGCGCTTCATCAACCCCGACGCCACGCAAGTGCCGCAGATTTTTTGCCCCTACAAGGAAGTTCTGCCGCTGTATCAGCTCATGACGAATTTACCGGACGATATCACGCTCGTCTGGCCGGACGACAATTACGGCTACATCCGGCAATTTTCCAATGCGCGCGAACGCGCCCGTAGCGGCGGCGCGGGTGTTTATTATCACGTTTCGTATTGGGGCGCGCCGCGCGATTATCTCTGGCTCTGCTCCACGCCGCCCGCGCTCATCGCCGAAGAAATGACCAAGGCCTTTGACTACGGTGCGGACAAGGTCTGGATGCTCAACGTCGGCGATTTGAAACCGGCGGAACTCGATCTCGAATTTTTCCTCCAGCTGGCGTGGAATCCGCATTTGTGGAATGGGACGAACACCTATGATTTGCTGGAAAAGCAAATCGCGCGCGATTTCGGCAATGAAAACGGCGCTGAAATCACTTCCATCCTCGCCGAATATTATCGCCTGAATTTCCAACGGAAGCCGGAGCACCTGGATTTCCCCACGAACAATTTGTTTTCCGCCGCTGAAGCCGCGCCACGGCTGGCCGCGTGGCGGCAATTAGTCGCGCGCGTTGAAGCCTTGGAAAAAGCCCTGCCCGCCGAATCGCGGGACGCATTTTTCGAGCTGGTCGGTTATCCGGTCAAGGCGGCGGCGGCCGCGAATGAAAAAAACCTCGCCGGCTCGACGGCGGCGGCGGATGAAATTCACCGACTCACCAGTTTTTACAACGACCAGCTCGCCGGCGGAAAATGGCATTTGATGATGTCGGACTATCCGCGCAAACAGGTGGATTTGGGCGTGCCGAAAATTCCCGCGATAAAAATGGAGGACGCGGCCTTGACCAACCAGTGGGCGGCGGCGGCCCATTTCCCCGGCGCGGATTTCGCCGAATCCAGGCACCGGGTTGTGCTGATCGCCGCGCACGCGAGCGAATTCATTTCCGGCCAGGACGCACATTGGCAGAAAATATCCGGCCTCGGTTACAACGGCGAGGCGGTTTCCGTTTTTCCGACAACGGCAGCCGTCCGCTCCACGCCGGAAAAAATTCTTTCCGAGTCGCCGTGTTTGCGGTTCAAAATTGCCTTTGAAAATGCCGGTGACTGGAAATTTGTAGTCCGCGCGCTGCCGACCTTCTCCGTCGAGGCGGGCAAGCCGCAGCGTTATGCCATTGCGCTGGACGACGAAACGCCGCAGATCATCACGCTGCCGTTGAGTCAGGACGAACACAATCGCGTCTGGCAGGAAAATGTTTTGCGTAACGCAGCGTTGACGGAGAGCGTCCATGCCATCGCCCAGCCCGGAATTCACACGCTCAAAATCTGGATGGTGGATCCGGGCCTGGTGCTCGACACGATTGAAGCGGAAACGGAAGGGGCCACTGCCCCTGGTTACGTCTGGCCACCGGAAACCCGAGTTCAAAAATGAAAAACTTTTTTGCCTGGATTTGCCTCGCCGCGCTCGCGCTGAAAATCGCCGCCGCGCCGGCACCCATTCCTCGCGTTACGGAAAATTTCGATGCGCATTGGCTTTTTCTGAAGGCCGATGCGGCCAACTCCGAAAGAAATCAATTTGACGATTCCGCGTGGCGCCAGCTCGATTTGCCACACGACTGGAGCATCGAGGGGCCGTTCGCGGAAACCAATCTCACCGGCGGCGCGGGCGCGTTCCTGCCCAGCGGCGTCGGCTGGTATCGCAAACATTTTTTGTTGCCGAAAGAAGATGCTGCCAAATGCGTTTTCGTCGAGTTCGATGGCGTGATGCAAAACAGTGACGTGTGGATCAACGGTTTTCACCTCGGCCATCGTCCGAACGGCTACGTCAGTTTCAGCTATGAACTGACCGGCCATCTGAATTTCGGCGGCGACAACGTCCTCGCCGTCCGCTGCGACACATCAGCACAGCCGGCGTCGCGCTGGTATTCCGGCGCGGGGATTTACCGGCATGTCCGGCTGGTGGTGACGGAGCCGGTGCACATCGTGGAGAACGGCGTGTTCGTGAACACGCCAACCGTTTCGGCGCACGAGACAGTCGTTACCGTGGAGACGAGATGGACAAATGAAATGGATTCAGTCCGCGAAGGCGTCATCCAGACAACCTTGCTGATGCCGGACGGCAAAACTCTGGAAACGACTGAATCCAACCGAAGCTTTGAACACGGCCGTTCAGCATGGTGCTCGCAGCAATTTATTTTTCCCCGGCCGCAACTGTGGAATTTGGACGACCCGAAATTATATCGCGCCGTCAGCAAAATCATTTCCGGCGGGAAGATTTTAGATGAAGCAACGAACTCCTTCGGCATCCGCGACGCGCATTTCGAGGCCGACACCGGTTTCTGGCTGAACGGAAAAAACATCAAATTAAACGGCGTCTGTTTGCACCACGACGGCGGCGCGTTCGGCGCAGCGGTGCCGCTGGCGATTTGGGAGGCGCGCTTGAAAGCCCTGAAAACACTCGGCGTAAATGCCATCCGCACCGCGCATAATCCGCCCGCGCCGGAATTTCTGGACTTGTGCGACCGGCTCGGTTTTCTGGTGATGGACGAAATGTTCGACTGCTGGACGGTGGCGAAAAATCCGTTCGATTATCATTTGTTTTTCAACGAGTGGTCGCATCGGGACGAGCGCGACACGATTCTGCGCGACCGCAATCATCCAAGCGTCATCATTTATTCCGTGGGCAACGAGATCCACGACACGCCGCAAGCGGAAAAGGCCAAGCGCATTTTGAAAGGGCTGGTGGATGTCGCGCACGCCGCCGACCCGACCCGGCCAGTGACCCAGGCGTTGTTCCGCCCGAACGTCAGCCATGATTACGATGACGGCCTCGCCGACTTGCTCGACGTCGTCGGGCAAAATTATCGCGAGCAGGAAATCCTCGCCGCGCACGAGCAAAAGCCGTCGCGCAAAATTCTCGGCACGGAAAATACGCACGACCGTAACCAGTGGCTGACGATGCGAGATCACGCGCCCTACGCCGGGCAGTTTTTGTGGACTGGCGTGGATTACCTCGGCGAATCACGCCACTGGCCGGTGATCGGCCACGGCTCCGGCCTGCTCGACCGCACCGGCACGGTCCGTCCGCTCGCGCGCGAACGCCAGAGCTGGTGGGCCAAGGCACCGATGATCGCCATTGCGCGCCGGATTTCGCGGACTGAAGATATGCCGGCCGATCCCGGTTACGGCGCGGAGGAGAAACACACGCAGGTCTTGTTCGCCGACTGGACGCCGAAAGAGTTGTCGCCGCACGACGAGAAGGTGGAGGTTTATTCCAACTGCAAGGAAGTTGAACTATTTCTGAACGGCCAGTCGCTTGGCAGAAAAGAAATCAACGCCGACGCCACGCCGCGAAATTGGAACGTGCCGTTCGCGCCGGGAATTCTGAAAGCTGTCGCCCGCGATGAAAAAGAGAATGCCGTCGCCACCGACGAACTGACCACGGCCGGCGCACCGACGAAAATTGTTTTGGCCACGGAAACCAAAACCCTTTCGCCAGATTTTGACGACGTGGTGATCGTCCGCACCAAAATCACGGACGCTGACGGCATCGAGATTCCGCGCGCCAGCGATTTGGTGTCGTTCACGATTTCCGGTCCCGGTGCCATCGCCGCAGTGGACAACGGCGACAATGCGAGCCACGAATCTTTCCAGGCCAGCGAACGCCGCGCGTTTCAGGGCGAGTGCGTCGCATTCGTAAAAGCCACGGCGGTCTCCGGCAAAATCACTCTGACCGCTGTTGCCGCCGGACTGAAAGGTGATTCAGTCAGCTTTGCCGCCACGAAACCAGCAACCTCCAAATGAAATCCGGCTTTCTGAACCACTTTGCATTTGCGGCGGCACTGGCCTGTGCCGGCTATGCCACGGCCACGGAAAATACGCCGCTGAAATTTGCCTTTGGCGACCGCACGCCGGAAGCCGGCTGGACGCAGATGGCTGCGACCAATGTTTATTCCGCCAAGGCTGGCTTTGGCTTCGAGCCGGGCTTGCCGCGCCAAAGCGAAGCGACGGCGGGCGCAGAAATTAGCGGAAAAGACTTTCTCACGAGCGAAAAGCCGTTCCTCTTTTCCGTCAAACTGCCGGAGGGAAATTACGCCGTGACCGCGCTGCTCAATGACAAAAGCGGGAAATCCGTAACGACCGTGAAAGCTGAGCAGCGTCGGCTGATGCTGGAGAAAATGCAGTTTCATCCCGGCACACTGGCGACACGCACGTTCATTGTGAATGTCCGCACGGCACGCATTTCGGACAGGAAAATGGTAAAGCTCAAGCAGCGAGAACTCGAAACCGAGACCGTGGACTGGGATGACAAGCTGACGCTGGAGTTCGACGGCACACGCCCGACGCTGCGCGCGCTGGTCATCACGCCGACGAATGTGCCGACGGTTTACCTCGCCGGCGACTCTACGGTTTGCGACCAGCCGGCCGAGCCGTGGAACAGTTGGGGCCAGATGCTACCACGCTTTTTCCGGCCGGATGTGGCAGTGGCGAATTACGCCGAGTCCGGCGAAACCATCAAGAGTTCGCTGGGTGCTCATCGGTTCGACAAGATTTTCAGCCGGATGAAAAAAGGCGATTATCTGTTCGTGCAATTCGGCCACAACGATAAGAAGGATAAAGCCACGAACGCGCTGGAAGTTTACAAAGCAAACCTGAGAAAAATCGTCGCACGCACGCGCGAACTTGGCGGCACGCCGGTGCTGGTGACTTCGATGGAGCGTAAAAAGGGCGTCGAGGAAAACACGCTTGCCGATTATCCCGACACGGTTCGCGCCGTGGCGAAGGAGGAAAAGTGCGCGCTGATTGATTTGAACGCGATGAGCAAAGTTTTTTACCGCGCGCTCGGCACGGATTTGGAAAAGGCGTTTCAGGACGGCACGCACCACAACAATTACGGCAGCTACGAACTGGCCAAGTGCGTCGTGGCCGGCATCCAGCAAGACAAGTTGCCGCTGGCGAAATCCATCGTGGCGGACTTTGGCGATTTTGATCCGGCCAAGCCTGATTCCGTGGCCACGTTTGAAATGCCCGCGAGTCCGACAGTTTCCAAAGAGAAGCCGCTGGGGAATTAAACGGCAGTTCTCTCACGCAAAGACGCAAAGGCGCGAAGAAAAATTCTCTTTGCGGCATGGCGACTTTGCGTGAGATTCAGTTTTTGCTTGGCGTGACCGGCGTGAGCGTGACCGGGCCGAGCAGACCGCAATCCGTCAGCGGCCAGTTCGAAGCGTCGAAGGGTTTGTAATTGATGTCCACAATGTTGATGTCGCGGAAGGTTTTCCATGGCACACCGCGGCGGTCCAGGTCGCGGATGCGGTTGGCGGCGACGCTGGTGACTTCCACTTCGAGCGTGTTGCCGGTGGGTTTCAGATTATCCACGACCACGCGGAACGGCGGCGTGATGAGCGTGCCGTAATCCCGGCCGTTCACGCGCACCCGCGCGCTCTGGCGCACGTCGCCGAGGTCAAGTTGGAGTTCGCGCGTTAGCGTGTCCGGGACAACCTGAAGGTTGAACTCCAACGTGTATTTCGCGGTGCCGGCGAAGGCCTGGCAATTCGTGTCGGGAAACGTTGTCCACGAGGCGAGCTGGGCGGTTTGAAAATCCGCCGGCAACGTCGGGCCGCCGAGGATGAATTTCACGTTCCACGGGCCGGTGATTTCAACCGGCTGGCCGTTGGTGTGCCAATAATTCCACGCCGAGCCTTCCACTTTTTTGTCGGCGAAGGCGCGGAGAATCACGGACTCGCCGGCGGCAAGCTGCATATGAATTTCGGTTTGATTGGCGGCGCTCTGCCGAGCCCTCGCTACGCCCGTTGCGCCGGTCATCGGATTGAGAATGACGAATGATTTGGCAGGGCGAGCGAGCGAAATCCAGCCGTCAAAATTTGTTACACCGCGATTGGCGAGGAAATAATTGTAGCCTCCGTCAAATGAACGGCGGATAAATGAAAGGCCAAAATCCGATGCTGACTCGCGCGGAACTTGCGCTGCTTCAAGCAACTCAATCGGATCAATACTCATCCAGAGCGTGCCTTTGCCAACCGTCGTCTTAGCAAAAATATGTGCTCCTGGCGTGCTGAGCAGCCTCCAAGGCAGAAATTTTAGTGTGCCGGTCAATTTTTGAAATTCAGCGTGGCGGTTTTCATAATCTTCAAATCCCGCAATGTCTTCGGGGAGTTTTCCCTTCACAATAATGGTTGCGCCATTTTTCGCCAAGGCGAGCAACTGCTTGAAAGTTTCCAACGGAATGAATTTACACTCCGACACGACGATGACTTTATAATTCCCTCCAGGCATCTGGATTTTACCGTCCACGACTTTCGCTACTTTCAATTGTGCGTCGGAAACATAGTCGAAGGCGTAGCCGCGATCCCACAGCTCCTTCGCCGTCCGGCCGATGGGCTGGCCCTCGAACCAGTCACGGGCATGGACGGTGAGTTGCGGCAGCAGCTTGTCGCTGGGCTGCATCCAAAAATCCGAAATGTTCCAATAGAGCAAAATGTCATTGTCCGGCTGGCCGGATTGCAAAATGGATTGCACGCGCGCGGCGTAGGCGTTGACGGCGTCGGCGTCGTGCCAGATGGAATTGCGCGGGTTCATTTCCAGCGAGGCGTAAAAATGCCAGCCGGGCCAGCCCGCCTCGTCGGGCGAGTAGCAGCAGCCGTGATAAAATATATGGTTGATGCCGGAGAGGAACATGTCGTCCATGAGATATTTCACGTCGGACAGTTTTTCGGTGAAATGCTCCTCCAGCCACGTTCCGGTCTCGGCGCTGACGAGCGGCTTGCCGGTGACGTGCGCGGCGGACGAGGCGAATTTGGAAATGAGCTTGTTGCGGTCGCTATGAAACATCTCCGTCTCCGGAATGTCCGCCGTCGCGTAAAGATCGAGCCAGTTGCCGGGCGAGCCGTGCGCCTGATCGCGCGTGAGGAAGCCGTGTTCGTGCGACCAGTCCGTCCACTTGGTGAGCGATTCGGCCATGAGTTCGGAAACGGTCTGGCGGTAGTCGCATTTCACGCGATTGGCGTGGTCGGGATCGGAGTTGCTGGATGCTCCGGCAAATAATGCGGGCAGTTCAGTCTGCAACTTGTAGCCGCGACGTTTCTCGAACTCGGCGAAGAAATTCGGCGACCAGTCGGAACGGTATTCGTAGGAATCGTGATACTGGGCGCGCGGTTTCGGGCCGTCATATTTGGCGAACGCGGTGGTGTAGGGCTTGAGGAAATCGTCCATCGCGGGCGGATAAATGAGGTTGAGCATCCAGCCCTCGCCACCGGGCGCGGCGCGTTTGACCTTCTGGCCGGAAGGTTTTTGCGAGATGGCATAGACGGTCCAAGTGCCGCTCGGTGGTGAGAAATCCACTTCGCCAGCAGCAGAAATTTTGTCGGTCAGCTCGATGGCTTTGCCATCCGGCCCGAAGGCGACGAGCGCCTGAATAGAATCGCGTTTGAATTTTTCTTGAATGTGTTCACCCACACCGAGCTCGTAAGTCTTCACGACGACGCTGGCATTCGCATCTTCATCGGTGACTTGCGGGCCGCCGAAACACCAGCCGGTGCCGGTGGTCATGTCCACGCCTAGGCCGAGGCGATGCGCCTCGCTGACGGCCCAGCCCATCATCTCCATCCATTGGGGCGAAAGATAATTGATGTATTTGTCCTCGAAACCTTTCGCGCCGTAAATCGGGATGATGTGGATGCCGCCCAGGCCGGCGGCGGCGTAACGCTCAAGTTCCTTGGTGAGATTGGTCTTGTCCACGGCGCTGCCCATCCACCAGTTGAAGGCCCACGGTTTTTGCTGCGCGGTGATGGGCGGCCACGCGAACGGATCATCGGCGGCGCCAAGCGGAAGCGTGTTCAGCGCGAGCAGCAGCACCAGCAGCCGGCGGACGGGAAAATTCATGCGGTCATTAGACACCCGCCCGCGATTTCGGCGCAAGCGGGGAGTTTAGCCATTTCTGGCGATGCACCCCGGCTCTCCAAACGAGCACTTCACTCTACAAGGATAGCGAATTGATACTTGACCCACGGCTTCAATCCTGAAAAATGCGCGGACACATTCCACCAAAATGATTACTCCTACTCAAACTTCCAGTTCGGGACCCAAAGGCGGCGGCCTGTTCCGCACGGCCGACGGCAATAACTACGCCTTCCTCTTCCTGCTGGTCACCTCGCTGTTTCTCGTCTGGGGTGTTTGCAACGGCATGATTGACATCTTGAACAAGCATTTTCAGGACTCACTCCACATCAGCAAAATGCAGTCGGCCTTCGTGCAGTTCGCCAACTACATGGGCTACTTTTTCATGGCCATTCCCTCCGGCCTGCTGGCGCGGCGGTTTGGCTACAAAGGTGCCATCATCATCGGTCTGGCCTTGGTGGCCGCCGGCGCTTTTTGGTTTATTCCGGCTACTCACATCGGGACTTACTGGGCGTTTTTGCTGGGGCTATTCATCCTGGCGGCCGGCCTGACGTGTTTGGAAACGGTGGCAAACCCCTACACCACCGTCCTCGGCCCAACGGAATCCAGCGCGGTGCGCATCAATCTCGCGCAGAGCATCAATGGCATTGGCTGGATGATCGGCCCGGTGCTGGGCGGCATGTTTGTGCTCTCGTCCACCGGTGAAGCGAACACCAGCAATGCCGACCTCTACAAGCCGTATCTCATTGTCGGCGTTGTAGTGGCGCTGCTGACTTTGGTTTTTGTTTTTTCCAAGGTTCCTGACTTGCACGCGGAAGAAGAATGCAAGGTGGAAGGCAAGCCGGCGCGGGTCGTCAAGCCGCTGTTCAAGCGCTGGCATTTTGTTCTCGCGATTGCCGCACAATTTTTCTACGTCGCGGCGCAGACGGGCGTGTTCAGTTATTTCGTCAACTACATCGCCTCGGACTCGCCGGTGTTGAGCCAGAACGCCGCCAGCCATCTGCAAGGCGTGGTCAACGTGCTGCCGCTTCCAACCAAGGTCAACATGACTTATCCGGCGGCGATGTTCACCGCTGCAGACATCAAGGACGTGACCGCCTTTGCCGCCAAGCTGCAAAACGATGCCGATGCCAAGACGCGCCCGGTTTCGGAATTCATCTGGAGCCGTTTCTCGACCAACACCGTCGGGTTGCTGACGGGAACCTCCACCGACACCGACCCGAAGGAAGCCGTGAAGCACCAAGCTGAAGGCCTTGCCAAGGAACTCAACCGGCTGGTTCAGACCAACACGCTCTTTGACGCCACGCGCTTTGCCGGCGTGGCCGTGCCCGCAACAGCCAGCCAGTCGCTGACGCAAAACCCGGCGGGCGAACAACTGGTCCGCCTCAACCGCAGCCTGCTGGAAGCCACCTATCCGGCAGCTCAAATCGAGCGCAGTTCCTATTTGCAGGCGGCGGTGTTTCGCATCACCGACCAAGGCGCGAGCACGCTGCTTTCGTTCGGCGCGTTCGGCCTGTTCCTGCTGGGCCGCTTCACCGGCAGTTTTGCCCTGCGCTTTTTCAAGGCGCATTCCATGCTGGCGCTGTATTCCGTGGCCAACGCGGTGATGATGATGCTGATCATCTTGCCACTCGGCTGGCTCTCGGTGTTTGGCCTGTTCATGAGCTTCTTCTTCATGTCCATCACCTACCCGACGATTTTCTCGCTGGGTATTCACGGGCTGGGCGAGCAGACAAAGAAAGCTTCGTCCTTCATCGTCATGGCGATTGTCGGCGGTGCAATCATGCCGATGTTCATGGGCTGGCTGGCCGACCAATGGGGTATGCGCATCGGCTTCCTCATGCCGCTGATCTGTTTCATATTCATCGCCCTCTACGGCATGATCTGGCAGAAGCTGGAAAACAAGGACCGCGCGGCGTAAAACCTTCCGAGCTGGTTGATCCGGCCGGCAACGGCAGCGTGAATCTGATTCGCGCTGCCGTTTTTGCTTGAATTTTGGCGGAGATTGAACCGGCGGAACTCTCACGTCCTTCGGACGGTCGGACAACTGTCATCGTCGCGCCGACGATTGGCAAAATGGCCAAATCTATGGTAAAAACCCCTAAAATCGCGATTGCCAACCCATTTCCGACCGTTGCTGGTCAAAAAGAGACGGTTTGGGCCGGCACCATCCCAGTCGCAGGGTTTATTTGATTTAGGTTAAGGTTCGCCCTGCTCCCATTCCCGCAGGCGAAAGACCCCGACCCTTAAACCCTTTCGGACGGTCGGGAAAGATTAAGCAGCTATTTCACTAACTTAATGGGTTGCATCCAAAGCGATCAGAAGGTTGGTCATTCCCGGATAATAAATTGTCGAACCGCCTCCAGAATAAGCCGCCGCCCAGATGGCCGGGGTTATTTTGACCGCCCTGACGCTGTTGTCGGAAAACATCACCACTTCCACCTTGATGTGGTCGTGGGCGACGGTGGTTGGATCCATCGTCATGTCCGTTGCACTGGCGTTGGCGTTGACCAAATGTTCGAAGGCAAGAGTCCGGGTGCCAGCGGTGCCAAAACTACTGTATTTTTGATACTTTCGCATAAAGGCACGCCCGCCGTTTACCGTTTGGTTCGGATCAATCCAAGGATTCCATGAATACGATGACAACGCATACCACGACGTTCCCGTCGAAAAGGCTTTGGGTGTTATCAAAGGATTATATGAAGCCATCGAGTATGAACCCGACAGGGGTTTTGTGGCGTAACTCGGACAATACAATGTTTGCCCGTTGCCGGCGCATTTCATGGGAAGCATATAACCCAAATTATCCCAATTGTCGCCGGCCCCTAAAGTTGTGGAAGGTGTTAGTTGGCTGCCACTGCTGCTTCCCGACCAAACGTAATTTATCGTTTCTGACTGGGCGATGCTGTTCACCACATTGGCCACGCCCAAGGGATTAACCGGCATCAGCCAATCATCATTATCGCTGGCATAAAGAGCGGAACCCACGCTGATCTGCCGCACATTGTTCAGGCACGAGGTCACATAAGCCCGTTGCTTGGCCGCCGCCAGCGCGGGCAGCAGCATCGCGGCCAGAATGGCGATGATGGCGATGACNNGAGTTGCAGTTGCTTCAGGTTGCTCAGGCATTGGATGGCCGTGGCGCGCGCCCTGGCCTTGGAAAGAACCGGAAACAACAGTGCCGCAAGGATGGCGATGATGGCGATGACGACAAGCAGTTCGATCAGCGTAAAACCGCGCTGTTCGGAGCGGCACCAGGCAGGGGATGATTTCATGGGATGCACAGCATTGTTCAAGGATTGTCAGGATATTTTCCCATGAATCCGCCGCCGTCACCATAGCCAGTTCTGGCGATGAATGGCCGGCGCGGCAATCCGCCAAAAGCAAGCGGGGCGCCCGTTTCCGGACGCCCCGTCGTGAAGCACTAATGCCGCGTCACGGACGATAGATGAGCCGGAAGAACATCGTCGGCTCAGCCAGGTTCACCGTGATGTTGGTCGCGCTGTAACCGGTGCTGCCGGCGACATCATTCCAGTTGGTGCCGTAGCCGGTGTTGAGCGAATTAGTCTGCCACTGCAGGATCCAGTTCTTGCCGGCCGGCCACGCGAGCGAGAGCGTATTGCCGCTGACGCTGTTCGTCAGGTAATCCGGACTGCTCGGCCCGGCGGAGACCACGCTCAACACGCCGCCGGCAAAAGCGAAGTTCATGCCGGCGCCGGGCGAGCCGGCGATGCCGGTGAAACTGCCGCTGTGCGAACCGGCGCTGAACAGCGTGAACGTGTCGCCCACGGCAAAGGCGGTGGTGCCGTTGGTGGTGATGGTCAGCGTGCCGCCATAATGGGCCGCCGTGATGCCGGCCACTTGGTCGTTGGTCCGCACACTGCCGTTCTTGCCGATGCGAAAGGCGGCGTTGCCCGACAGGTTGAGACTGCCGGCAAGCGTGAGTTTGCCGATGGCCGCGGCGTCGCCCGCGCCGAGCGTGCCCGCCGGGCCGACCGCCAGCGAACCAGCGAGACTGCCGCTGCCGGCAAGCGTGCCGTTGGTGACGATGGTGATGCCGGTGTAGGTGTTGGCGGCGTCGAGATAGACGGTGCCCGCGCCCTGCTTGATCAGGCCGCCGGTGCCGCTGGCGAGGAGCGGTTGCAATACCGAGAGGACGAAACCACCGTCATCCAAGGTCAGGCCGCCGTTCTGGACGTTGGCCGCGTAAACCTCGATGAAGTCGGTGCTGGCGGCGGTGGCCTGAAGAATGCCGCCGTTGAAATTGATGACGGAGCTGTTCGGCGCGCCACCGTTGTAGTTGGTGCGCACCTGCGTGGCCTGAAGCAAACCGCCGTTCAGGTTCACCACGGCGTTGGCTCCGGGGGCTTCGCCAACCCACAACATGCCGTTGTTCAACACCTGGCCGCCGTTGACGGTGAGGTTGCCCGTGGCACCGAGCGAGCCGACGACGATGTTGTTGCCGCCGGCTTTTTGCACCATGCCGCTGTTGACGACGAGCGTGCCGTTGGCATTAGTGTTGTTGCGGCCGATGACCAGCCAGTTGGAGACGACGAGCGAACCGCCGGCCACGACCACTTTGCCGGTGATGGCCGATTCGCAGCCAATCCAGATTTCACCACCGCCCGACTTGAGGAGGCCGTTGTTGGTGAGGGTGAGCGTGCCAAAGCCGTTGTTGATACGGCTGGCGTTGGCGCTGTTGATGTAATTGCTGCCGGTGAGGGTAAGATTGTTGGTGCCGTTCAAGACCAGGCTGACGCCGCCGGTGCCGGAGTTGGTAATGGTGCCGCTCCAGACGCCGCTGCCGAGACTGCCGACGGTCAGGACGGAGGCAGCGGAATCGGCATTGTCAATCGCGCCGGCACCGGATAGGCCGCCGATGCTTTCAGAATAGCCGCCGAGCTGGACGGTTCCCGCCGGCTTGATTTCCAGGCTGGAATTCTGCGAAAGCGCATTGCCGCTCTTCGTGGTGAGGACGCCGTTGCTCACCACGGTGGAGCCGGAGAAGTCATTGCCACCGCTGTTGGTCAACGTCAGCGTGCCGGTGCCGGCCTTGATGAGCGAGGTGGTGCCGGAAAGCTTGCCGCTGCCGCTGAACACATAATTGCTGTCGGAGTTCACGGTGATGCCGCCGGGCATGAGCGTGCCGACGAGCACCGCGTTGAAGTTGCTGGCGGTGTTGTCGAATTTGACCGTGTCAAACTGGCCGAAGGAGTTGCTGGAAGTGCCGTCGAACCAGTTGGTCACCGTGCCGACCTGCCAACTGTTGCTGGAATCGCCCACCCAGACCAGATTGCTGCCAGCACCACTGACAATCAGAACTATCTGGCCCGGCGCGTTGCTGACCGTGTAGTTGGCATGGATCGGTGACGGCGCTGACACGATCAGGTTGGTGTTCAGCGTGCCGGGGGAAACCGTGCCGTTTTCATTGATCAAATTGCCCGTGTAGGTGAACAGGGTATAAACGCCGGCGGCGAAACTGGTATTGAGCGGATTCAGCACCAGCGGATGCTCGCCAGTAATGGTGAGATTGCCCGCGACCACGACCTTGTCGCTCGCGGCACTGATGCCCGTGGGATCAAGGGACAGGTCAAAGTTATTGGTCACGCCGCCGCCGGTCATGGCAAAGTTATTGGAGAAGCTCAACGTGCCGGCGCTGCCCGCCGTGCCGGGTGTCAGGATGTCGGAGGAAACCAACGTCACCGCGCCCGTGACCACGCCGCTGCCGGTAAGGGTTTGGCCGGCAGAGAAGGTCGGGTTGGCCGCCGACAAATCCAGCAACGCGCCCGAGGCAACCGAGATGACTTTGCTAGCACCCATGAAACCGGAAGCGCCAACCACCACGGAACCGGCGCTGACGGTGGTGTTGCCGGAGTAAGTGTTGCCGGAGTTGTTGAGCAAGAGCTTGCCGGTGCCGACCTTGGTGATGACAACATTGCCGACAACGGCACCTTCGATGTCACTGATGCCACCCAAGGCACCGATTTGGTAGGTAGGCGTGCCGCCAACAGTTGAACCACCCAAGGACGACGCGGCGTCCACATTGAGCGCGCCAAACTGCGCGGTGTTGCCACCGGAATTGTTGGCGCTCGCCGTGCTGACCCCGTTATAGAGATTGACGGTGGCATTCTGCAACTGACCATCGCTCAAATTGCCGCTGGAAATATTCCAGAGCAAAATCACCTTGGCGTTAGACACCATGCCGGTGATGTTCAAAGTGCCAGTGAAATTGGCGCAGGTGCCAAAAGCGTCCCCAGTGGTGCCGCCCGAGCCATTGGGGGTCGCGGTGCCATTGATGCTGATGCCCAGCGTGCCGCCACCGTAGAGGGCGGGCATGCGCATTTGTGCGGGCATATTGAGCACGGCGTTGCTCCCCGTCGGAATGATGAGATGGCGGGTATAAAGATCAAAATTGGCCGTGCCAGTAATGGCACCACCCAGCATGGTGATGTTGCCCGTGCCGATGGCCGCCGCGCTGTTGACAGCGAGCGTTCCTTGGATATTGGTCACGCCGCCGCTGAAATTGTTGGCCCCGGTCAAGGTCAGTGTCCCGGTCGAATTGACATTCAGCCCCATCGTTTTGCTGCCGCCGCCCACGGTGTCTTGGATCACGCCGTCGAAGGTCCCGTCACCGCCATTGTAATTCAAACGCGAAACGGTGGCGGTGCTGCTGTTGCCGATGACCGTGCCGCTGGCGCCAGCGAGGCCGGTGAGCACCGCATTGTTGCCGGCCGTGTCCAGGCTGCCGGCGTTCAAGGTGAGCGTGCCCAGCGTGCTGTTGCCGCCGATGGCAAGGGTGCCGGCGTCAATGGTCACATTGCCGGTGCCGGTGATGGGACCGGTGGCCACCGTGGCCGGGGAATCCAGGTCCAAGGTTCCATTGTTGGTGACGTTGCCGGTGCCGATGGTGCCGGTGTTGGAGCCGTCCCCGAGCTTCAGGGTGCCGCCTTGGATCACCACCGGACCGGGCAGCGAATTGGTGGTCAAAATGTTCAAGGTGCCGGCGTTGATCTTGGTCAGGGTGTGGGCGCCGATTTGGCCGGGGCCGCTGAAGGTGTAGTCGTTGGCAGAGGTATCCACCGTGACTGAGCCCGGAGCAAAAGCGGACGCCAGATTCACATTCGGCTGGCCTGAACCGCTGGAATTGAAAGTGACAAAGTCACCGTCATAATATTTTTGGTCACCGCTGCTCCAGTTCAATGTGCTGGTATCCCAATTGTTGTCCGTGGTGCCCAGCCAAGTGATGGCCGTCGGCGTGTGGGCCGAACTCAGCACCAAGTCAATCTCACCGGCGGTCACGTTTAAGGAGGGCGTCAGAGCACCGATGCTGGTGCCGGTCAAGGTCAGATGAAGGTTGGCCGCCGTGCCGGTTTTGGTGCCATAGGAGAACAGCTTGTAAGTTCCCGCCGTTGGAATGGTGGCGAAATTGACCACAATCTCGCTCGTTGAACCGCTCAAATTAAGCTGTCCGCCCACGCCAATTTTGCTGTTGGAACCAAGCGACCAGTAAAAATAGTTGGTCTCACCTGTGGCCAGGGAAAGATTGTTGGAGAACGACAATATGCCGATGGCGCCGAGCGCACCGGGAATGATTTGGGAACTGCTCGCGGTGGCCACATTGCCCGTCACCACGCCGCCGCCGAGCAAGGCTTGTCCGCCGGCCAGCGTAAAGGCAGGCACTGACACGTCAAAGGTTGCGCCGCTGCCAACCGTGATGTTGGCACTCGCCAGCGATGCGCCGCTGCCCAGGGCCAACTTGCCGCTGCTCACGGTGGTGGTGCCTGTGTAAGTGTTAGCCCCCTGCAAGGTCAGCACACCGTTGGCCGCCGTGCTCTTGACCGTCAACGCGCCGCTGCCGCTGTTGCCAATCGTATTGGCGTAGGTAACGCTGTTGCCATTGACGTCAATCGTGCCACCGCCGGATGACAGGGTGACGCCGCTGCCCGTGGAAAGGTCACTGCCGCTGGTAAGAGTGTTGGAATACTGCAATGTGCCGCCATTGAAAGTAAGACCGCCGTAGTTGGCACCACCGAGGGCATTGATACCATTGATGTTCACCGTGCCGCTTTGCAAAACGGTGCCGCCGGTAAAGGTGTTCGCACCGCTCATGGTCACTGTGCCAATGGCATTGATGGCCGTGGCGTTCGCCGTGCCGGTGCCGGTGCCGGGCACCACGCCAGCCATGTTGTTGTTCGCGCTGGAAGCGGGAATGCCGACCACCAAAGCCCCGCCACCACCCACCACGCCATCCACGGTCAGCGTGAAACCCGCCGCCGCCGCCAGGCCGCCGCCGTTGTTGCCCAAATTGACGGGGCGCAGATTCGCCCCAGCATTGTCCAGCGCGAAGGTGGCCATGCCCAGCAGCGTGCCGCCGTTGAGATTCACCGCCGCCCCCGTGGCCGCATCACCCAGGCCGCCGTTGCGGTCTATGGCATAAGTCCCCTCGTTCACATAAGTTTGCCCCTTGTAAAACTGCTGAATGGAGCTGTTGACCGTTCCGCGACCGGACTTGTTAAACGAGGTTGCAGAGGAACTGCTGCCTAGTTGCATGGCTCCGCCGGTCCACAGCAGCTCACCCAAAATATTGTCCTGCACCATCAGCAAATCGCCGCCGGAAGTTGATTGCCGGATACCGCCCGGGCCGCTGATGTTAACATTGTATGGCCCCATGTTGGTCGTGACCAGGATTCCGCCGGTGTTCAAAAGCCGTCCTGATGACGAGGTGTCAATATTCCAATCGCCGCCGCGATTGCTGTTGAACCGAAGCCCGGTCACGGTTCCCAATCCGGTGGATCCCGACAACCGGATGCCAGTATTCGCACCGTTGTTGACGAAATCAACAATGGCTGTCCCCCATTGGGCATTTTGCGCCTGATTACCCGAGGCAGTCGGAGAACTATAAGCAGCCGGGGCGACGGTTGCGCCAGCGCCAATATAGGTGTTGCCACTGTCTTTGGCACCGAAATCAACGAGGTTGCCGTTGCCGTCCAGCACCTGGCTGTAAGGGGCGCTGCCCGTTCCGGTAAGCACTGTGCTGGCCGTGCCCGAAGACGAATTGACGTTCCCCAACGCCGGAAGATTGATTTTTACCGTGCTGGCGGCATTTCGCGTTATCACGGCCAACGTCAAATTCGCCGTGCCGGAAGCGCCGGAGACCACATTGATCGTGCTCGCGCCGGCGTTGAGAGTGGTGCCACTGAATGTTTGCGCGCTCGTCACCCCCGCATTGCCGGTGATTTGCAACGTGCCGCCGCCCAACTGCAGAGCGGAACTGGAACTGACAATGTTGTTGGCCGCACCGCCGGTGAAGTCCAGATTCAGTGTGCCGGCATTCACGGCTGTGGCCCCGGTATCGAGATTATTATTGGTCAGCGTCAGCGTGCCCGCGCCCGCCTTGGTCACGGCAAACGTGCCACCGATCTTTCCGCCCATCGTCAACGTGCCACCCGAAGCCACATTGATGTTGTGCAGCGTGTCTCCCCAGGCAAAATCAAGATTGATGGTTTGAGGATTGGCGGAGTTGTCAGCAATGGCCCCATTTAGCGTATTGCTGTTGCCGGTCAAAACAAACGAGGGCGCCCCGGCATTAAAAGTCAGGTTGCTGAACATGGTGCCGGCGGTGAAATTATTGTTCAATGTCGCCCCACCTGCCCCCACGGTTCCGAAGGCAAGCTTGTCACCGGCAATGGGCGTGGTGTTGGCACCCGACCAGTTGGCGGCATTCCAGTTGGCCGTGCCAGCGCCGCCGGTCCACGTATCCGTGCCGTTGGCCGCCTGTGCCTGCGGCGCGCCAGCGAAGATTGCAAACAGCCCGGCCAGATACAGCAAGGCGAAGGTTGAATGGTTAAAGGCAGCAATCAGGGATTTGGTTTTCATATTCGGGAATTGAGTCTGGGTGAGGGCCTTTCAGAGGGACGCGGATACGACAACGGTTTTTAGGCTTCTGGGCATTGGATATGTTAAAAATATAATCCTTTCCCTATTCCACACCATCGCCAGAACTGTTGATGCCACCATCGACAGTTCTGGGGACACGGTGGAAAACCGCAAGGCTTGTAGAAGCGCGAAGAAGCGACCCAACCCAAAATCAGGCGGACGCCGCCAGCTCGTGCCGAGGGCGATTCTGGCCGAGATGCTTGGCCACCGCCTCCGTGCGGGAACGGACCTGAAGCTTTTCGTAGATGTGCCGGATGTGCGTGTGCACCGTCGCGTAACTCACCTTCATCTGGTCGGCGATTTCCTTGTAAAGAAAACCCTTCGCCAGCAAACCCAAAACTTCCGCCTCGCGCGGCGACAGGCTGGCGGACTCGCTGCCCGCCACCGGCACCGGCTGCTGGAACGACTGCACGATCTTCCGCGCGATGTGGCTACTCATCGGCGAACCGCCCGCGTGGACTTCCTTGATGGCGGCCAGCAGTTCCGCCGGCGGCGTCTGCTTGAGCATGTAGCCGGTCGCGCCCGCCGTGAGCGCGTTGAAGATGTGTTCCGTGTTCTGATACACGGTGAGCATGATGATCTGCACGCCAGGCAACTGCGGCTTGAGCCGGCGCACGCACTCAACGCCGTTGATGCCGGGCAAATTGATGTCCATCAGCACGACTTCCGGCATCACCTTGGGAATTTCCGCCAGCGCATCCTCCGCGCTGCCATGCCGGCTGACGCAGCGGAAACCCGGCGCGCCGTCAATCAGCTTCGCGAGGCTGCCCCGCACCTGCGGGTTGTCCTCAACTATGGAAACGGCAATGCTCATGAAATTGGTATTTTTACGAAATTAATTCACCGGCTCGTCTTTGCCAATCGCCACAACTGGTGATGCCGCGTCCTTCAGAAAAACCGTCAGCTCCACGCGCGTCCCTTTGCCGGCGACGCTGTGAATCTCGCACCGACCGCCGACGGACGCGAGGCGTTTCTCCAGGTTGCCCAAGCCGGAGCCGGATGAAAGCCGTTCGCCGGTAACGTTGCTGGCGGCTTGCAACCCCTTGCCGTTGTCCTCGATCTCCAGCGTAAGCCGGCCCGGCGCGAGCCGCAGCCGCAGCCAGACTTCCGTGGCCTGCGCATGCTTGACGATGTTGTTCAACGTCTCCTTCAACGCGAGGAACAGATTGTAGCGCACCTCCGCGTCCACGCGCGTCGCCGGCAGTTCCATCGGCAGATCCATGCGGCACCGCACGTCCGCCACGCGCAGATAATCCTCCGCATAGGCGGAAATATAATCCATCAAGCCCGCCACCGTGTCGTGCTGCGGATCCACGGCCCAGACGATTTCGTCCATCGCCTTCGTCAGCTTGCGCGCCGACTGCGTGATGCGTTCGAGGTTCGCCTCCGTCTGCGCCGGCTCACGCCGCGCGAGCTCGGTGAGCAGCGTGATCTGCGTCAGGCCCGCGCCGACATCGTCGTGGATGTCCTTTGCGATGCGCGCGCGGTCGCGCTCGACGGCGGCCTGCTTTTCCATCGCCGCCAATTTGCGACGGTATTTCCGCGTCGCCGCCCGGCGCACGGCAAAGGAAATTCCGCCGATGATCAGCGCGCTGGCGAAAATAAAAAATGAGGTGGTCTGGTAAAAATAGGGTTCCACCGTGAACTGGATCATCGCGCCGGTGTTGTTCCAGACGCCTTCGTTGTTGCACGCGATGACGTGGAACCGGTAGCTGCGCGGCAGCAGCCGGCCATAGTGCGCCGTGCGCAAAGCCTCCGCGTCCACCCAGCGGGAATCGTAGCCTTCCAACTGGTAGCGGAACCGCGCGCGGTCGCCGCCGGCAAAGTTCAGCGCGGTGAAACGGAAATCGAACTGCGTGTGTCCCGGCGGTATTTCAATCGGCGAGGATTGAGGATGGAAAATGGAGGATGGCCCACGCGCGCTGCCATCTTCCATCCTCGATCTTCCATCTTCGTTTAGCTGCACCGGTTCGCCATCCACGCGAAAATCCTCCACCAGCACCGGCGGCGGCGCAGATTGCGAGGTCAGTTCCTCGGGGTTCAGCCACACCACGCCGCGCACGGTGGTGAACCACAGTTTGCCGTCCGGCCCGCGCCAGCTTGCGGGCTGGTAGCCGTCGGAACATTCGAGCGCCGGCAAACCGTCATGCCGGCCGTAGGCGACGTAATCCACTGACGGCGACCGTCCGTCCGCGCAGGCGTTCAACGCCTTTTTGTCCACACAGAAAATTCCCTGGTGTGTGCCGAGCCAGAGCCGGCCGTGGCCGTCCTCCTGGATCTGGCTGATGATGTCCGCCGGCAAACCGTTTGTCGCGGTGATGCGCGAAAACTTCCCGTCCTTGAACCGCACCAGCCCGCCGCGAAACGTCCCCGCCCACAGCGTGCCGGTGGCGTCCGCGTGCAGCGCATAAATCGGCTGCCCGGCCAGCGCGTCCGTCGCGTGAAACGCCTCCAGCTTGTCCTGGCTGCAGCGGAAGATCGTGCCATCATCCGCGCCGGCCCAGATGTTGCCGTCGGGCGTCTCCGCCAATGCGCGGATGGCGGGCATGAAATTATTGCTGCTGACATTCAGCACCTGCCGGTTGTTGCCCACCCACCACGCCAGCCCGGCCTTCAGCCCGAGCCACAGGCGGTTCTGGCTGTCCACCAAAATGGATTTGATGCCGTGGACGTCCCACGACACGCGCTGGATGCGGCCGTTGAGCAACTGGTAAAAATCCTCGCCTTCCGACGCGCTCAGCCACGCGCCGCCGTCCGCGCGCGGCGCGATGGAAAAAATAAAATTCGCCGACGCGCTCGCGCCCACGGCGTAACGGGAAATTTTTCCATCACTCCACCGGCACAGGCCGCCGCCCGCCGTGCCGATCCAGACCATACCATTGGTGTCGCCGCTCACCGAGAGCGCCGTCCGCGCCGGCAAACCTTCCGCCGGGCCGATGACATGAAACCGCCGGTCGCGCAGCCGCGCCAGCCCGCCGTGATCCACGCCCGCCCAGATGCCGTCGTCGCTGCCCTGAAACCACGCGCCCACGCGGTCGCCGGGCAGGTAGCGGTCGTTCGGCAGATTTTCCGAGGCCGAAGTGAGCCGCTCAAAACCGCCCGCCGGCGTGATGTGAAAGAGGCCGTTGCCGTAATGATTAAACCACAACCCGCCCTCGCCGTCCTCATGAAAACCCATCGCGCGGCCGGAGGCCGGCCCCAGCAAACCGCGCCAGGCATTGGCCTCCGCCGTCCACGCGCGGCCTTCCATTTTGCGCAGGCGGTCGCCGTCCAGCACCCACAGCGCGCCGGCCTTCGTCGGGAACAGCAGCAGCGGCTGCACGTCCGTCGTGCTGTTGGTCGGCGTCATCGCCTCGAACTGCGCGCCGTTCCAGCGGGCGATTTCATTTTCCGCGCCGGCCCAGATTTGGCCATGCGCATCGGCAACGAGCGTGTAGATTTTGCTGCCGGCCAGGCCGCCGTCGTCCTTCACTTCCTGGAACGCGCCGTTGACGAACTGCAAAATGTTCCCGTCGCGCGTGAGAAACCACAGCCCGCCCGCCGCGTCGGTGCATTGGAAGATCGGCCGTGTGCCCGCCGGCGGCGTCACGGTCTGCCAGTCCGCGTTGGTGGCCGACAGATCGCGCCACAGCACATCGCCGAACTGCATGACGAACATCACGACCTTCGTCGCGGAATAAACGAGCGAGTTGTGCAGGTCATATTGCGGCCGGTCGGGAAATTCGTTTTTAAAAATGCCGTCGCGATACGACGTCAGCCCGCCGCGAAACGTGTTGATCCAGAGCGTGCCGCTGGCGTCGAGAAAAAGCCCCTGCACGCGCGTCTGCGTCAGCTCCGGCCGGTTCACCGGGTCGAACGTCACGAACCGCGCGCCATCGAACCGCGCCAGGCCGTTGTAAGTGCCCACCCAAAGATAGCCGTCCGGAGTCTGCGCGATGGATGTCACCGTGCTGCTCGGCAGGCTGTCCTCCGTGTCCCACTTGTCCACGAGATAATCCGCCGGCTCCGCGTGCAGCCAGCCGGCTGCACAAAACCAAAGTCCCGCCAGCAGGCAGAGGCGCGCTGAAAGATTTCGGGGAGACATTGCCGCCAACATATCGCGTCCACCCGCGCTCGCCAATAGAAACCGGAACATGCTACGCTCGTGCCGATGGAACTGCGTGAATTCGCCGAATTAGTTTTGTTCGCCACGTCGCTCGAGGAAAAACTCCGCGCGCCCGGCGAACTGACCGACGAACGTCCCGGGCCCGCGCTCGAAACGCCAGCCGCGCCCGGCCGGCCAGACAATTTGGTTTTCAAGCCGCACGGCACCGGCGACAAAAGCGAATTTCCCGGTCTGCACCAGCTCGAACACGACCGCGAACGCGGCAAGCTGCTGCATTTTTTCGGCAACCACGAACTGCTCGCCACCGAATTGATGGCGCTCGTGCTGCTGAAATTTCCCGACGCACCGGCGGCGTTTCGCCAGGGTGTTTTGAAGACGTTGCTGGACGAGCAGGAACACACGCGGCTCTACATGGAGCGCATGAAAAGCTGCGGCATCGCCCTCGGCGATTTTCCGGTGAGCGGTTATTTCTGGCGCTGCATCGCACCGATGCAGCACCCGATTGATTACGTCGCCGGCCTTTGCCTGACGTTCGAGCAGGCGAACCTCGACTTTGCCGGTCACTACGGAAAAGCGCTCGGCACCGTCGGCGACACCGGCTCCGCGAAGCTGCTGGAGAAAATCTATCGCGACGAAATCGGCCACGTCGCCTACGGTTTGAAATGGTTCCGCCGCTGGAAAAATCCCGGCGAATCCGACTGGGACGCCTTCTGCCGCACGCTGAAATTTCCGCTCTCACCGCAGCGGGCGAAAGGTTTTTCGCTCAACGTCGCCGGGCGCAAGGCCGCCGGACTCGACGAGCAATTCATCGCGCAGCTCAACGTTTATTCGCAGTCCAAAGGCCGCACGCCGAGCGTTTATGTTTTCAACGCCTTCACCGAAGGCCGCCTCGCGGAAGGGAAAAAGTTCAACCCCACCAAGCCGCAGGCGCAGCTCGCGCGTGATTTGGAAAACCTGCCGCAATTCCTCTGCCGGCAGGACGACATCGTGCTGGTGACGCAAAAACCTTCCGTGGAATTTTTGAGCGGTATCAAGCAGGCCGGCTTCCCGCTGCCGGAATTTGCCGAAGTCAACCATGTCGCCGCCTTGCAAGCGCGCAAGCTCGGCAGCCTGCGCCCGTGGGCGTGGGGACCGGACAGCTTGGAATTGTTGAAACCGCTCTTCGCCAGTATCACCGGCGAAAAACGCGCGGACGAAAACCGTTTCAACGAAAAGATTGCGCGGCTTTACTCAAAATCCTGGAGCGCGGGTTTTCTCCGCCGCGTGCTGGCCGACAAATTGGCGATGGGAAATTACAAATCAGAAATCCCAAACTGGCTTTGCACCGAAAACGAAGTCGGCGGGGCGGTGAATTCTTTGGAAGCCGCACTCGCCGAGATTTCCAAAATCCGGGCGCGCGGCCACCACCGGATCGTCGTGAAGGCATCCTTCGGCGTGGCGGGCAGCAACGCGCTGCGGCTGTTCGAGCCGGAGATTTTGCCGGCGCAAACCCGCTGGATGGAAAATGCGTTTGCACATAACCGCGAGCTGGTGGTGGAACCGTGGCTGGAGCGGTTGCAGGATTTTTCCGCGCAGCTCGAAATGACGGAGCGCGGCCTGAAGCTCTGTGGCTTCACCGGGTTGCAATGCGACGCGCGCGGACAATTCATCGCCAATTTCGCCGAGCCGCATTTTCACAAGCGGATTCCGGCAAAGGTGATTTCACAATTCAACGCGCCGGCGGACATCTCCGGGCGGCTGCTGGAATTTTACCACGGACTCTTCGCCAGACTGGAAGCGGATCTGCGGGCGGCTAATTTTGTCGGCCCCATCGGCATTGACGCCTTTGTTTATCGCGACGCCAGCGGCGCGGCGAAACTCAAACCCGTCGTCGAAATCAATCCGCGCCACACGATGGGCCGGGTGCTGGTGGAGCTGATGCGGCAGACGTGCCAGAACTGCCACGGCTCGTTCCGGCTGGTGAATGCCGCGCAGTTGCGCGCGGAAGGCTTTGAAGATTTTTCCGTCTTCGCCAAATCCCTCGCGGAAAAATTTCCACTCCAGCTTGAAGGCCATCCGCCGCACATCCGTTCCGGCGCGCTGTGCCTGAACGATCCGGCCACGGCGCAGGTTTGCCTCGCGGTTTTCCAGGTTGGCCGCGCGGCGTTTGATGTCAGCCCCACAACTGCCGGTCCAGCGGGCGGAACTGGATCGCCCCGCTGAGGTGGTCGCCAGAAATCTTTTCCCGCACGGAAATCCGTCCAAGGTTACTCTGGATTTCGCGCGGCGAGTTTTTTTATTCGGCCGGCATTCTCCCGTTCGGCGTGCGCGCTGTTGCCTTTTTGCAAGCGGCATATGACGCTGGCGCGCACTGCTGTTTCGCTGGTCTGGACGAGGAGTTGGCCCATCGCCAAGGTTGCCTGCCAAACCTTGAGTCTATGGGAGCGCGACCGGATTTATCCAGCTTGGGCCTGCCAACCGCGAATAAACCTGCTCAAAAGATTTATCGAGGAATCAGATGGATATGCGGGGCTTTGATCAGCACGCCCACGGCGGCGCGCGGCTGCAATTTCATTTCGGCGGCGGCCTGCGGCGTGACCAGCGCCTTGAGCGGGAATCCGCAGTCCAGTTCCGCGCACAGCAGCGGACCATCGCGCTCCACGGAAACAACCGTCGCGGAAAACCGGTTGCGCGCGCTCGCCTGCGGCAACGCGTCGGCCACCAGCATCACATCGTCGGCGCGAATGCAGACGTGGGCCTCCGTGGCGTCCGCCGGAAAATCCGCCGCCACCGCGACGAGCTTCACCTCGCCGACGGCCACGGTCACAATGCCGCTCTCCACCTTCAGCACGCGGGCGGGCAGGACGGTTTCCGTGCCGGCGATGTGCGCCACGGCCAGATTGGCTGGTCGGTTAAACACCTCCGTCACCGGGCCGGATTGCTGGTTGCTGCCTTCGGCCATCACCACCATTTGGTCGCCGAGCGCGAGCGCTTCAAACCGGTCGTGCGTGACGAGAATGGTCGGGATGCCAAGCTGCCGGAGCAAATGACGCAGTTCGCCGCGCAGCCGCAGCCGCGTCGGCGTGTCGAGCGCGGCGAGCGGTTCGTCGAGCAATAATAATTTTGGCCGACGCACCACGGCGCGCGCCAGTGCAACACGCTGCTGCTGGCCGCCGGACAACTCACGCGGCAGCCGTTTTTCCAGACCGTCGAGGCCGAGCCAGCGCAATGTTTCGGCCACGCGCGCCGCGCGCTCGGCGGCGGATGGTTCATTCAAGCCGTAGCCGACATTACCAGCCACCGTGAGATGCGGAAACAGCGCGTAATCTTGCGGCACAAAACCGATGCGCCGCTCTTGCGGTGATGCGAAAATATTTCCGCTTTCCGCCTTCCGCTTTCCGCCTTTTTGAAACCAGACTTCGCTGCCAAAGCGGATTTCGCCGGTGTCGGGAATTTCCAGTCCGGCGAGACAACGCAAAACCGTCGTTTTGCCGGAGCCAGATTCGCCGAACAACACCGTGATGCCAGCACCAAGGCGCAAATCGTCCACGACAATTTCCGGGCCGTTGGGGAATTGCTTGCGAAAATTCGCGGTCAGCGTGTCGGCCATACTTGGATGAATTTCCGTTGCAAACCGTAGGTGACGACGAGTGCGGCAAACGAGAACAGCAGCAACGCCAGCGAAGTCTGGTTGGCGGCGGCGTAGTTGAGCGACTGCACTTCGTCGTAAATGGAAATCGAAACCGTGCGCGTGACGCCGGGCAAGTTGCCGCCGATCATCAGCACTACGCCGAATTCGCCGAGCGTGTGCGTGAAGCTCAGCACCATGCCGGTGAGCACGCCCGGCCACGCCAACGGCAGCGCGACGCGGAAGAACGTGCCGAGCCGGCCCACACCGAGACACCACGAGGCTTCCATCATGCGCCGATCCACCGAGGCGAGCGCGCTGGTGAACGGCTGCACGGCGAAGGGCAGGCTGTAAAGCACCGAGGCCAGCAGCAAGCCTTGAAACGTGAACGGCAGCCGGTGGCCGAACAGCGATTCATAAAACCGGCCGAGCGGACTGTGCGGGCCGATTGCCATCAGCACATAGAAACCCAGCACTGTCGGCGGCAGCACAATGGGCAGCGCCACCAGCGCCTCGATGAAAAATTTTCCGCGCCAGCGCGTGTTCGCCAACCAATACGCCAGCGGCAATCCGAACGCCACAAGCAACAGCGTGGTGCAGGCCGCGAGGCGCAGGCTTAAGCTGATGGCTTGCCAGTCCATGATTATTTTTCGGGCAGATAAAATCCGTAGCGTTTCAGCACACTACGCCCATGCTCACCCAGCACGAAATCGCGGAACGCGCGGGCAGCCTCCGCTTCTTTCGTCCAGTTCAGGATGATGCCGCCCTGTTCCATTTTCGGATAAGCGTTGAGCGGAATTTCCCAATAGCGGCCTGTCCCCTGCATCGTCGGGGCAATGGCCAGCGACAGCGCGATGACGCCGATGTCCGCCGCGCCGCTCTGCACAAACTGCGCCGTCTGCGCGACATTCTCGCCAAATACCAGCTTTGGTTCCGCCGGCTCAAAAACTTTCAGCGATTTCATGGCCGCCACCGCCGCGACGCCATATGGCGCGTGCTTGGGATTGGCGATGGCAATTTTCTGCACCGACGGCGCGAGGAGCGACTGGATGCCAATTTTTTCCACGTCCACGGACGACGCTTTCGGCACCCAGACCACGATGCGCCCGACGGCATAAAGAAACACGTTGGTGTCGAGCGCCAGCCCGGCGGCGGCGAGTTTGCGTGGATACGCGACATCCGCTGAGAAGAAAAGATCGAACGGCGCTTGGTTTTGGAGCTGCGTGTAAAAACTGCCCGACGAACCGTAAGTAATCTGGACGGTGATGTCCGGCTGATTGGTTTGAAATTCCGTCGCCAGTTCGTCGAGGGCAAATTTCAAATCCGCAGCGGCCGCCACGGCGATCTGCGCGGCTGAGATTTTCTCCTGGCCGGCGAACAGCAATGCCGCGCCGGCGAAGATTGAAGTGAGGCGATGTTTCATCGTTTCCTTTATGGGTTAGAGTTTGGTGGCGTTGACGGGAAAAAACAAGGGGCGGTTGGCCGAGGTGTCGCGGCCGAATTCGAGCAGGAAGTTCTGCACTTTCGGCGACAGCAGAAAATCCGACAACGTCCGCGCCCCGGCGGCGTTCGCGTGCGGTAAATTTTTTGGATTCGCTTCCATCACGATGTAGGGCCGGCGCATGACGGGGTCGTTCTTGACGAGAATTTCCATGCCATCGTTGGTCATCTTGCCGGTCAGGGCCGGAAAGTAGCCGACCACGACGTAGGCGTGATTCGAGCGGCAGAATTGCAGCACGTTCCATTTGGAAAACGCCGTGGCGTCGCGGATGAACCAGTCACCCTCGCCAGCACCGGATTCGTGGATAGGATTCTGTCGTTCATGGCTATTTTCGTATCTCTCCAGGGCAAATTAAAATTCCGCCGGACGGCACTTCCTTTTGCAACTGCGATGCCAGGCGGTTGATGTTTTCAACGAATCCAACAAACCCATTGTCAAACAAGGCTTTCGTCGTGATCTAAATGGATTTGCAGAAAAACCTTCTCCAATAATTTCCTACTTGAACGAAGTTTTGATTCCGAATAGCTACACTGATGTCGCTTTGGTAACAGGCGACAAGCAAGTCAGACGGATTGCGAAGGCACAGGTTTCGACTTAAACCTTGGAGTCGGCAAAAAATCCGGCATCAAGAAATTAAAACCCCACTATGAATAATCAGCGCCCGCAACATCATCGATGGCAATGCGACCGTTTGCGCTGCCGGCGGGCGCGCAATATTCGTCGGCGAGCAGATTGTTTGCGACGAACAATGAAGTCGTGCCGCAATTCGCCGCGAGTGCCAAAGTGCGTTCCGTGAAGCCGGGCGCGGAAACGCTCGCGGTGAGCGGCGTCGGCTCGCGCATGGCGGGCATCATCAGCTTGTGCGGCTGGGACCATGTGACTGAGAATCCGAGTGCGGCGCCGGTGGGAATCGAAGACGTGGCGTGCATGCGGATGGTTGTGAACATCTATATCTACGCGATGATGCAGGGCGCGTGAGTCAGCCCCACAACTGCCGGTCCAGCGAGCGGAACTGAATCGCCTCGCTGATGTGGTCGCCGGAGATTTTCTCCGTGCCGGCCAAGTCCGCAATCGTCCGGGCCACCTTCAGAATCCGGTCGTAGGCGCGAGCGCTCAAATTGTATTCCGTCATCGCGTGCTTCAGCAGATCACGCGTCGGCTCATCCAGCTCGCAATAAGCTTTGAGCTCGCGCGAACCCATCCGCGCGTTGCAGGTGATCTTGGGCTTGGCGGCAAAACGCGCGTGCTGAATTTTTCGCGCGGCGATGACGCGCTCGCGGATTTGCGCGGACGTTTCGCCCGGCTGCGCGGACGACATCTCGCGGAATTTCACCGCCGGCACTTCGATGTGCAAATCCACCCGATCCAGCAGCGGCCCGGAAATCCGCCCCAGATAACTTTGGATTTCGCGCGGCGAACTCTTGGATTCGCCCGGCATTTTGCCATCCGGCGTCGGGTTCATCGCCGCGATCAGCATGAATTGCGCGGGAAAAGTCAGCGTGCCAGCGGCGCGCGAAATGGTGACGTGGCCTTCCTCCAGCGGCTGCCGCATCGTCTCCAAAACACTGCGCTTGAACTCCGGCAACTCATCGAGAAACAAAACGCCATTGTGCGCCAGCGAAATTTCCCCCGGCGTGGGGTTGATGTTACCGCCGAGCAGACCGGCATCGCTCGCGGTGTGATGCGGCGCGC
>PLYV01000192.1:0-330 GCA_003151855.1 Limisphaerales bacterium | reverse complement strand
CCGCCGCCGCGATTTCCAGCGCGCGTTTCACGTTCTCCTGGCCTTTGACTTCGGAGAAATCGTTTTCCTCGCTGGCTTCGTGCGCGAAAAGTTTTTCCAAATCCACCTTCGTCGGCGCGATGCGGATTTCGCCTTCGAGAAACTGCGCGGCCTCGCGGAGATTTTGCACCGGAATGACATTCAAGCCGGCCACCACGGCGGCCTCGGCGGCGTTTTCGGCGGGAACCAAAACCCCAATTTTCCCGTCCGCCTTCGCCTTGAGCGCAATCGGCAAAACGCCTTTGCAACTCCGCACGCCGCCGGTGAGCGCGAGTTCGCCGACGATGACAA